>JANNRQ010000001.1:0-2546 GCA_031401495.1 Gemmatimonadota bacterium
CCTCGCGATAGAGCACGCGATGGCCCTGCTGAATCGCGGCCTGGCCGAGCGCCTGCGCCAAATGGGACTCTTGCCGCTCCCCGGTGGCCCGACCAGCAAAAGGTCTTCACGCTGGGTGATGAAGCGCCCGGTCGCGAGTTCGAAGAGGAGTGCACGATTCATCTTCTTGTTGAAGCTGAAATCAAACGCATCGAGCGTGCGCGCCGGATCAAGGAAGCGGGCTTGCACGCGACGCCGTTCGAGGAGGCGATCCTGTCGGCGTTGCAGTTCGTCGTTCACCAGCATCGCGATCAGGTCGAGAGGTGCGAGGCGTTCGGCTTGCGCATGACGGAGGCGCGCGTCGAGCACATCGGCCATGCCGGAGAGGCGAAGCGTGCGGAGCGCGCGATCGAGTTCAGTAGGGTTCATGAGGCAGCGGCCCGGCGATCGATGAGATCGCGGTAGAGGGTGAGTTGACGAATGAGGGGATCGATCTGCTTGAGCGCACCCGCCGGGACCTTCACGCGTTCGAGGTAGCGCTTGAGGAAGCGGTACGAGGGCGCGCCCGCCACCAGTGCGAAGTGCGCGGCGTCTTCGGTGAGCGCAGGACCGTGTTTCCGCGCGAGCGCCATCACGCCCAAGATGCGACGCGGCGCGAGCACGCCCTCGGTGCGGTGGATGTGGTCGCACACGGCGCCTATCGATGGCCCGGCCTTCCGCGCGACGGCGAGGAGCGCGAGCGTCTTGGTTCGGCGTGCGCGCCGGGCGATCCGCGTCCTCGACGCGATGATACCCGCGCCGCGTCCGCAGATGCTCGCGGAGCAGCTGTCCACTGCGTGGATCGAGGATGCGCACATGCAGGTCGCTCCACTGCACCGCCACGCGCTGACTGATCCGGCCCGGTGGTACGCTGTAGTACGCGGCCTCGACTTCGACACAGCCGTCGAGATGGACGCTGCGCGTGCCGTAGCGATAGTAGCGAAAGGGTTCGAGCGGCAGCGCGCCCAGGTGCGGGCGTTCCTCCGCAAACATCGCACTGACCTGGCGTTTCGTGGTGCCATGAATGCGCGTGTCGGCCCAGCGCGGCTCCCACTGATCGAGATACGCTTGTGCCGCCTCCAGCGTCTCGAAGCGCAGCCCGCGGAGCGGCGTCTTTTGCGTGTGTCCGATCCCCGACTCCACCTTCCCTTTGCGATCTGGATCGCGCACGCGACACGGCAGTGCGACGACGCCATAGTGGGCGAGCACATCGCGATAGAGCGGATTGAGCGCGGGATCGTACACGTCCGGCTGCACCACGCCCTCGCGCAGATTGTCGAGGACGATCACGCGCACCGTGCCGCCGAGTCGTCGAAAGACCTCCTCATGCAGTTCAGCCCAGCGCTGACTACTCGAGCGCCACGTCAGTAAGCGCACCGATTTGCGCGAGTAGCCGAGCGTGAGGACGAAGAGGCGCGTGCGTCGGTACTTCCCGCTCACGGGATCGCACACCATCGGCCCCTCGCCGTAGTTGACCTGCCCTTCTTCACCGGGGGCGCCGTGATTATGATGCCGCAGGGATCTGGTGCCGTGCCGGCGCGGTGTGTCCGCACGAATCGACGCACACTGGCGTAGCGCCCCGTGAACCCGTACCCGTCGACGAGGTCCTGCCAGATGGCCATCGCGTTCCGGCCCCGGCGCACCCCGTCAAAGATCAGTTCACGATACGGCTCACACGCGCTGGCCGTCGGCGCGCGACCGGGTGGTGGATCCGCAGTGGCCGGATCAGCCCTGGTGGCAGAGTCGGTGGACACCGCCGTCGTGGTGGCCGGATTTGCCGGTGCCACGCGTGCGTCCGACCCCCGCGACGGCGCACCGCGATCCCAGCCGCCTTCAAGTACGCGCTCACCGGAGGATCGCTGCGCAACTCGGTGCGAACCCCGCGTCCGAGCCCCCGACCCCGTAACGACACTCACCGATCCCACGCGCGCACTATCACACCCCAACGCACTGGCCGAATTGAACCGGACGCGCTGGCCGAATTGAAAGGGAACGCCTGGCCGCATTGAACCGGATTAGCTGGCCGCTTTGACCGGAATACGCAGGCGATGGACTTCATGGGCGACACGCTCTACAACGCGCGGCGCTATCGCATCTTCAACGTCTTGGATGAGGGCAATCGCGAAGCCTTAGCGATCGAGGTCGACGTATCGCTCCCAGTGAGCGCGTCGTCGCGGTGCTGGACCAGCTGGTGGCCATGCATGGGGCCCCGCGCCGTCTCCGCTGTGAGAACGGGCCCGAGTTCGTGGCGGAGCTGCTGCGGACGTGGTGCGCGCAACACGGCATCGAACTGCTGTTCATTCAACCAGGCAAGCCGAACCAGAACGCCTACATCGAACGATTCAATCGCAGTTACCGGAACGAAATTCTCAACGCCTGGGTGTTCACGACGCTCGATGAGGTCCGTGAACTCTGTGGGGCGTGGCGTGTGCGGTACAACACAGAGCGGTCGCATGATAGCCTCGGCGAGCTACCGCCCCTGGCCTTTCTGCCGAGATCCACTAGCCCCGACGAGTCTCACTTCAAAC
>JANNRQ010000002.1:0-15753 GCA_031401495.1 Gemmatimonadota bacterium
GACGAGATCGACGCCGTCGGCCGCCATCGCGGCGCCGGGCTCGGCGGCGGTCACGACGAGCGCGAGCAGACGCTCAACCAACTGCTCGTGGAGATGGACGGTTTCGAGTCCAATGAGGGCGTGATCCTCATTGCCGCTACCAACCGCCCGGACGTGCTCGACCCGGCGTTATTGCGCCCGGGCCGTTTCGACCGCCAAATCGTGGTCGATTCCCCAGACCTCCGCGGCCGCGAGGGCATCCTGCGCGTGCACATGCGCAACAAGCCCATCGCCGACGACGTCAACGTCACGACGCTGGCGCGTGGTACGCCGGGAATGGCGGGCGCGGACCTCGCCAATCTCGTGAACGAAGCGGCGCTGCTCGCCGTCCGACGCAACCACGACCGCCTCTTCATGGCCGACTTCGAAGACGCCAAGGACAAGGTGATGCTGGGCGCGGAACGGAAGTCGCTCGTCATGAAAGACGACGAGCGCCGCCTCACGGCGTACCACGAGGGCGGCCACGTGATCTGCGGTCTCAAGACGCCCGGCAACGATCCGCTGCACAAGGTCACCATCGTGCCGCGCGGACGCGCGCTCGGCGTCGCGTTCGTGCTACCGGAAGACGATCGCGTGTCGATGACGCGACAGCAGTTGCTCGCCAACCTCGTTCGCATGTACGGCGGTCGCGCCGCCGAGGAGATCGTGTTCGGCAAGGATCGCGTCACCACCGGCGCAGCCAGCGACATCCAGCAGGCCACGGGGCTCGCGCGCCGCTACGTCACCCAGTGGGGGCTCTCCGACGCCATCGGTCCCGTGCTCATCGGTGATCAGGAACAGGAAGTCTTCCTCGGGCGCGAACTGCAGCATCGTCGCACAGTCTCCGAGCAGACGTCCCAGCTGGTCGACGCCGAAGTGAAGCGCCTGATCGAAGAGGCAGTCACGCGCGCGAAGAAGGTGCTCGAGGAGAACATCGAGCTGCTGCACTCGATTGCGAAGGCGCTCCTGGATCGTGAAACGCTGAACCGCGAGGAAGTGGACATGCTGGCGCGCGGCGAGACGCTGCCGGATCGCGTGGAACCGCCGTCGTCCGGCCAGCCGGTGGCGCCCGCAAAGGCTCCGGCCGTCGAACCGAAACGCACGCCGCCGCTGCTGGGAGGCCCAGAGCCCTCACCGGCGTGAAGCGACCCGACGCGGCAATCTTCAGTGCCGTAGTCCTCTTCGCTGTGTACGCGCTCACCCTCGCCCCGGACGTCACGTTCTGGGACGCGGGCGAATTCATCGCCGCCGCGCATTCACTCGGCGTCCCGCATCCACCGGGGACGCCGTTGTTCATTCTGCTGGCCAACACGTGGGCCAAGCTGCTTCCGTTGCCGTACGCCCTGGCGACGAACCTGTTGTCGGCGGCTGCGACCGCGCTGGCCGCAGGGGTAACCGCGCGGCTCGTCTATCGCGGAACACAAGCGCCGTGGATGGCCTTCGGGGCCGCGATCGCTGCGGGAGGCATGTCCACCGCGTGGTCCAACGCCACCGAGACCGAGGTGTACGCGGCGTCGCTGGCCCTGGGCATGCTGGCGATCTGGGCAGGCGACCGCGCCGGACGGAGCCGCGATGCGCGCTGGGTGTTGCTCACCGCGTACCTGATCGCGCTCGCCGTACCACTGCACTTGAGCGCGTTGGTCACAGCGCCGGTTGCGATCACGCTGGCAACGATGTCGGATGCCGGCCCGCGCTGGCGCCCGTCGCTTCTGTTGACCGGCGCGTTCATCGCCGCGCTTGGCGCCGGACGCGTGTCGTGGTGGCTGATGGGCGTTGGTGCGCTCGTCATGGCGCTTTCCGCGATTCCGAAAACGGATGCAAGCGCGCTTTCGCGCGCGGTCATGCCCATCGCCACGCTCATGGTCGTCGCCCTGGGATGCAGTGTGGTGCTGTTCATGCTCGTGCGTGCCGGTCACGATCCCGGAATCAACCAGGGCAGCCCGGACACACTCGAGCGACTCGCCTCCGTTGTGAGTCGGCGGCAATACCCGGTCGCGCCGCTTTGGCCGCGCATGGCGCCACCGTGGGTGCAGGTGGCGAACCTCGGTCAGTACGCGGATTGGCAGGTGGCGCTCTCGACTGGGCCAACCGTGCTGCCGTCACTACTGCGAACGGCGGCAACGGCGGTCTTCATTTGGTTTGCGTTCATCGGCGGTCTCTGGCACTGGATGACCGATCGCCGTTCATGGATGGCGGTGGCGGCGCTGCTCCTCTGCGGTACGCTTGGCGTGATCGTGTATCTCAACCTTCGCGCGGGCCCGTCGATGGGCTTTCCAGGACTCGCCGCCGACGTGCAGCGCGAAGCGCGCGAGCGAGACTACTTCTTCGTCTTCGGCTTCTGGGCGTGGGGTATCTGGGCCGGCATTGGCGCGGTGGCGCTGGCACGCCGTTGGGCAAGGCCGGACTGGGTGGGCGTGCTCCTGGCGTCACTTCCCATCGTCCTGAACTGGAACGCGGTGTCGCGCCGAGGGGAGGCCGAAGCGCTGGTACCGCGCCGCTGGGCCGAGGCGCTGCTGGAGAGCACGCCGCAACGCGGCGTCCTGTTCGTGGCGGGCGACAACGACACGTACCCGCTGTGGTATTCACAGCAGGTGAACGGCGTGCGTCGCGATGTTGCCGTGGTGACGCTGCCACTGCTTGCGACGCGCTGGTATCGCAATGAACTGGAGCGGCGCTACGGATTGTCGTCCGACAACAACGGCGAGTACCAAGGACGACTGGGCGCAGCGAACCTGATTGCCGACGATGCGCGTCGGCAGGGACGCGCGGTGGTCGGGTCATCCACGTTGTTCCCGGGGGAGCGGGAGAGGTTGGCATCCGCGTGGACCGCGACTGGCGTCGTGTACATCGCCGGTGCCCACGGAATCGACACGGTCTCGACCGCGAAGTGGGCGGCTTGGGTGTTGCGCGAGCTTCCAAGGGCGACCACGCGAGCCGCCATTGATCCGGTGACCAGCCACTTTCGCGGCCTTCTCGAGTGCCCGCGCCAGCTGACGGCCGCTGCGCGCATGCGGGACACGAGTCAGCTTGATTCGACCTGTAACTACCGATAGGTTGGACTCTTATGCCGTTTGAGCGCGTGCATGACAGTGCCATGGCGCCCGCGCTCACTTCGTTTCTCGACCTGGCAGACCGGGTTCGGGAGGTTCGGGAGCGGATCGACGCGGCCATCCGGCGCGGCGGGTTCGGTCAGGCCGTCACGATCGTGGCTGTCACCAAGACTCACGGTCCGGATGCGGTAAAAGCGGCATGGGACGCGGGCTTGAAGGACGTTGGCGAGAACCGGGTCCAGGAGGCGCTGGACAAGATGGACGCCTGCCAGTCGCACAGCCGATGGCACCTGATCGGCCACCTGCAACGAAACAAGGTGAAGCACCTGACTCGTTTTCATTTGCTCCAATCACTCGATCGCGCTTCTCTCGCGGACGCCGTGCATTCGCTCGGCGATTCCTCGGGCCGCGCCGTTGACGCACTTGTCCAGGTGAACACCGCAGGCGAGGCGACCAAGGGCGGGTACGAGCCAGGCGAGCTTGCGCGCGAGGCCGCGCGGTTGAGGAGCATGAGCGGCGTTCACGTGCGCGGCGTCATGGTCATGGCCCCGCTGGAGGCGCCGGCCGGGGAGCTCAGGCGCGTGTTCGCCGCAGGTCGAGACGCGCGTGAGACGCTGCGCGCGGCTGGCCACGGCGATGCGACGGAACTTTCCATGGGAATGTCCAGTGACTACGAAGTCGCCGTCGAAGAAGGCGCGACGATCGTGCGGCTGGGCACCATCCTGTTCGGGTCGAGGGCGGCATGACCGACGACGGCTTCCACCTCACGCCGCTTGATGTCCGGCGCTACGAGTTCGGCAAGACGCTGCGCGGCTACGATCCCGACCACGTAGACAAGTTCCGTGACGAGGTGGCCGCCGAGCTCGAGCGTCTCACGCGCCTGAACCTGGAGCTGGAGTCCAAGGCCCGGGGTTTTCACGATCAGCTCAAGGCGTTTCGCGACCGCGACAAGGCGCTCAACGACGCGTTGGTGCACGCGCAGCAGTTGCGCGGCGAGATTCGCGAGCAGGCGGAGCGGGAGTCCGCGCTGATCCTGCGTGAAGCGCAGGCGCAGGGCGAAAAGATCGTGGCGGACGCGCACCATGAGATTCGCCGGATGCAAGACGAGCTGGCGGCCATCGAGCGCATGCGGCGCAACTACCTGGCCCAGTTGCGGGCCATGGTAGAGCGGCAGATTGCGGAGATTGGCGCGGCCGAGGCGGCCGCGGCCATTCCGCGCGCACGGAGCGAATGACCCGGCGTTTCGCCGAGCTTCCGCCGGCCCGGCCGGCAGACGACCTCGAGCAGGAAATGCTGCAGCGGTGGCGCGACGAACGGCTGTTCGAGCGGACGCTGCGCGAACGCGAGGGGGCGCCGTCGTACGTGTTCTACGACGGCCCGCCGACGGCAAACGGCAAGCCCGGCATCCACCACGTCTTTTCCCGGACGCTGAAGGATCTGTTTTGCCGGCACCGTTCCGCCAAGGGCTTCCAGGTGCTGCGCAAGGCCGGTTGGGACACGCACGGCCTGCCGGTGGAAGTCGAAGTTGAAAAAGCGCTTGGCATCAACGGCAAGCAGGACATCGAGACACTGGGCGTGGCCGAGTTCAATCGCCGCTGTCGCGAAAGTGTGTTCACGTACAAGGACGAGTGGCAGAAGCTCAGCGAGCGCATCGCGTACTGGCTGGACTACGACCACCCGTACATCACGTACAGCAACGAGTACGTGGAGAGCGTGTGGTGGGCGCTGGCCGTCCTCTTTGGCAAGGGGTTGCTGACACGGGGCCACAAGATTCTGCCGTACTGCCCGCGGTGCGGCACCGCGCTCTCCAGCCAGGAGGTGGCCCAGGGTTATGAAGATGTCGAGGATCCGTCTGTGTACGTCGCACTCGACGTGACGGACGCGGGGAAGCAGGCGAAGGACTTCGGGAATGTCCGGATCCTGGTTTGGACGACGACGCCGTGGACTTTGGTCAGCAACACGGCCCTCGCCGTCAAGCCAGATCTCGACTACGTCGAAGTGCATCGGCAAGGCAAGAGTGAGAAAAACCTCATCCTCGCTGAATCGCGACTGGCGGCAGTATTCGGTGCTGATTGGGAGTCGCGCTGGAGCGTCGTGAAGCGCCTGAAGGGCGCCGACATGGTGGGGTGGCGGTATCAGCGGCCGCTGGATTTCGTGGCATTTCCAGAGGGAACGGAACACGAAATCGTGATCGGCGCCGACTTCGTGTCGGACGCCGACGGGAGCGGCGTTGTGCACATGGCGCCCGCGTTCGGTGCGGATGACTACGCGGCCGGACGCGCGCATAATTTGGCTTTCCTACAGCCTGTCAATTCACGTGGCGAGTTCCCGGCCGATATGCCGGTGGCGGGCGGCAAGTTCTTCAAGGATGCCGACGCACCGCTGACCGACGAGCTCAAGCGCCGCGGCGTGCTGTGGAAGGCGGGCCGCATGACACACCCGTACCCGCACTGCTGGCGCTGCCATACTCCGCTCCTGTACTACGCCCGCGGCTCGTGGTTCGTGCGCACCACCGCGTACCGGGACGAAATGCTGGCGCGCAACAGCGCCGTGGACTGGCATCCGCCCGAAGTAGGCACCGGACGCTTCGGCGCGTGGCTCGATGGCAATGTGGACTGGGCCATCTCGCGCGACCGCTATTGGGGCACGCCGCTGCCACTCTGGGTGTGCGACGCGGACAAGGACCACGCGATGGCGATCGGGTCGTACGCCGACCTCGCCACGCATGCGGGCCGCGCGCTGCCCACGGACTTCGACCCCCACAAGCCGTTCATCGACGAGTACCACTGGAAGTGCACGGCTGCGGCCTGCGCCGGCACCATGCGCCGCGTTCCCGAGGTCATCGATGCGTGGTTCGACTCGGGCGCAATGCCGTTCGCGCAGTGGCACTTTCCGTTCGCGAACGCTGACACGGTGAAATCACAGTACCCGGCGGATTTCATCTGCGAGGGCATCGACCAGACGCGAGGGTGGTTCTACTCATTGCTCGCGATCGCGGCGGGCCTTGGCGACGCCCTGCCCAACAACAACAGCAAGACCCAAGACTCGAGACCCAAGACCCAAGACCCAAGTTCAAGCGCTGCACCTTACCGGCACGTTCTCGTCAACGACCACCTGCGCGACGCCAACGGCAAGAAGATGTCGAAGCACGTTGGCAACGTCGTCGACCCATGGCGCATGATGAAGGAGTACGGCGCGGACGCCGTGCGGTTCTTCTTCGTCAGTTCTGCCGACGTGTCCATTCCGCGCAACTTCGACGAGCGCGTGATTCGTGAGCAGGCCGTCCGCTTTTTCCTCCAACTCAAGAACGTCTACACCGGCGTGTTCGCCACCATGGCGAACTTCGGGTGGGCGCCGTCGGCGAAGGACCCTGCGCCCGCCAACCGCCCCATCTTCGACCGCTGGATGCTGTCGCGCCTCTCCGCAGTCGAGGATGACGTGGACGCCTGCCTCGAGCGCTACGATCCCACCAGCGCGGCGCGCGCGCTGCACACGTTCCTGGACGATGAAGTCGCCAATTGGTACGTGCGCCGCTCCAAGGATCGCTTGTATGAGGTGGACGGCGACGACAACCGGGCCGCCTTTGCGACGCTGCACGAACTCCTCGTGGTCACGTGTCGTCTGCTTGCGCCCATCGCGCCATTCGTGACCGACTGGATGCACCGCGAACTCACCGGCGAATCCGTGCACCTCGCGCCCTTCGTGCGGAAGGACCGGCTGCCGCGCGATCGCGCGCTCGAAGACGCCATGGACGCCATTCGCCGGCTCGCAACCCTCGGCCGCGCCGCCCGGGAGGACGCCAGAATCAAGGTGCGTCAGCCGCTCCAGCGCGCGGTCTGCGTGGCGCCGGCGCGCGACCAGCACCTGCTCGACGAATTGTCGCCGTTGCTGCTCGCGGAACTCAATGTCAAATCGCTGACGTATGCCGGCTCCAGCGATTCGCTCGTGAGCCTGCGCGCCAAGGCAAACTTCCGCTCGCTGGGCAAGCGCTTCGGCAAGAGCACGCCGGCGGCGGCGGCCGCGGTCGCTGCGCTCAGTTCGTCGGAACTGCTGTCGTTCGAGTCCGGAAAGCCCGTCACGATCTCCGTCGACGGGGAAGCGCACGAGCTCCTGCGCGAGGACGTCGAGATTCAGAAAAGCGCGTCGGGGGAGTTGATCGTTCAGGAATCCGGTGGCTTCGTCGTGGCCCTAGATGCAACCATCACGGATGAACTGCGGATCGAAGGCGTCGCGCGCGAACTCATCAGCCGGATCCAAAAGATGCGAAAGGACGCTGGGCTCGCCATCAGTGACCGCGTCCGGCTGGCCATTGCGGGAGACCCTGATGTCACTGCGGCCGCGTCAAGGCACGGCGACTGGATCAAGCGTGAAGTGCTGGCTACCGAGCTTCTCGGCAAACCCGATAGTTTACAGGACCTTTTGGCGGCCGAAACGCTGGACCTCGACGGGGTCGGCGCACGGGTCGCATTTTCACGGACGAGATAATGGCGCCCAAGAACGCGAAGAAGAAGGCGAAGGCCAAGGTCAAAGCCAAGGTCAAAGCCAAGGTCAGAGCCAAGGTCAGAGCCAAGAACCCCATGGCCAAGGCCAAGGTCAGCGTGAAGGAGAAGGCCATGGCGAAGCCGATGCCGAAGAAGGAGCTGCAGTATTTCGAAAAGCGGCTCATGGAGGAGCGGCACCGCGTGCTGAAGGAACTCGGTCACCACGACGAGATCTTCAACACCAGCCAGCAGGCGTCCGACGGCGACCTCAGTGCGTATTCATTTCACATGGCAGACCAAGGGACCGACGCCATGGAGCAGGAGAAGGCGTTCCTCTTCGCCAGCCAGGAAGGCCGCTTTCTCTGGCATATCGACCAAGCCCTGCGCCGCCTGTACAAGTCGCCGGCCACGTTCGGCAAGTGCCACAACTGCGGGAACGACATCGCCCATGACCGACTCGACGCCCTGCCGCACGCGCGGTACTGCATCGAGTGCAAGCAACGCGAGGAAGATGGAAAGCGGTAACCGGTCGAACGCCCGGCTCTTCTGGCCGATCGTTCTCTCCATCTTCGCGGTCGACATTGCGACCAAGCGCGCGGCGGTCGAAGCGCTCGCCGACCAGCAGCGCGTGCCGGTGGAAGTCATCAGCCATTGGCTGCGGATGACGCTGGTCTACAATCCGGGCGCCGCGTTCGGGCTTGGCGGGGGCGTAGAGTACGCCCGCTGGCTGTTCATGGCTCTCACCATCGGCGCGCTCGTCATCCTTGGCAGGCTGTACCTCTCCACCAGGACCGGAGACTCACAACGCGTCGCCGCGCTTTCGCTCGTCTGCGGTGGCGCCATGGGGAACTTGTTGGACCGTGTGACGTCCAAGCACGGCGTGATCGACTTCATCGACGTCGGAGTGCGCGACGCGAGGTGGCCCACGTTCAATGTCGCCGACATGGCGGTCAGTGTTGGGGCCTTCCTCCTCGCCGTCGTGCTCTGGTCCGAGGATCGCGCTGCCGAGACCGGCGCCAGCGGGGGGCTCGTGCCCGCCGAAGTTCCGCGAGAGTCCGGCGAAGTCCGGTAATCAACTCGCATGACCGGCTTGGGCCGCAACGGCCGCGTGTTCTGGGGGGCGGCACTCAGCGTCCTCGCGCTCGACATCGTCACGAAATACCTCGCCGAGCAGAACCTCACGCTCCACGTGCCGCAGCGCGTCATCGGCGACGTGGTGCGATGGACGTTGGCGTACAATCCCGGCGCGGCGTTCAGCATGTCCGTCGGTCCCTGGTCGCGCTACGTCTTTGGCGCCTTTGCCGCGATCGCGCTGTACGTGCTCTGGAACATCAACCGCAGCAGTGGCCCCGAAGAGCGCCTCAAGCCACTCGCGTTGGGCCTGGCATGGGGCGGCGCCGCCGGGAACCTGTACGACCGCATCCGCTCGGCGAGCGGCGTCGTGGACTTCATCGACATCGGCCTCGGCAGCGTCCGTTACTGGACCTTCAACATTGCTGATAGCGGCGTGTCTGTGGGCGCTGTGATGCTCGGCATCATTCTGTTGCGCGAAGACCGGCAACAGTCGCAGCGGCCGAAGCCGACGGCCGGTGACTGAGTCCATGCCGGCACGCGGCGAGCGTGTCGAGCGGTTTGTCGCGGCCGAGCAAGCACCGCGGTTGGACCTGCTGGTCGCCGAGACGCTGGACATGTCACGGAACCAGGCGGCCACGTTGATCGCCAACGGCTGCGTGACCGTCGCCGGACGGCGTGAAAAGGCCAGCTATCGCGCCGAGACCGGCGATGCCATCGTCGTCACCATTCCGGCGACGACGTCGCGCGAGATCGAGGCGGAACAGATTCCGTTGCAGGTCGCGTTCGAGGACGACGACGTCCTCGTGATCGACAAACCAGCGGGCATGGTGGTGCACCCGGCGCCGGGGAACTGGACCGGCACGCTGGTCAACGCATTGAAAGGCAGGGGCAAGCCGCTCTCGAGCGTCGGCGATCCCGGGCGGGAGGGAATCGTCCACCGACTCGACAAGGAGACGTCCGGCCTCCTGCTCGTTGCCAAGACGGACCGGGCGCACCGCGTGCTGGGCGCGGCGATGGCGCAGCGGCGGATCTCGCGTCGCTATGCAGCGCTCTGCTGGGGTCACTTGGCCGCCGATGAAGTCGCCGTCGACAAGCCGCTGGGGCGTGACCCGCGCGACCGCACGCGCATGGCCGTGGTCGCCACAGGCAAGGCCGCCAAGACGACGTTTGTACGTGTGGCGCGCTTCGACGCCGGAGACCTGCTGCGCGCGCATCTGCACTCGGGTCGCACACACCAGATTCGGGTGCACCTCTCATCCATCGGGCATCCGGCCGTAGGCGACGATACGTACGGGGGCGGCGGTGGTCGCAAGCTCGTTGCGCTGCCGCCCAAGCGGCACTTTCTCCACGCGGCGTGGCTGCGGTTCACGCACCCCGTGACGGACAAGGAAATGGAGCTGCGATCCCCGCTTCCGGCGGACCTCCGCCAGTCGCTGGTGCGCGCCGCCAACGGCGCGCTGGCCGACTCTGATCCCGACCCACTCACGACGCTGGGATTCTTTCGCGCGTAGGGCAGCGCACGCACGTCGTCCAGCGCCGCGCGCGTTCCTGACGGCATCGCAATCGCTGACGACATCGTAATCGTAAAGCGTTGCTGGCACGGGACATTCGGCCTACAGAATCGTCATTATTAGATGCGGATTTGCCCCGATTCTCGATCCCGTTGTGCGGGCGAATTCTGCATCAACCATCCAATGACTTTGATGCTCGTTGTCAGGAATGTCTGAACCGCAGCGTCTCCGCCCGGAGGCGGCTGCCGCTGGCGGGGGTACGCCCGGCGCTGGAACGCCTCGCAGCATGGCGTCCCAACGCGACCGGGACGTGCTGCGTTCCTTTGCGCGCCGCATCAACCCGAACGACGCCAGTGCGCACAACAACCTCGGCGTCTTGTACTACAACAAGGGCCTGCTCGACGAGGCGGTCACCGCGCTCCAGCGTGCGCTTGAGCTGGACCCGCGCATGGAGGTGGCGCAGGCCAACCTCGAGATCGCCTATCTCAACAGCGGACGGGCGGTCGCGCGCGTTGCTGAGCTACGCGACACGCTGCGCCAGGCGCCCAGCGACCACTCCTCGCGATGGGAATTGGGGCGCACCCTCGCATTGCTCGGCCAGCACGGGCAGGCCGTTGAGGAGTTCTCCGAATTGCTGCGGTACCATCCGGGCGACCTTGGCGCGCTGATCCAGCTTGGGCTCGCCGCAAAGGCGATGGGAAATGTCGAAGCATCGGCGCAGGCGTTCGACGCGGCGCTCGCTGCGGATCCGGAAAGCCCCCTCGTTCACTTCTACCTCGGCGAAGTCGCGTACGGGCGCGGCCTCAACGAGGAAGCGTTGACGCACCTGGAACGCGCGCTCGAACTCAATCCCGCGAATCACGAAGCGCTCTACCTGATGGGCTTCGTGCTTGGCGACGTCGGCCGGCACGACGAAGCGCGCGCAGCGACGGAGCGCGCCTTGCAGCTCAACCCGGCATTGTCGACCGCCGCGCCCAATCTCGCCATCACGCAGGCGCGAGAGAAGTACATCGAGGCCGCGCAGCGCGAGGCGCCGATGGAGGTGTCACGCGAATCGACGCTGACGCACTACAACCTCGGCTTGGCGTTCCGGAAGAAGGCGTACTACGCCGAGGCCCTGCGCGAGTACGAACTGGCGTTGAAGGGCGGCGAGGACCGTGACCTGGTGGAGCAGGCCATGGCGGAAGTCCTTTTGTTGCGACGCGACACGGCGGAAGCGCTGCGGCTGTACGACGGCCTGCTCGTCCGGCAGCCGGACAGCCCCAAGCTGCTCAACGAACGCGGCGTCGCGCTGCATCAGTCGGGCAAATACGCGGAGGCCCAGGCCAGCTACTCCGCGGCGATTGCCAGCGACGGGTCGTACGCCCTGTCGCACAACAACCTCGGTGTGGCGCAGTACCATGCTGGCGATCCCGCGCGCGCGAGCGAGTCCTTCCAGCGCGCCATCGACGCACAGCCGGCATTCGCCAAGGCGCGGCTGAATCAGGCATTGCTGACGTACAAGTCGAAGCGTTTCCCGCAGGCGCTGGAGGCGTTCCGCGTGGTTCTGGCCACGGAACCCGAGAATCCGGTGGCGTGGAACGGCGTGGGCCTGGTGCTCGCCGAACTCAAGAAGTTCCAGGAAGCCAAGAGCGCCTACGCGCGCGCCATCCAGGCGCGACCGAAGTACGCCGAAGCGCACTACAACCTGAGCTTCGCGCTCTCGAATCTCGGCGATTTCGATGGTGCGCTGCGCGAGACCAAGCTCGCCATCGAGATCGAGCCGTACTATGTGGCTCAGAAGCTGGAGCTCGCGATCGATCTGCAGTACGAGGATCCCGACCTCTCCATCCAGCCCGACCTGGGACAAGAGCGACGCGTCGACGCGGTGGAGGACTTTGCGTTCGAGCCCGGCACGCTCGACGCGCTCTTCAAGGAGCTCGGGCATACGGCGCAGCCGCCGTCGAAGGTCCCAGTCGGCAGCAACGCCTACGCAGCGGCCACGGATTTCCTGTCCAAGGGACTCGTGGAGCGGGCGCAAAGTGAAGTGACTCGCGCGATGGCACTGGGCGCGGATCGCATCCGGGGCGGCACGTTGCTCGGGGACGTCTTTTCACGCCGCGGACTGTGGGGTGAGGCGCTGGAGCGCTACCGCGAAGTCCGGCGCGAGGCATCGAGCGACATCCCGGCCATGAAGGGCGAAGCCACCGCGCTGCTCAGGCTCGGCCGCGCTATGGAGGCGCGTCACGTCGCCGAATTGTTGATGCCAATGGCGCCGGGCGACGTGGACTGCCTGATGCTCGTGGCGTCCGCGCGCGGTGACGCCGGTGACCCGCGCGGCGGATTGGCTGCGCTCGAGCTGGCGCGCCGCGCCGCGCCGACGCGCGCGGACGTGCAACGCCATATCGGCGACCTCGCCTGGAAGTTGCGGGATACCGACGCGGCGATCACCGCGTACCGCAACGCGCTGCAGATCGACCCGCAGTACGCCATCGCGCGCTTCCAGCTCGCGAACGTGCTGATGGAGCGGAGCTTGTGGCTCGATGCCGAGCGCGAGTTGTTGTTGGCATTGGACGCCGTGCCGACCTACGCCGAGGCGACGCTGGCGCTCGCGAGACTGTTGCGCCGAGTGGGTCGGCCCGATGACGCGATGCCGCTGCTGATCGACCTGCTCCAGCGCGATCTGTACCACTTTGAGGGCCTCATCGCACTCGGCGAGGCGCTGCTGGAACTCGGTAAGCGTGACGACGCGAACATTGCGTTCCGGCGCGTGCTGCGATTCGATCCGGACCACATCGGCGCACTGTACTACGAGGGCGCGATCCTGGTCGAGCTGGAGCGCTACCGAGAAGCCGTCGAGCGTTTCCAGCGCGTCGTCGACATGGCGCCGTCAACCGAGTACGCGCGCAAGGCACGGCGTGACATCAAGTCGGCCACCGATCTTGGCCGGCGTTTCGCGAAGCAGACGGGGTAAGCCATGCCAGTCGAAGGCCCGCTCCGCGAATTCGGGATCCAAGACGTCTTCCAGTTGCTGGACATGAGCCGGAAGACGGGGATGTTGCGCGTAACGTCCCCGGTGCGCGATGATGAAGCGCACGTCTTCTTCGATGGCGGCAAGGTTGTGCATGCCCTGCTGGTGAGCCAGGCGTCGTCGCCGGAGGAACTCCTCGTCGAAGCGGGCAAGATCACCAAGGACGAACTCGAGCATGCGCGCACACTCGCGTCCGATCTTGGCAACGGCGCCAGCCTGAGTAGCATTTTCATCGACGCGGGCGTCGTGTCCGGGCACGAACTGGAACGGATGGTGCGCACGCGCCTGGAGACAGTCGTCTTCGACCTGATGGCGTGGCGCGACGGCTTCTTCTCCTTCGAGGAGCGCGCCATCGACGAGGTGGGCAAGGAGTCGCGCATTTCGGTCGCGACGGAATCACTGCTCATGGAGAGCGCGCGCCGGATCGACGAGTGGTCGCGCATCGCTGACAAGGTGCCCAACCTCACCGTGATTCCGGCCCTCGCGTCCGCTCCGGAGGGCCATGAGTCGCAACTGGACCTCCGGCCGAACGAATGGGAAGTGCTGACGATGATCGACGGCGCGCGCGACCTGCGGGCCATCGCGGGCGAGCTCAACCGCGACGAATTCGATGTCGCGAAAGTGGTGTATGGCCTGGCGACGACTGGCGTCGTGGAGATCCGGCAGCGCCGCCTGAGTACGACAATTCCGTCGCTCGCGACGGTGGAGAATCCGGCGCTCGCATCCGCCCGCTCACTCATCGCGGCGGGTCGCCCGGCGGACGCAGTCGCCGAGCTGCGGCAGGCCGCGTCGCGCGATGCCGGTGATGCGCGGGTGTGTCTCGAGCTTGGCTTCGCGCTCGTGCGGGTCGGTGACCTGCGCAGTGCCCGCACCACGCTGGAGAGGTTTCTGCAGATGGCGCCGAACCATGACGCCGCGGCGCGCGTGAAGTCCGCGCTGGACGCCTTAGGCAAGTTGCTCGGCGCACTGGAGGCGGACGGTGGCTGACCATATTCGCGGCTGGAGCGACGAACTGGCGCGCGATCCTTCGAGCCTCGTGTTCATTCCGCTGGCCGACACGCTCCGACAGCAGGGCGACCTGCAAATGGCGCAAAAGTTCGTGATTCGCGGCCTGCAGCGTCATCCGCACAACGCGGAGGCGCACGACGTGCTCGCGCGCATCATGGCGGACCTGGGGGACCTGCAGTCCGCGTTCGACGAGTGGGATATGGTCGCCCGGTTGCACCCCGGCCACGTGGGCGCGATCAAGGGCATGGCGTTCATCCGCTTTCAGCAGGGTCGTCACGAGGAGGCGGAGCAATTGTTGATGCAGGCGCAGGCGCAGGCGACGGACGCGGACGAGGCAATCTCATCGGCGATCGCGACGGTCCGGAAGTCGGTGGCGACGCAGTCGTTGGCGGCACTCGTCGGTGATCCGCGGCGCCTGTACGCCGACATCCTCGCGTCGGATCAGGCAGCGATGTGCGTCGACAAGGACGGCTTGGTGGTGGCCGGCGCGTACTACGATGCCGACGGCACTGACGTCGCGCACGAAATCGGCGCCAGTCTGTCTGGCGTGTCGGGAGAAGCCGCTCGCGCGACGGAGCACCTGCGCATTGGGCAGTGGCGGTCCATCGTGTTCGAGACGGAGGCCGCTGTCGTCGGGCTGTCACCTGCGCCCGCTCAGGGCGCGCTCGACGAGGGCGGCCTGATCGTCGTCGCCGCCGTGCCGGACACACCGCTGGGACTCCTGAAGCGCGTCCTCGGCAAGTGCCTGCAGCGCACTCGGGACTGGCTCGCCGTGGGGGCGTCATGAGCACGCCGTTCACGCAGATCCTTGACGGGCTCACGCGGCTGCGCGGCGTGTCCGCGTGCCTGGTGGTCGTGGCTGAGGACGGCATCGCGGTGGATTCGAATCTCCAGTTCGGACAGGACGGCAACCGCGTCGCGGCGCTGTCCGCGTCGTTGTATCGCAAGGCGCGCCAGTCCGCGGGCGCGGCCGGCCTGGGCGGGACGGGCTTCATGCAACTCGAAGCGGACGACGGGCGACTGTGCATCCTGGGCGGCCACGAGTTGATCCTCGTGGTCGTCGCCGAGCGCGACGCCAATGTCGGCCTGATTCGCATCGAAATGCGAAAGGTCACGGAGCAAATGACGTGATCACGACGTCGGTTGAGCCCTGGGTGGAGGAGCCGCTCCGCTGGTTCGTGAAGGACGCTGGCGTGCGGTTGGCGCTGTTGTTGCTCCCCAGCGGCCAAGTCATGGCGCAGTACGGCTTCACGCGGGCGCTCGATGTGATGTCGGCGTGCGCGCTGGCGGCCGCGATCTTTGCGTCGAGCGGCGAGATGGGCAAGCTCCTCAACGGCAAGAAGTTCTCGGCGTTGCACGCGGGAGGCGAGCCGCAGTATTTCCTGGCGGAAGCACAAACAGCGCGCGGGCCATACATTTTTCTGACGGTGTTCGATCGGGAGAGTTCGCTCGGACTCGTTCGTGTCTTCTACGACGAGTTCAAGGCGCGCCTGGCGGCCGCAACGCCGCCGCCGGTGTCGCAGGACCCGGTTCTGGCGTCGAACTTTGAAGGCGAGTTGAACCGCAACCTCGCCGTGTTGTTCGGCAGAGCATGATCTCCG
>JANNRQ010000003.1:0-2577 GCA_031401495.1 Gemmatimonadota bacterium
GCCGGCGCGCCGAGGTGGTGCTCCGTCTGTCAACGGACGCAGGCAACAGTGCGATGGCCATTGCGGTCATCGCGAAGTCCGGCGACCCCGCGCGCGCGGCGACGGTGCTCGCGCAACAGCGCGCCCGCTTTGCCGGTCGCGACAGAGGTGTAGCCTTGTGGACCCCCGCGTGGTTCGCGCTCGGCGATACGGCGCAGGCGTTGACGGCGATGGAGGTAAATGAGCGACGGGGCCTCCTCGGCGTGATCTCCCCGCTGGGCAGTCGCTACTACGATCCCGTCCGCGCCAGCCCGCGCTTCGCGGCCCTCGTGCGCAAAGCGGGCCTGGATGTGGCGCTGTTCACGTCGCCCAACGGGGGGCGGCCGCGGTGAGCGGGCGCAGGGCCGACCTCCCTATCGCCTTGCTTCCAATTCTTTAATTGACTATTTTTTCTGTACTACTGTATCTCGTGGAGGCACGATGGCCGTCAATATCAAGAACGAACGGGTAGAACGGCTCCTCGACGAGGTGGCCGCCCTGACCGGCGAAACCAAGACAGAGGCCATTCGCCGGTCGCTGGAGGAGCGGCGAGACCGCCTCGCGCGCCGAGCCGCCCAAGTCAATCCCGCCGAGCGGCTGCGCCGATTGCTCGAACGCGAAATCTGGCCCGCCATTCCCGCTTCCGTGCGCGGCACGCGACTCAGCAAAGCGGAGGAGGAGCAGATCCTCGGCTACGGACCAGACGGCGCGTGATCATCGACAGCTCAGCGTTGGTCGCCATCGTGCTTCAGGAACCTGAGGCTCAAGACCTGCTGCGTCGCATGCGTGACGCATCGTCTCTGGCTATCGGTGCGGCGACGCTGCTCGAAACCGGGATCGTTCTGTCGGCACGACTGAACGACGACGCCCGCGGACTCCTGGCCCGTCTGCTACAGGAGAGCGGCATCGCTGTGGTGGATGTCACCGAGGCGCATTTCGGTGTCGCGATGGACGCGTGGCTGCGGTTCGGCAAGGGCCGCCACGCGGCGGCGCTCAACTTCGGCGACTGCCTGTCGTACGCGATCTCCGTGGTGGCCGGTGAGCCGCTGCTCTGTATCGGCGACGATTTTCCGCAAACGGACTGCGTGCTCGCGTAAGCGCGCGGAGGCGTGACCATCGTCTGGCTCACCTTCGGGGCCCGTTGGTGCTCAGTGAAGAATAAGACGGCTAAGCACCAATAATCTCGTTGAGCCCTTCAAGCACCTGATCCAATTCTTCAGGTGACACCGTGCCCATTCGCTTGCCAATGCGTTCGACGGACAGCGTGCGGATCTGGCTGATCTTCACCCCTCAGTATTCCGGCCACGATCCCTCGTCGACGCCGAGTCCTTCATCGGCCAGTGCTTGCTCCGCCGCGGGATCGAGCTTGGCGCATTCTTCGGCCAGGCGGCGGTGTTCGAGGCGATCCAACTGCCCGTTCACGGCCGCCTCGATGGCCTGACTCCGATTCGGATAGCGCTCGTCTCGCACTAGGCGATCGACGCGCCGCAACGTGCGCGTATCGAGCGTGACCGCCACTTTCGTTTTTGCCATGCAATCTCCTAGTATGACAATATATCATACCCACTGACCGGTCGGCCTGTACACATTGGGGCCGAGCCGAGCGAGGACTCAGACTCGGTGGTTGCTGAGCGCTCACGTCGCGCAGTTCCCAGAATCACAGCACGCGCCACCATGGCGCCGCAACAATTCCGCGACCGAGCGTGCTGATATCCGTCCCGCCGTGCAGCAACAATCCACCAACCGCAATGTCGGCGTACTCATCGAGGAACGCGCGGAGCCCCGCCGTATCACCCACGCCTGGCGAAGATGTCGCTTTGACTTCAATCGGCAGAACGGCTCCGTTGGGCAGTTCCACCACGAAGTCAACTTCGCGCTGGGCCGCGGTGCGCCAATGATGTACGACTGGACGCTGTGATTGACTGCTGCACCACGCCTGCAAGTCTGCCAGAATCATGTTCTCGAGATGCGCACCGGTCGGAGCCGGATAGCCCGCCAGATGCATCGCCATTGCGGTGTCCGACCAATAGAGCCGCGGCTTGCGAGTGAGGCGACTGGTTCGATTCACGCTGTAGGCCGGCACGCGAATGAGCTGATAGGCGATGGACAACAGATCGGTCCATCGGGACACGGTCGACGTTGGCAAGCCGGTTGTCTGCGCCCACGCCGCCTGGTGTTCTTGTTGCCCTAGCGACGTGCATGCGGCCCGCATGAGACGCAGCAAGTCGAGCGGTTTGCTTACGGCAGACAACTCTGCGACATCACGCGCGAGAAATGTCTCGAGGTATCCTTGCAGCCAGTCGGCCTGTTGCTCGACGGTCATGCCGCCGACCGCGACAGGCGGATAGTGGCTGTGACGTACCGTCTCGCGCCAATCGGCCGGTTCGTGACCGGTCGTGGACTCCAGCAGTTCGCGCCACTTTGCAACCGGCGTGTCGAACAATGCTGACCATTCACCGGCTCGGCCAAATCCCGCGCGCTCGCCGCGCGTGAGTGGCCAGAGTGATACATACGATGCGCGACCACTCAGTGACTCCTGCACCTTCTTCATGGCCAGCA
>JANNRQ010000004.1:0-21023 GCA_031401495.1 Gemmatimonadota bacterium
TACTTGTTGCCCACCGTTGGACCGTACGACAAGTACGCCATCATGTGGGGGTACAAGCCGATCCCGAACGTGAAGACGTCGGACGACGAACGCACCACGCTGAACGCCTGGTCGCGTATTCAGGACACGGTGCCGTGGTACCGCTTCTCCGCCAACAACGCGTTCGGCGGCGTGGGCACTCAGAGCGAAGCCGTCGGCGACTCCGATCCCGTGAAGTCCAGCGGACTCGGCTTCAAGAACATCCAGCGTGTGATGAGCTACCTGCCGGGCATTGCCATGTCCCCGCTGGACGACAACGACGACCTGCTCGAGCTGTACAACCGCACTGTGGGCCAGTGGTCCAACGAGGCGGCGCACGTCGCCACGCTGGTGGCAGGCGGCGTGGTGCAATACAAGACGGGCAGCCAGCCGGGTCCGGTCTATGTGCCGATTTCCAAGGCGCGTCAGTCAGACGCAGTGAAGTTCCTGAACGAGAACGTGTTCCGCACGCCGACGTACCTCATCAAACCGGAAATCGGCGCGCGAGTGGAAGCGATAGGCATGATCACCCGCGTCAACGGCGCGCAGTCGCGTTCGCTCAACCAGATCCTGGACGACCAGCGCATGAACCGCCTGCTGGAGTGGGAAGGAACCGCGGCGGACAAGAACTCCGTCTACATGCTCGGCACGATGCTCGACGACGTGCGCAAGGGCGTGTGGGAGGAGCTCGCGGCGAACCGTCCGATCGACGTGTTCCGTCGCGAGTTGCAGAACGACTACATCACGACGCTCGATCGCAAGCTGAATCCGCCGCCGGCAGCACCGGCCGCGGCTGGCGGCGGTGGTGGCGGCTTTGGTGGTGCCGTTGCCCCGGCTCCGCTGTCCGAGGATGCGAAGTCACACATCCGGGCTCAGCTGATGACGTTGAATGACGAGATCAAGCGGGCGACGCCGGGTGCAACGGATCGCTCAACGCAGGTGCACCTGATGGGTGCGTCGGCCCGGATCGAGAAGGCGCTCAATCCGAAATAGCTAACTGCAGGAAGGAGGAAGGAGGAAGGAGGAAGGAGGAAGGCGGAAGGAGCCCTGCTCCCTCCGCCTTTTTCTTTTCCTTCCTCCTTCCTCCTTCCTCCTTCCTCCTTCCTCCTTCCTACGGTCGTCTGCCGATTTCGCCCGTCGGCAGAACCCGGACGCCGGTCGCGGGAAAGTCCAAGGCGCTGAGCGAATCGATCAACTTGAGCGCGCGGCCACTCGCGTCCGCGGCGACGACGCCGGCCGCGCGCTGCACGGTCGGACGCAGGCTGGCACTCACAACCTTGCCGGCAACAACGTCGGCGCACGCGACGGCGCCACGGTTCAGCGGCTCCGAATTGTTGAACGGACCGTACGTGACCAGGTTGCCGAGCGAGTACAGCGCGAGCCGGTCGCCGACCCATTCGCCCGCGCGCAGGACGTGGGGCCCGTGGTTCACTACAAGCGCGGCGCCGGCCGACAGTGCTGCTCGCGCAAATGCGACCGGATTGCCTCGATCAATGCGCGACTCCAGGAAGTACTCGATGGAATCTTTCGTCCGCTGAGCAGCTGCACCCTCGGCCCCTTGGTGCGCCGTCACGATCACCGCCGAGTAGCGCACCGCCGCGCGCGTCACGTGGCGCCGCACGGCGGCCGTGTCGCGAAGATCGGGCGTCGCTTCGGACGTGTAGAAGCCCAGGACGCCGATCGTGTCGCCGCTCGCCAGCGCCACTGGCGTCGCGAGCGTGTCCATGCCGGTGACGAGGACGCCCGCCTGCCTGAGATGACGGACGGTGACGGGAACCCCGTCATCGCCGGCGTCACGCGCGTGGTTGTTCGCCACGTTGCCTACCACACGAGCTGCGCCGGTGCCGAGGTCACGAATCGCCGCGGCTGCACTCACCGGCGCGCGAAACGCGTAGCAGTTCCGCGACCGTGGGCCGCACTTGGATTTCGCGACACGGCCTTCGCCGATCGCCATCTCGACGTTCACGAGAACGACGTCCGCGTTCGCGAACACTGGACGCAACGGCGCGAGCAATGCCGCGGGCGTCGCCGAAATCCCGAATTCACGACGCAGGCGGCTCGCGCCCAACCTCGCCCAGGTCGTGTCGAGATTCGTCCCGAGCGTTACGTCTCCGCCGGCGCACACCCGGAGCGGCTTCTTCGGCGCCGCGGCCGAAGTGTCCTGCGCAACGCCGCGCAACGATCCAACCGCCGACAGCACAACCACCAGCGCGCCGACGTGAACGGCGCGCACCCAAACGTCAGATGATTTCAATGGCTATCGCGTCGCGAAGAACCGGCCATTCGCGTCGCGCAAATGACAGGATGCCTTGGCCGCCTGATTCGCGGCGGCGCGAGCCTGGCTGGACGGCAGCGCCTTCGCCGATTCCGTCTGCGGCGCTGGCGCTGGCTGCATTCCAGGGACCGGCTGCATTCCGGGAAGATCCGGAAGCGAACCGATGATGCGCAGCGGCGTGTACCTGAAGTCGCCGCCGCACGAACGCGACACTGGCTCCAGACCGACGCCAAAGTCCGCCTGGACGCTTCCGTCCGACATAAGCACCGCGTGAATGACACGGATGGGAACGACGCCGTTGTTCGGTTGCTGTGAGGCCGTCGCGGGTTCACGTCGCACTTCCGTGCCCTGACGCGGCGCGGTGGCCCCGGCTGAGCCGGAAGCCTTTGCGGGCGCCTGCCACTTTCCGTTCACGAGTTGCGCGTTGGCGGCGCTCACCGCGAGCGACAAGACCGGCGCGAAAAGGAGTGCAATCCGTTTGAACATTCGTTGAAACTCCGCAGTCGGTGTCCTACGTCTGGTAACCACAACAGGTTCGGCAGTTCCGGCCTGCTGGTCAATGTCTGGGCACTTTATGGTTCACTTCGCTTTACCTGCGACGAGCGATCGGACCTGGGTGTCGCTATTGCAAGTCAATGCTTTGCAATAGCTTACGTCCAGTCAAGAAAATGGTATCGTCCTTTCTATTGGTGCAGCTGTCTTACCAGGCGTCGCAGGCACCCCATTGCCACGCCAGCACTCGCACTCAATCAGTAATCGTGGACATAAAGAGAGCACCTCCGTCAAAGAAGAAGCAGTACATCCTGTGGGCCGTTGGCGTTATTGCCATCGCCGTGGTGTCGATGGCGGTCGGCAGCCTGAAGCCAGCGGCGCCGGGCGTTGAGTTCGCGACGCTCTGGGTTGACTCGGTCAAACGCGGTGAACTCGTCCGTGAGGTGCGCGCGGGCGGCACGCTCGTACCCGAGCACATTCGCATCATCGCCGCCGTTACCGCCGGACGCATCGAGACGCTCCCGGTTCGGGCCGGGGTCAGCGTGACGCCCGGCACCCTGCTGGTCGAGTTGAGCAACACGGACGTCGAGCTCCAGGCGCTTCAAGCGGAACAGGCCGTGTCGCAGGCACGCAGCTCGCTGGCGTCGCTCCGCACCAACATGCAGCAGCAACGCATGTCGCAGGAAGGCACCATCGCGTCACTGCGTACCCAGGCAGAGGAAGCAGTCCGCAACCTGCGGGTCCAGGAAGAGTTGAATGGCAGAAAGCTCGCAATGGCCAACGAGTTGGCGGCAGCACGCGACCGCGTCGCGGAATTGCAGCGTCGCCAGCAACTCGAGATGCAGCGCTTGGCGGAGATGGACACGTCGTCGCGTGAACAGATCCGGCTCAACCTCGAGCAGCTCGATCGCATGGGCGCCATTGCCCGCGAGCAGCAGAAGAAGGTGCGATCGATGCGCGTTGTCGCGGGCGAGGCCGGCGTGCTCCAGAGTCTGGGCCCCATCGGCGGCGCGACGCTCGAACTGGGCCAGTGGGTGAACCCGGGCATGGAGCTCGCGCGCGTCGCGCAACCGGGCAGGCTCAAGGCGATCATTCGCGTCCCCGAAACGCAGGCCAAGGATATCGCCGTTGGCCAGAAGGCGACCATCGATACGCGCAGCGGCATCGTTCCGGGTCACGTGATGCGCATCGATCCCGCGTCGCAGGGCGGCACCGTCACGGTGGAAATCGCTATCGACGCGGATCTGCCGCGCGGCGCCCGCGCCGACATGAGTGTCGATGGCACCATCGAACTCGAGCGCCTGCCCGACGTGCTGCACGTGGGACGTCCCGCCTACGGCTCCCCGGAAAGCACCGTCGGAATCTTCAAGATCAGCGACGACGGCACCGAGGCCACGCGCGTGAACGTGAAGCTCGGCCGCGCATCCGTGAACACTGTGGAAGTACAGAACGGCCTCAGCATCGGCGACGTAATCATCATCTCGGACATGTCGCAATGGGACGCTGTCCAGCGAGTTCGCCTGAAGAGATAGGTCCGCTCGGAGTCACCCAGTCACTTGTCACCATCGAGAAAACCATGACCAGTCCGGCCACCGGCAAAGCGCTCATCCACCTGAACGGCATCAAGAAGGTGTTCTACACCGACGAGGTGGAGACCCATGCGCTTCAGGAAGTGCACCTCGAAATCCAGAACGGCGAGTACGTCGCCATCTCGGGTCCGTCCGGCTGCGGCAAGACGACTTTGCTCTCGCTGCTGGGTCTGCTCGACACGCCTTCGGACGGCGAGTACACGCTGGCCAACGAGCCGGTCGCGCGCCTATCAGCCGCTGAGCGCGCCCGCATCCGCAACCGCCAGATCGGCTTCATCTTCCAAGCGTTCAACCTGATCGGCGACCTGACGGTCTACGAGAATGTCGAACTGCCGCTCACGTACCGCGGCCTCAGCGCCGCCGAGCGGAAGAAGCGCGTGGGCGAAGCGCTCGAGAAGGTGGGCATGACGCATCGCATGAAGCATTACCCGGCGCAGCTTTCCGGCGGTCAGCAGCAGCGCGTCGCCGTGGCCCGCGCGGTTGCCGGCGATCCGCTCATCCTGCTGGCGGACGAGCCGACGGGAAACCTCGACTCCGTGAACGGCGAAGCGGTGATGGAATTGCTTCGCGATCTGCATCGCGGCGGCGCCACCATCTGCATGGTCACGCACGATCCGCGCTACTCGGCGCACGCTGATCGCGAGATCCATCTCTTTGACGGCCGCGTCGTCAAAGAGGTGAAGGGCCAGGGTCTGAGCGCGAAGTCTTAGCCTCACGAGGACACCTCACGAATCCAACAGGGTGCCGAGCGGCACCCACTGCAAATCACCATGTTCGGCTTCGGAACCAAAGACTCGACCATCAAGGCGCCCGCGGCGCCGCCGCCGGGCGTCTCACTCGTCAGCGTGAAGGGCCTCGAGAAGGTTTTCGAGACGCCCGCGGGCAAGACGTATGTTCTCCGGCGTGTGACGTTCGACATTCAGCCGGGCGAATTTGTGTCGATCATGGGACCGTCGGGCGCCGGCAAGTCGACGCTCCTCGCCATCCTCGGCATGCTCGATCACCAATGGACGGGCGAGTACTCGTTCCTCGGCGAAGCCGTGCACCGCCTGAACGCCAAGGACCGCGTCTCGCTCAACAAGCAGCACGTCGGCTTCGTCTTCCAGCAGTACCACCTGATTGACGACCTGACCGTCGCGGAAAACCTCGATATCCCGCTGTCGTACCGGAACGTGAAGAAGTCAGAGCGCGAAGCACTCGTCGCCGACGCGCTGGACAAGTTCGGCATGGTGGCGAAGAAGGATCTCTTCCCGCGCCAGCTTTCCGGCGGTCAGCAGCAGCTCGTCGCCGTCGCCCGCGCGATGATCGCGCAACCGCGCCTGATTCTCGCGGATGAGCCCACCGGCAACCTGCACTCGTCACAGGCTCGCGAGATCATGGAACTGTTCACCAAGCTCAACCAGAACGGCACCACGATCATCCAGGTGACTCACTCAGCAGAGAACGCCAAGTACGGCCACCGGATCATTAACCTCAAGGACGGGTGGCTGGACAACCAGGAGTCCCGTTAGTGGACGCGTCCGGAGTTGCCTCTCCCGATCCGACTACTGTTTCCTGAGCTGGGCCCTGATTTCGCCGGTGGGGTGCGTCGCGGTACGGATGCACACGTACAGCAGCCCGGCGTTCATGAGCGTCATCAGGGAATCAGCAGACACGGTCGGGGTGACCACGGCGCCCGGTGTCACATTCATGTTGCCGCTGGCCGAGCCGTCAGCCTGAAAGTCCGTGACTTGCTTGGTGGAACCCGCGGGAAGCTTGGAGAAATCGACCAGTACGCCCGCCGCACTGTTTTCATCTGCCGGTCCGTGGATACTTGCCGCGATCGGCGCACCCGTGAGACCGACCCAGGTCACGTTGAAGGACAACTCCAGGCCCGGTGTCACGATAACCACGGCTTGGCCAGTCGCCGTCGATGACGAGGGGGTGGGCCGTGGGTTGGCGCCATTGAGGAAGCCGGCGTAGATCTTGGTCGGGTTGATCTCCGTGGACGACTCGCAGGCGGCGAGGAACGCCATCGTGATCGCCAACCCTGACAGCAGCCTGGCCCTGGTGACCATCGATCATCCCTCGAGGTTTCACTTCGCAGCCCAAGGCGGCAAATCTCGGAAGGGGAAATATGCACCTTAAAGGTCTTTAAGGCGAGTAGTCACGGGGCGGGCAAAATCTGGCTGGGCGGGTGCTGGGCGTCCGGGCATTGCGCCGGCAATCCGGTGTCCCGCGCTGTAAACGCTCCACGCAGGCCGGTTTCGGCAAACGTTACACGATTGTAACAGATTCATGGCGTAGGCCTCGGCTCGCGCCCGGCATTTTCACGCGCGTGATACAACTTCGTGGCGAGATCGGCGTGACTCAAAAAGTCGTTGCACCCGTAACGGGCGACCGGATCCTGGTCGTTGATGACGAACCGGACATCGTGGCGCTCGTGGCGTACCACCTCGCGCGCGCAGGATACCGCGTGTCGACCTCGGCCAACGGCGCAGAAGCCCTCAAGGCGGCTCGCGAAGAGCAGCCGGCGCTCATTGTCCTGGACCTCATGCTGCCGGAGCTCTCTGGCTTCCAGGTTCTCGAGAAGGTTCGCGCCGACCGCGCATTGTCGGACACACCGGTGCTCATGCTCACCGCGCGCCGCGAAGAACCTGATCGCGTGCAGGGCCTCTCACTCGGCGCGGACGACTACCTCGTCAAACCGTTCAGTCCGCAAGAGCTCGTGCTCCGCGTCCGCAACATCCTTCGCCGGGCGCGCGCCACGCCGGCCACGGCGCGCAACGTGCTCAGCGCCGGCCCGCTGGAAATCGACAAGGACGCGCACACGGTGCTGGTCGATGGCGACCCGATCGACCTCACAGCAACCGAGTACAAGCTGCTCCTCACACTGGCGGACCGCCGCGGACGGGTACAGAGCCGCGCTCAGCTCCTGGAAACCGTTTGGGAGTCCGCGCCGGACATCCAGACCCGCACGGTGGACATGCACGTGCAGCGCCTGCGTTCGAAGCTCGGAGCCGCCGGGGACCTCATCGAGACTGTGCGCGGATTCGGGTATCGCATGCAACGTGGCGCCGCCGGCGATCGCTAGACTTACGGCATGAAATTGGCGCAGCGCCTGTTGTTGGGCGCGCTGCTTATTGTCGGCGTGTTCCTGATCGTGGCCGTGGCGTTGAGCGGCCAGCGATTGCGCACGCAGCTGGTGCAGTTGACCACCACCCAGCTGGCCCGCGAAGCGCGCATCGTCGCCTTCCAGTGGCAGGCGGCGACCAACGCCGACGCCCTCGCCAACGCGGCCGGCGCCTCGCTCGGCCACCGCGTCACGCTCATCGATAGCGCGGGGACCGTCCTCGGCGACAGTGAATTCGACGGCCCGGCTTTGACGGCTCTCCAGAACCATGCAACCCGACCGGAGGTCATCGCAGCATTCCGGGACGGCGAGGGCTCGGCGCAGCGAATCAGCCCGTCGGAAGGCGACGAAGAACTGTACGTGGCACTGCGTACCGGAAACCGCATTGCGCGCGTGTCGATCGGCACTGCGGAACTCGATGAGATCGTGGCGCGGGCGCGCCGCGACGTGCTGCTGTCGGGTCTCATCGCATTGCTCATCGCGCTCGCGTTGGCCGCGGTGTTTTCGCGCCAGGTCACGGCGCCGATCGTCGAACTCAGGGACGTCGCCGGTGCCATCGCCGCCGGCGACCTCACCAAACGCCCTGCCCTTTCTGCGCCTGGCGAAGTCGGCGAGTTGGCGTCAGCCGTGCGGCGCATGGCCGAACAACTCGACGGCAGGCTCGCCGCGCTGCAAACGGAAGACTCACTCCTCAGCGCCATCATCGAGTCGCTCAACGAAGGCGTGGTTGCCGTGGACGCGCAGCGACGCGTGGTTCGCATCAACAGCACCGGACGCGAATGGCTGGACCTCAAGGGCGAGGTGCCATTCAGTGCCGACCTCCTGCCCCGCGACCGCGAACTGCTGGACGCGCTCCAGGCGGCGCTCGGTGGCGAAGCCGTTGAGCGCGTCGAAGTGCAGGTCGGCAACCGGATCCTGGCCGTCACCGCGATGCCGCTCGCGGTCGGCGGCGCGGCACTCGCGTTTTATGACCTCACCGGGATTCGACGCCTCGAAACGGTGCGACGCGATTTTGTCGCCAACGTGTCACACGAGCTCAAGACGCCGCTTACCGCCATCCGCGGCTTTGCCGAAACGCTGGTCTCCGAACTCTCCGAGCGCGCGCAGCATTCACAGTTTGCTGACACGATCCGCGCCAACGCCGAGCGCATGCACCGTCTCGTGGATGACCTGTTGGACCTGTCCAAGATCGAGTCGGGCGGGTGGACGCCGACACCTGGGCGCGTGGACGTCGCGAACGCCGCCAATGAAGCGATGAACGCCTACCGTAGCGCCGCGCAGAAGCGCGGTGTCACGCTCAAGGTCGACGCCACCGCAGCCACGGTCACCGCGGACCCTGTGGGCCTGCGACAGGCGCTCACCAACCTCGTTGAAAACGCCGTTCGTTACACGTCGTCGGGCGGCGAGGTCGTGGTCTTCTCCAGGCCGGACGCCGGCGGCACAGGCGTCTGGGTTGGCGTTCGTGACACGGGCGCCGGCATCGCGGCCGAGCACGTGCCGCGGATTTTCGAGCGCTTCTACCGGGTGGATCCTGCGCGGTCGCGCGCTGAAGGCGGCACAGGCCTGGGCCTCGCCATCGTCCGCCACCTCGTGGAGGCCCACGGGGGCCGGGCCATCGCGGAGAGCGAAGTCGGCAAGGGCACCACGATCAGCCTGCTCTTCCCGACTCGGGTTTCGTAACGGCAGTTACAGGTTCGTTGCGAAGGCGTCGCGGGAGCGAAACCGGCCCGTGTCATGGTTCGCGTGTCCGAACTCGAACCAGACCACTGAGATGCCTTTCAATTCGATCCGTCGCGCGCTTGTCGCGCTCATGATTGCAGGTCCCGCTTTCGCGCAGCAGGAACCCGGCACCGGCCGAGTCGTCGGCCGCGTGATCGACGCGGAAACCGGCAGGCCTATCGCTGAGGCCGGCGTCCAGATCGTCGGAACCACGCTCGGTGTCCAGACGAGCATTGACGGCCGGTTCACACTGAACCGCGTTCCCGCCGGCACGGTCACACTCCAGGTCCGGCGCCTGGGCTACCAGCCGAAGACAATCACCGGGCTGCGACTCGAAGAACAGACGACTACAGAGCAGAACGTCTCACTCGCTCAGATGGTCGCACAGATGGAAGCGCTCGTCACCACGGCGAACGTGGAGCGCGGCTCCGTGGAGAACGCGCTGGATGAACAGCGCACCGCCCTGGGCATCGTGAACTCGGTGACGGCCGAGCAGATCAGCAAGAGCCCGGACGCCAATGCCGCCCAGGCACTTTCGCGCGTAAGCGGCGTGACGGTGACGGACGGCAAGTACGTCGTGGTGCGCGGCACGCCGGAGCGTTACACGACCACCTCGCTCAACGGCGCGCGCGTGCCGAGCCCCGAACCCGAGCGAAAGGTTGTGCCACTCGACTTGTTCCCGTCCGGCCTCATCCAGTCGGTCACGACGTCCAAGACGTTCACGCCGGACCTGTCGGGCGACTTCAGCGGCGCGCACGTCGACATCAAGACGAAGGAATTCCCGGCTGAGCGTCAGGTGACGTACGGCTTCTCCACGGGAAGCGCGGTTGGCGTGTGGGGCAATCAGGTGGCGTTTGCTCCGGGCGTCGGCGGCGAAGCGTTCGCGTGGGCGAAAAGCTCGCGGTTCATGCCTTCGGGCGCCGCGACGGCCGGTGACTTCTCTGGCACAACGCAACAGCAGCGCAACCAGATCATCAACTCGTTCCGCAACGTATGGCAGGCCGGTCAGCGTCACGCGCGCCCGAACATGTCGGCACGCATGTCAATCGGCGGCAGCACTCCGATGATTGGCCACAACTTCGGCTATCTCGTCTCGGGCTCGTACTCGTACTCACAGGACCGGCAGGAAGGCGGTTCGCGCGCGCTGGCCCGGTACAACGGCGGCGGCCCGGAGATCGCGTACAACCAATTCACTGGTGATAACAGCGGCACGTCAGTCCTGATGGGCGGCCTGCTCAACCTCAGCACACTGCTGACGCCGAACTCGCGCCTCACGTTCAACAACATGTACAGCCGCAGCGCCGACAACGACGCGTCCGTGGAGCGGGGCGTTCTGGAGAACGAAGCCATTCCGGTTGAGCTCCAGCGCCTTCGTTACATCGAGCGCATGGTGTGGAGTTCGCAGCTGGCGGGCGAGACGCGCAAGGATGCGCACTCCATCGACTGGAGCATCACGGGATCCGGCGTGTCGCGCGCCGAGCCGGACCGATCCGAGCTTGGCTACGAACTGGACTCGACCGGAGTCGTCGAGCGCAAACTCTGGGTCTACTCGGGCGGCGACTATGCGTCGCGCACGTTCGCGTCGCTCGATGAGAAGGCCGTTGAGGCCAAGGCGTCATACACACTGGAGTTCGGCTCGGCTGAGCGCCGCTCGATGCTCAAGGTCGGCGCGCTCGGCCGCGGCGCACATCGCGATGCTGACGTGAAGACGTTCGGCATCCTTTCAAACGGGATATCGGACAGCGTCCGCGCCCTGCCACCGGAGACTCTGTTCGGCGGCCAGTTTACCCACCCGGATTCGTCCGTGCTCACCATGCGCTCCCTGTCGCAAGGTGGCGCATACTCGGCGACCGACGGCATTGGCGCAGGCTTCGCCATGGTGGAAACGCCGCTGACGAGCACGATCCGGATGATCACCGGCGTGCGGTACGAGCACCAGCAGGCGCTCGTGAAGTCCGTATCGTCACTCGGCGACCGGGACAAGGCCAATCCGTCATACGACGACTTCCTTCCGTCGCTGGCCCTCAACTATCGCCCGTCGAACCGTCACGCGATTCGCCTCTCGGGTTCCCGCACGCTCGCGCGTCCGGAGTACCGCGAGGTTGCTGCGATCCGCACGCGCGAGGGCAACGGACGCGTGGACCAAGTCGGAAACCCAAGGCTGGTCCGCACCCTCATCGACAATCTGGATGTGCGCTACGAGTTCTATCCGCGCCGCGGCGAGGTGATGAGCGTCGCCGTCTTCGCCAAGCGCTTCCACGACCCGATCGAGCGCGTCTTCATCGCCAGCAGCTCCGCAGCCACGGCCTCGGTCGTCAACGCGGACGGTGCCGACAACATCGGCGTCGAACTCGAATTGCGGAAAGACCTTGACGAATTCGGTTTCCTGCTCGAGCCATTCACCGCCTTCGGCGGCGCCACGTTCATGCAGAGCCAGATTCGCCTGGGCGACAAGGCCGCCTCGTCGACGAACCCGAGCCGCGCAATGGTCGGCCAGTCGCCATACGTCGTCAACGCCGGCCTCACATGGAACGGCCGCGCCGGCGCCAGTGCGACGCTGCTGTTCAACCGCATCGGTGATCGCATCGTCGAGGCAGGCCAGCTGCCGATGCCGGACGTCGTTGAGCTCGCCCGCAACTCGGTTGACGCATCGTTCCGCTGGCCGCTTCGCACGGGTATCGTCGCGCGAATCGACGCCAAGAACCTCACGGACGATGAGCGCCTCCTGAAGCAGGGCGCCGTGACCCGCGAGGGCTATCGCACGGGTCGCGGACTACAGATCGGCGTCGCGCTGCAGCGCTGAATACGCTCGGCACGGGTCGAATCGTGACCTGACCCGTGCCATTTACGCATCCGTGACCGGAGTGTCATGGGGTTTGGACGAAGGGACGTGACGTTGCATGCCTCACCCAATGCACCACATCCCACCCGATCTAAAGAGGGCCTCAATGTTTGCTCGCTCGCGTTGGACAAGACTCGCGCTCGCCGCCGGTCTGATGGCAATTGTCGCTTGCAGTGAAGACGACGCGGTCACGGTCATTCCGGCCGGCGCCGCTGTTCTCAACGCGGACATCACCGCCAACCGCACGCTGTTCGCGGAAACGACCTACACGCTCCGTGGCTTTGTGCACGTCACCAATGGCGCGACGCTCACGATCATGCCCGGAACGAAGATCGTTGGCGATACGCAGACCGTGCCAACGACGGCCAGAGGTGCCGCCCTGTTCATCATGCGCGGCGCCAGGATCAGTGCCGTGGGAACACCGGTCTCTCCGATCGTCTTCACGTCGATCATGGCGCCCGGCAGCCGCAAGCCAGGTGACTGGGGCGGCCTCGTCATTATCGGCAACGGCATCATCAATCGCACCTGCCCAGTGAACGTCGAAGGCACGGGCACCATCGCAGACACCGTGTCCGGCCAGAACTACTTCGTGTCCTACTGCGGCGGCAACAACAACGCCGACAACAGCGGCGAGCTGCGTTATGTCCGCGTCGAGTATGCAGGCTTCGCGCCTGTGACCGACCAGGAGCTCAACGCCTTCACGTTCGCTGGCGTCGGCAGCGGCACCAAGCTGTCCTACCTCCAGTCCATGGCCGGACTCGACGACGCGTTCGAGTGGTTTGGCGGCGCCGTTGATGCGGATCACATCGTTGCGTATGAGCCACTCGACGACGGCTTCGACATGTCCGAGGGCTACGTCGGTCGCATCCAGCACGCGATCTACCTCAAGTCTACCGTGCTGACAGCGCGCGCCGGCGCCGGCGCAGCCGCCACCGACCCTCAGGGCGTCGAGAACGACGGCTGTAACGGCACGGGGTGCGCGAGCGCGTTCAACAGCACCCCATTCACCACTCCGGTGCTCGCCAACTTCACGCTCATTGGCACCAACAGCACCACGACGTCGGGTACCTCTGGCGGCTATGGCATGGTCCTCCGCCGCGGCACGGGCGGCTACTACGTCAACGGCCTGATCGCCCGGTTCCCCCGCGGCGTCTTCGGTGTCCGCGACGCGGACACGTACGTGCGCGCTGGAAGCACGACAACGCCGAGCCTCACCACCGCAGACCTGGCTATCAAGAACGTGACGATGCTCGAGTCACCGGCCGTCGTATTCCAGGCAGGCCAGCAGCCGGCGTTCGATCTCGCCGGCAACGCCATCGTGAGCAGCCCCAGCACCCTGGCGTCGGTCTTCACGGCTTTCCCGGCGACGATCTCGACCACCACGGTCGCGGGCGACTTTGACTGGACGCCGGTCGCTGCAAGCGCGCCGACGGCCGCCGGACTCGCCACGTTCACCGGCAAGTTGTCGACCGCGACCACGGCAGCTTCCGCCACCGGTAACGTCGTCGCCGGTTCGGCGTACACGGGCGCCGCGGCACCAGGCGGCACAAAGTGGTGGGCTGGTTGGACCATCTACGCTCAGCAGTGAACAAGTTCAGCATCCTGGCCGTCGTCGCCCTGGCGGCGGCCTGCGAGCGCCCGTCTTCCGAAGAGGAAGGCGGGCGTTCTCGTTCGACCGTGAGCGACAGTGCGTTGCGCGCGACGCCGGGCTACGTGGTGGACAGCGCGCTGCCGCCCGTCGAGTTATTGCGACGCTTCCGCGTCGGCGTGGACAGCGTCTCGCGCCTGAACGGGCCCGCGTCGCGCGAGCAACTCGTGCAGCGCTTCTTCGCAGCACTCGAACGGCCTGACGCGAATTCGCTGCGCGCCCTCGCGGTGACCAAGGCGGAGTACGCGTGGCTGGTGTTCCCCGGATCGCGTGTCAGCCTGCCGCCCTACAACCAGCCGCCCGAAATCGCGTGGATGATGCTGCAGTTGCCCAGCAACACCGGGTTTGCGCGGGTGTTGCAGCGCGACGGCGGCGGACACGTCCGCTACCTCGAGCACGCGTGCGCAAACCCCGAGGTTGACGGGGCCGTGCGTGTTCATTCGAACTGCACGGAGCGCGTCTTCATGAACGGCCAGTACGTCACCCGCCGCCTCTTTGGCAGCATCGTCGAGCACAACGGCCGGTTCAAGCTCCTCAGCTTCGCAAACGAGTACTGATCGTTACCGAGTTACGTGTTCGTGACACTTCCGTAGCCGCACCGACACGACATGTCCGCATTCTCCGCCCCGATTGTATCGTCAGCGTTACACAACGCGCTGATGAATCACATTCTCGCAACGGAGATCACGAATGCGCTTTCGCGCCGCCGCGGTGCTCGCCCTCGCCGCCGTGTCCAGTTCAGGCCTTTCCGCCCAGCAGGCGCCGGCGACCGCCCCGGTCATCGACTTTTCGGGCGTTCTCTTCGGCAACTACCAGTACCGCACTGACTCGGCCGCCAAGGCCCAGACCGGCGGCAAGTCGCCCAACAAGTTCGACATCGAGCGGGTGTACCTGAACTTCCGGATGCCCGCCGGTGACAGGACCAGCATTCGCATCACGACGGACATCTTTCAGAACACCGCCGGCGGCTACTACGCCGGATGGGCCGTCCGCTTGAAGTACGGCATCGTCACCCGCGAGCTGAGCAAGAACGTGTTCGGCGTCGCGGGCCTCACGTCGGTCGCGCGCGTGGGCATGCTCCAGACCGTGGTGATCGACCACGTCGAATCGCACTGGCCGCGCTCACTCGGCGTTTCGGCGCTTGAGCGCGCGGGATTCTTCTCGTCATCGGACGTCGGCGCGGCGACACTCTTTACCCTGCCGAAGAAGCGTGGCGAGGTGTACGCCACGATCCTGAACGGCTCGGGATATACAGTGGGCGAAAACGACCGGTTCAAAGACGTCGCCGTCCGAGCGACGCTCACGCCGTTCGCGAACCGCACCACGATGATCAAGTCCCTCGCCTTTACGCCATGGTTCTCCAGGGGCTGCTCGGCCAGCACATTCGTCCTTGGCGGTGGCGCGCAGGTGGGGCCCGTGAGCGAGTGCGTGCAAAAAGACCGCATGGGCGCGTTCGTCGGACTCAAGGATCGCCGCCTCACCGGTGGCTTTGAGTTCGCGCAGCGACTGGAGGGCATCGAAAGCGGTGCCAATACGGTGCCGTCGCCGCGGGTCGTCACAGACCGCACGAGCAAGCTGGTCTCGTTCTTTGCCCTGGTTCGCCCGATGGAATGGATGAACAAGGACAAGCAGTCGCCGTTCGGCCTTCTGGTCCGCAACGACAACTTCAAGATCGACGACAGCCTCTCGCCGTCCACCCGCTTCTCCGTGCTCGGCGCGTTTTGGGACCTTAACCCCAAGCACACGTTGACGTTGGACGTCCAGGCGCTCGACCGGGTGAATGGCTCGACCGCCGTCCCGTTCCGCACACTCTTCCTGCATTGGAAGACTGATTTCTAGGGTCCGTTACAGGGCCGTTACAACATTGTCACAGGCACTTGGGGCGCTCCGTGGAGGTTTCAGCATCGAACCTCCACGGAGCTTTTTCGTGACCAAGATGACCCGTTTGCTGACACTCGCCGCCCTCGCACTGGCCGGCGTTTCGGGAAGCGCAGCCGCGCAGCTGACAGGCGCAGGCGCAACGTTTCCGTATCCGATTTACAACAAGTGGTTCTCCGATTACGCGGCCAAGACCAAGGTCGAGATCAACTATCAGTCGATCGGCTCAGGCGGCGGCATCAAGCAGATTCAGGAGCAGACGGTTGACTTCGGCGCCACCGACGGCCCGATGTCGGAAAGCGAGATGAGCAAGGCGAAGGGTGGGCCGATCATGCACTTCCCCACCGTGCTCGGCGCGGACGTCATCATCTACAACGTCCCGGGCATCACGAAGTCGCTCAAGCTCACCGGCCCGACGATCGCCGACATTTTTCTTGGCAAGATCACCAAGTGGAACGACACGCGCATCGCGACGTTGAACCCGGGACAGAACCTGCCGAACACCGACATCCTCGTGGTGCATCGCTCGGACGGCAGCGGTACGACGTACGTCTTCACGGACTACCTCGCCACGATCAGCCCTGAGTGGGAGAAGACCGTAGGCCGCGCGAAGGAAGTGAAGTGGCCCACCGGACTTGGCGCCAAGGGCAACGAAGGCGTTTCCGGTCAGGTGAAACAGACCCCGGGCTCCATCGGCTACACCGAGCTCGCCTACGCGCGCCAGAACTCGCTCGCCTTCGCGCACGTGCAGAACTCCTCCGGCAATTTCGTCGAGCCCACGATTGCGTCGATCACCGCGGCGGCTGCGGGCGCCAAGCTCCCGCCGACCACGGACTACCGCGTCTCGATCGTGAATGCGTCGGGCAAGGGTGCGTACCCGATCGCCTCGTTCACCTGGCTGCTCATCTACCGCAACCAGGCGGACGCTGCCAAGGGCAAGACGCTCAAGGATTTCCTGAAGTGGGCGTACACCACGGGCGAGAAGTCGGCCGCTGCGCTGGACTATGCACCGCTCCCGGGTGACATGACCAAGCGCCTCATCGCGCGGCTCGACTCGATCAAGACTCCGTGACCACTGACGGCTCCGCGGCATCAGTATCAGCCGCGGCGGCGCCGGACAGAACCGACGGGCGCTCCCTCGCGGCGCGCATCGTCGGTTCTTCTGTCGGCGACCGTATCTACATCGCGGCCATCACCGGGTTCGCCCTGTGCGTGCCGTTGTTGCTCGCGCTCATCTTCTATGAAGTAGCTGTGGCGGGTTGGCCCGCGTTCCGCGAGTTCGGATTCGGATTCCTCACGTCGAGCAATTGGGACCCGGTACATCGTCAGTACGGCGCGGCGTCCGCGATTTTCGGCACGATGGTCACTTCAATCATCGCGCTCGTCATCGCAACACCGCTCGCACTCGGCGTGGCCGTGTTTCTCTCGGACTACGCTCCGTCGTGGCTCCGACAGCCCGTGGGATTCCTCGTGGATCTCCTCGCCGCGATTCCGAGCGTCGTGTACGGACTGTGGGGCATTTTTGTGCTCATTCCCGTGTTGCGGGCGAACGTGATGCCGTTCCTGCGCGACACGCTCGGGCTCGGCGCGACACCGTTCTTCCGCGGCCCTGCGTACGGGCCCAGCATGCTCGCCGCCGGCGTCATTCTCGCCGTCATGGTGCTGCCGTACATCTCCGCCGTGTCGCGTGAAGTGCTGCTCGCGGTGCCGCGGTCGCAGCGTGAGGCCGCCCTCGCACTCGGCGCCACGCGTTGGGAAATGATCCAGAAAGCGGTCCTCCCGTACGCCCGCAGCGGTATCATCGGCGGCGTCATCCTCGGCCTCGGGCGCGCACTCGGCGAGACGATGGCCGTCACGATGCTGATCGGAAACCGTCATGACATCTCGGCGTCGCTCTTCGCGCCGGGGTACACGATGGCATCGCTCATTGCCAACGAGTTCAGCGAAGCCACGGACGACCTCCACCTCTCCGCCCTGATGGCCGTTGGACTCACGCTGCTCGTGCTCGCGCTCATCGTGAATGGCATCGCGCGTTGGCTCGTGTGGCGCGTGGCCAGGAAGGCGGGAGGCACTCCGTGACGTCGCCAGCCCCGGGGGGACGACCGACGCTGCGTCAAATGGCAGTGGCAGAGCGTACCGTCAGCACCATCGCGCGCCGCCGCATCGTCAGCGCAATCATGGCTGGGGTCATCGGGCTCATGGCGATCATCACGACGCTGCCGCTCTTGTTCATCCTCTGGCATCTGGGGCGCGAAGGAGCGGCGAGCCTCAATTTCGCGTTCTTCACCGAAATGCCCAAACCGGTCGGCGAGCCCGACGGTGGCATGGCGAACGCGATCGTTGGAACGCTGATCCTCATCGCGACCGCGTGCATGATTGGCCTGCCCGTCGGCATCGGCGCCGGCCTGTACCTGGCGGACTTCAAGGGCACGCGCCTGGCGACGGTCGTTCGCTTCCTCGCCGACGTGCTCAACGGCCTGCCGTCCATTGTGCTTGGCATCTTCGCGTGGGAGACACTGGTGCGGCCGCTGGGTCATTTCTCGGCGCTGGCCGGCGGCATTGCGCTCGCGGCGATGATGATCCCGATGGTCACGCGCACCACGGAAGAGATGGTGCGGCTCGTGCCGAATGCGCTGCGTGAAGCGGCGCTGGCACTTGGCTACTCACGCGCGCGCACGGCGATCACCATCGTGTTGCGCACAGCCACGGCCGGAATCGTGACCGGCGTGCTGGTCGCCGTGGCCCGTATTGCAGGTGAGTCAGCACCGCTGCTCTTCACCGTCCTCGGCAATTCGTTTTGGTCCGTCGCGCTCGACAAGCCGATCGCCGCGATGCCACTCCAGATCTTCGAGTACGCCAAAAGTCCGTACGACGAGTGGCATCGCCTGGCTTGGGCGGGGGCGCTGGTCCTGATCGCCGTCGTGTTGGTGATCAGCCTGCTGGCGCGATTGGCGACGCGTGGTTCTCGCTCAGGTGGCCATGGCGACTGATCAGCCACAGGAGGCCACATGGCCCCGGCTTCGCGTCGATGACCTGACGGCATACTTCGGAACGTCGTCGGCCGTGCGTGGCGCAACCATCGATCTGGCGGACCGTCAGGTGACGGCCGTGATCGGTCCGTCGGGCTGCGGCAAGTCCACGTTCCTTCGCTGCCTCAACCGGCTGCACGAGACGGTTCCGACCGCGCGCATCGAGGGCCGCGTGCTCCTCGATGGCCGCAACATCTACGCGAACGGCGTCAACCCCGTGGCGGTGCGCAAGCTCGTGGGCATGGTGTTCCAGCGGCCAACGCCATTCCCGACGATGAGCATTCGCGACAACGTCGCGGCCGGCCTACGTGTGTTCGAGCCCCGCCCCAACCGCGCGGAGACAGATGCGATCGTGGAACGCGCGCTCAGACGCGCCGCGTTGTGGGACGAGGTGAAGGATCGCCTCAATGAGCCCGCGACAGCCTTGTCTGGCGGACAACAGCAGAGGGTCTGCATCGCGCGCGCACTGGCCACGGACCCTGAAGTTCTGCTGCTCGACGAGCCGACCGCGTCGCTGGACCCGATCAGCAGCCAGAAGGTCGAAGAGTTGGTGTACGAACTGAAGAGCGACATGAGCGTTGTAATCGTGACGCACAACATGCAGCAGGCCGCGCGGGTCTCCGACGTGACCGCGTTCTTCCTGATGGGCGAGCTGGTGGAGTCGGCGCCGACCAAGGTGATTTTCACCACGCCGAAGGACCCGCGAACGGAAGCCTACATCACCGGCCGGTTCGGATGACGCGAACCCACAATGAATCGGCGCGCAGCGCCGCCGAGCACCTCAGTCCGGCGCCAACGGCGCCGGCCGAGAACGTGCGTGCGGGAACCATCCAGGCGAACGAGTTCTCGTTTTGGTATGGAGACAAGCAGGCGTTGCACGACATCTCGCTGACGATTCCCGCACGCGCAATAACCGCGCTCATCGGGCCCAGCGGGTGCGGAAAGTCCACCTTCCTTCGCTCCATCAACCGCTTGAACGACCTTCTGCCCGGCATTCGCAAGAAGGGATCTCTTCGGCTGGATGGCGACGACGTGAACGGCCTGACCACCGACGTGGTCGCGTTGCGCCAGCGCGTGGGCATGGTGTTCCAGCGCTGGAATCCGTTCCCCAAGTCCATCTATGACAACGTCGCATTCGGCCCGCGCATCAATGGTGAGCGGAACCCAGCGGCGCTGGACGAGGTGGTGGAACGGTCGCTGCGCCGCGCCGCGCTGTGGGACGAAGTACGCGATCGTCTGAACCAAAGCGCGCTGACACTGTCGGGCGGGCAACAGCAGCGGCTCTGCATCGCGCGTGCGCTGGCGAACGACCCCGAAGTCCTCCTCCTCGACGAACCTGCCAGCGCGCTGGACCCGATCGCCACGCAGAAGATCGAGGAATTGTTGTTCGAGCTCAAAGGCGAGCTCACAGTCGTAATCGTGACACACAACCTGCAGCAGGCGGCGCGCGTCTCCGACCACACCGCTTTCTTCTACTTGGGACGGCTGATCGAGTTCGACTCGACGGATCGTCTCTTTACCAGCCCTCGCGAAGAACGCACCGAGGCTTATGTGACCGGGAGGTTTGGATGAGCACAGAATCGCAGCCCACACCGGCGGCCGGACGACCCGGCTTCCGTCATTTCCACGACCAGCTGGACGAACTCAAGCAGCGACTGCTCACGATGAGCGAGCGCGCCGAGTCGCTCGTGGACCTCGCTGTCGAGGCCTTGCTGACGAAGGACGCCGGCAAGGCTGAGGCGGTTCTCATCGGCGACAAGGAAATCGACAAGCTCGAGGTAGAGGTCGAGGCCATGGCCGTGGAACTGCTGGCGCTTCAGCAGCCGATGGCCAAAGACCTTCGCTTCATCATCAGCGCCATCAAAGCGAGCGCTGACCTGGAGCGCGTGGGCGACCACGCCGTCAACATTGCGCAGTCGGCGCAACGCATCATGGCCACCAAAGGCAACATCACGCCTGAGGCGGCGATCGAAGAGATGGCGCGCCGTGCGCGGCAGATGCTGGGCCAAGCCATCGACGCGTTCGTTCGCGCCGACGGCGGACTCGGCCGCGCCGTGTGCTTGATGGATGACGAAGTGGACAAGCTCAACAACGGGCTCTTCCGCATTGTCGTGACGCACATCCTCGAGGACCCAAAGACGATCTCCACGGCCCTCGAACTCTTGCTCGTGAGCCGCAACCTGGAGCGGGTCGCGGACCTCTCAACGAACATCGGCGAGGACGCGGTTTACCTGGCCGAGGGAAAGCAGATCAAGCACCGCTTGGAAGGCTGACGGCGGTGCTCGGCGGCGCTTCGCGCCGATTTGCTGTGGGTTCGTGCCCGGCCCATCTTTTTCCGTGCGACTAACCCGTTTGGAGACCGTCTAATGCGCGTTCGCGCGATTTCTCTCGCTATTCTCGCAGTCGGCGTTGCCGGCTGCG
>JANNRQ010000005.1:0-11260 GCA_031401495.1 Gemmatimonadota bacterium
GATTCCCGGCGCGCGCCAGCTCGTGTCGCACGGCAACATTCGCGTCAACGGCAAGAAGGTGGACCGTCCGGGTTATCTCGCTGAGTCCGGTGACGCAGTCGCCGTCGCGCCGAAAGCGCGCGAGCGCGCCCAGCTCATGGCCGACGTCGAACGCGGGCCGCAGCTGCGGCTGCCGACCTACCTGGCTCTTGATCCCTCGAGCAAGTTCGAAGGCCGCGTCATCGGGTCCCCGATGAAGGCAGATACTCCTTTCCCGGTGAACGGATCAGCGCTGGTTGAGTTCTACGCTCGTTAACCGACTGCCAACCCAGCGGTAAGCTGGGAGGGCCGTAGGTTCCCGGCAGGTACCTCGGAAGACAAGGTGAAAGCCCGGTGGCAGGTGACTGAAGTCGTCAGTCACTCGCCACCGGGCTTCTACTTTTTGTTCCGAGGTACCCGCCCAACACTTACAGCCCTCCCAGCTCACGGCTTTGGGTCAGTTCGGAGTACTCACTTCGGAAAGCCCGTCGCTTTCACTAGCGGTGTGATCCTCAGCGCATTCGCGTAGTAGATCTTTTTCAAAACCGGATCGGGCAGGTCGATCCCGTACAGCTTCCAGAACGCGTGGTACGGCCGGTAATAGTCGAAGTAGTCATCCCGCGTCTCAAAAACTCTCCAGTAGTACGGGTACTCCTCCGGCTCGAACGCATCCTTGCCGAAGAGGATGCGGTCCTGGTACTTGATGAAGAAGTCGTGCGCCGCCCGCGGCTGCCGGCCGATGTCGTACAGCACCGCGCCCATTTCCGTGTACAGGTTCGGCATTTCATCGAACATCCTGCTCAGCCGGCCCAGGTCGTGTGTGTGCCAGCCCATGTGCGCCGCGACGAACGTCGTCTTGGGGTTGGCGCGGAACAAGCTGTCGCGCTCCGCCATGACTTCTTCAAAGTTCGGATGCACGTCTGGCGAAATCGCGCGACCTTGAAACAGCGCCATCTCCAGCCAGCGCTCGTTGGTCAGGTCGTGCGGCAGGTAGAACGCTTCGGGATCTGCGGTGTGAATGAACACCGGCAACTTGAGCCGAGCGCACGCGTCCCAGACCGGCTTGAGGACTGGATCGTTGACTCGCAGGCGGGTGCCGTCAGTCTTGCGCGTCGTCTGCCCGAAGCCTTTGCCGATTTCGCCCACGCCGACGGCGCCCGCCGCAACATCAGTTTCGAGTTGCTTGATCGTCGCCTCAACCCACCCCGGCGCGTCCGCGTCGCGGAATGAAATGCCGGTGAAGAACGCCACGCGACCCTTCATCGTCGGCGAGGCATTGGCGAGAGCGATCCCGCTCGTGAGACCAGCCCCGGAGACGTTCTCGGCCACGAACATCATCCGCACGTTGATGCTGTCCAGCGTAGCGCCCAGCGCCGTCAAGCCCTCTGCCGAACGGACCGCCTGACGCGGATGCCCGTGGAAGTCGATCACCGGGAACTTCGCCTTCATCCGTGGGTTCGCCGGCGCAACGAGCATCGACTTTGGCCGGTAGTCGAGAATGCTTGGCACCGGCGCCGTGGGCCCTCGGCAATTCTCCGGCCGAATCAGCGTCATGCCCGGCGGACAGGCATCGCCGGGCTTGATCGGGGTGCCCTGTTGACCGCCGGGCTGAGCCTTAACTGCTGACGCGATACCGGAGAGGCAGAGTGCAACAAGAAGCGACGAACGCATGGACATTCCTCGAAACGGCCACACCAGCCGGAGGCTGGGAGGGCTGTAAGTGCTGAGCGGGTACCTCAGGACCAAATGTAGGCGCCCCGAATGTCGGTGACTGCCCATTTGTACGGGGCGCCGTCACCCATCGCTGGACCCTTACATTCGTTTCCGAGGTACCCGCCGACAACCTACCGCCCTCCCAGCCCACGGCTGATGGAAACTCGCAACTCCAAAGTCCTGAGTCGTCGCTCACTGAACCGTGCGCTGCTCGCGCGCCAACTGTTGCTCAGGCGCGAGAAAACAACCGCGCTGGCAGCAGTGGAACAGCTGTCAGGAATGCAAGCTCAGGTAGCGCGACCCCCGTTCGTGGGCCTGTGGACTCGCCTGCAGAAGTTCGATGCGGCCGACCTCCTCAACCTGATCCATTCCAAGAAGGTCGTGCGCGCCACCACCATGCGCGGCACGATCCACCTGATGAGCACCCCGGACTTCCTGCACTTCCGCCCACGTCTCAGTGACATCCTGGTCCGCGGCGCGATGAGCATCGTGGGCAAGCGGCTCGGCGGGGCCGATGTCGCACCATTCGTGAAGGCCGGGCGTGACTTCTTCACAATGAATGCGGCGCCGTTCGAGGAGTTCCGCGACGTGCTGGCGGCCAAGTTCCCCAAGCACGACATCCGCGCCGTGGCGTACGCGACCCGCATGAACCTCGCGCTCGTGATGGTGCCCGGTGACGGCGAGCGCTGGGGCTACGCGAGCAACGCGCCATTCACCCTTGCTGACACTTTCCTCAAGAAGTCGGTGCCGGACTCGGCTGCCGGACTGGAGACGATCGTCATGCGCTACCTCGCCGCGTTCGGCCCTGCGACTCCGGGCGATGCGCAAGCGTGGTCGGGCCTGCGCGACCTGCGTCCGGTATTTGAGAAGTTGCGGCCCAAGCTCATCACGTTCCTCGACGAACGGAAACGCGAGCTCTTCGACCTCCCCAAGGCGCCGCGGCCCGATGAGGACACGCCAGCGCCGGTCCGGTTCCTGCCGGACTACGACAACATTTCATTGGCGCACGACGACCGCTCGCGCATCATCCCTGATGAACATCGCGGCAAACTGGTGACCAAGAACCTCATCGTCCTCGGCGGCTTTACCGTCGACGGCTTCATCGCCGGCACGTGGCGCACGGACGTCAAGAAGAAGGTCGCGACGCTCACGCTGTCACCGTTCGGCAAGGTGGGAAAGTCGGACGCGGCGCTGTTGAAGGCCGAGGGCGAGAAGTTGTTGACGTTTCTCGAGCCGGATGCAGCCGGCCAACAGGTAGCGATCGCGACGTAAACCATCGGTCCTGGCTTCGGGACCAACTTGCGGACCCCATACCACGGAAGGGAAACGTGTTTCGAACTCTTTGCGCTGCTGCGTCACTTGCCGTCGCGACCCCGATTGCCGCACAGGGCCCCGTTGTCGTCGCGCCCGCTGCGCGCGCCGCCGACTCCATTCTCACCGCGGCGGCGGCGCGCGGATTCGCGGGCGTTGCCCTGATCGTGAAGGATGGCGCACCGATCCTGCGCAATGGCTACGGCCTGGCCCAGCGCGAGACGCGCACCGCATTCACGCCCGGCACCATCGTGCAGGTAGGGTCCAACACCAAGGACTTCACCATCGTCGCGATTCTCCAGTTCATGTCGCGCGGCAAGCTGTCCCCCACCGATCCGATCTCGAAACTCTTCCCCGACATCGCGGCGGACAAACGCGGCATCACGATTCGCCAACTGCTGGATCACGAGTCGGGCCTTCCCATGGGCATTGGTCCCGATCCGGAGTTGTTGACGCGCGACGAGTTCCGGCGGCGCGTGTTCTCAGTCGCGCTCGCGCCCGCCCCCGGAGCCAAAGAGCAGTATTCAAACGCCGGATTCAGTCTCCTCGCGCTCATCATTGAACAGCTGAGCGGCCAATCGTACGACGAGTACGTGCGTGACAACATCTTCAAGCCGGCCGGCATGACGCGCACCGGCTACACGCTCCCGAACTTCGATCGTGCGCTGGTCGCGCACGGCTACGCTGGCGACGCTGACAAAGGAACGATTCTCGATTTCCCACACCCGGCCGACGGCCCGTCGTGGACACTGCGGGGCAACGGCGGAATGCTTTCCACCGTGGACGACATGGCGGCGTTCTACCGCGTGCTCTACACAACCGAAACGTTGCTCCCGGCGGAGTTTCGGAATCGCCGCTTTGATCCGAACGAAGCGACAGTGCTCGCCGGTTCCGATCTTACGAGCTTCTTCGTCTTCCAGCACGAGCCACAGGCCAAGCTCGACATGATCCTGGCGTCGGTCACGACGGCCGAGCGAGCGCCGAGGCTGCTTCGCGACGTTGCTGCGACACTTGGCATCGGTGGGGACCGAGGCCGCGTTGTTACGACAATCGATACGGCGTCCCGCGCAATCACATTGCCCGACACCCCGGCCTGGGGCGCGATCCGCGAGTATCTCGATCTCGTCAACAGGGCTGACAGCGCTGGCGCCGAACGGTTCTTCGCCAATCGCGTCATTCCCCGACCGGACAGCCCGCCGCCGGAAGCCCGCGCCGGGCGCATGAAGCAAATGGCGGGAGACTTGGGCCGCCTCACGCCGGTTGGTTTCGATATTCAACCGAACGGACAAGTGGAAGTGCGCGCACGCACAAGCAACGGCGACCTTGTGGTGCTCGTATTCGACATCGAGCCGGCCGCGCCACACCGGGTTCGCTCTATCGGCGTCCGCGTAGGCGGGTAGGCAGCGGAATGAGCGTGCGCGACGAACGCGACTACCTGCTGCGAATGATCGCGATGGCCGCAGCCACCGTCGCGCGCTTGCGCGGCCGGCTCACCGGCGGTGAAGGTGGGATTGCAGCCGAGGTGGTCACATCGGCGCGCACGGCGCAGGCCGAACTGCTTGGCCGGGACGGTGCGCTCCTACGGATGCTCGATCCCACCTCCGCGGCACAAATGCTCGGCCCGGAACGCATTCCGGTGTGGGCCGACTTGCTTCAGCTCGAGGCTGACGCTCTTCGCGCTGACGGAAAAGTCGACGAAGCCAACGCCGTTGAGGCGCGGGCGAAAGCGCTCAGGCCGTCGCGCTAACTCGGGACTGCGCGCGGAATAGCAGGAAGAGCGCGATCGCTTGGATCAGATGAAAGAACGCGTTGTGGTCGAACCACACCGGGTGCAACGCGACTTTGAGTTGCTGCACCGCAGCCGCGACGAACGTGAGCGCCAGTCCCACGATCCCGATCGCCCAGCCGCGCTTTGAATCACGCACGTGCGCCATCGACATCGCGACCAGGAGAAACACCGCCGACGGCAGGTACATCGCGATGCCCACCACGAAGCGGTCCGACACGAACAGGATTGTCCCGACGTAGCCGGCCAAGAGTCCGAGGGCGAGCTGCGGCAAGCGATGCATAATGAACGGCCTCTCGGTGAGCAGCGCCCCGATGTTCCACACACAGACCGCCGTCAAACCCAGCGCGATCATGTTCCCGCGCCAGAGGATTTTGTGCGGCAGGCTGGCGTCGTCTGGAAAGAACCCGTGGACCGTGCCGCCCAGGAGAGACGCGGTGCCAACGAAAATGAAGAACGCTTGCCAGAAGAGGCCCAACGTCTTTGGCTTGGACCTCGCGATCAGAATCGCGAATGCCCAGCACTCGATGGTGAGTCCGTAGTCCGTCAGCGTTATCGCGGGCTCGTGCATGTGCGGCTAATATGTGGGAGTGAGGATTGTTTCGCTCCTTCCCAGCGCCACCGAGAACATCGCGCAGCTTGGTCTTGAGGGTCAGCTCGTGGGGGTGACCCACGAGTGCGACTTCCCTGCCAGCGTCGCCCGGCTGCCCAAGGTGACGAACACGCTCATCCCGACGGACGCGTCGTCCGCCGAAATCGATCGCTTGGTGCGCGAACGTCTCGCGGGAGCAAGGGCCCTCTACTCGCTCGACTTCGACGCGCTCCAGCGTCTGAAGCCCGACCTCATCGTCACGCAGGCGCTGTGCGACGTGTGCGCGGTGGCGGAAGACGAGGTGCGCGACGCGGCCTGCAGGCTTCCCAACCTGCCGCCGGTTGTGAACCTCGAGCCTGAAACACTGACCGAGGTGCTCGCGTGCATTCGCCAGGTCGGGCAAGCAGTCGGTGACGTGCCGCGCGCCGAGCGCGCCATTGCCGCGCTCCAGAGGCGGATCGACGCCGTCGTCGCCCGCAGCACGCGCGCGACCACGCGCCCACGAGTCGCTCTACTCGAGTGGCTGGACCCGCCGTTCTCCACTGGCCACTGGAATCCGGAACTCGTGCGACTCGCCGGTGGCGTCGATGGACTCGGCAAAGAAGGCGCCAAGTCGCGCACGCTCAGATGGAGCGAGGTGGTCGAGTATCAGCCCGAGGTGGTGCTCATCTCGTGCTGTGGATTCACGACAGAACGATCGATGCGGGACGTTCCGCAGTTGGATTCCGTTCCCGGATGGAGCAACGTGCCTGCCGCGCGCGACGGTCGCGTGTTCGTCACCGATGGCGCCGCGTATTTCAGCCGCCCCGGGCCGCGCCTTGTCGATAGCCTGGAGCTACTGGCGCACGTGATTCACCCGGAACTGCATTCCCTGCCGGACCACGTGCTGGCGCCCACGCGCCTCGCGCACGCCCGCAGGGGATAGTCCGCGTGAACGGCGGGCCCGCGTTTCCGCGTATATTCGGGCCCATGCTCGCCGGCACTCCGTTCCACTCCCGCACTGCACCGCTCGTCCGCGCCCAGACGTGGCGGCGGTGGGCCGGTCACCAAATCGCGTCCTCCTACGATCCGCATCCCGACCGCGAGTACGCCGCTGTGCGGAACTCGGCGGCGCTCTTCGACGTCTCACCACTCTTCAAGTACCGCATCACGGGACCCGACGCGGCTCGCCTGCTCGACCGCATGGTGACGCGCGACGTCATGAAATGCGCCGTGGGTCAGGTGCTGTACACGCCATGGTGCGACGCTCACGGAAAGATCATCGACGACGGGACGATCAGCCGGCTGGACGAGTCGACGTACCGCCTGACGAGCGCCGAGCCCAACGTGCGCTGGCTATCGATGTGCGGACGCGGAATGAATGTGAAGATTGAGGACATATCGGCGGCGACCGGCGCGTTGGCCCTCCAGGGTCCTCTGTCACGCGACATCCTCAAAGCGTGCGGCGCAGACGTCGACGGGCTCAAGTATTTCCGCCTCAAGCACACGACGATCGGAAAGACGGCGGTCACCATTTCGCGCACCGGATATACGGGCGACCTCGGCTACGAGATCTGGGTGGACGCCGCGAACGCCGTGCCCGTGTGGGACGCGCTCATGGACGTCGGCGCGTCATATGGCATTTGCCCCGCGGGCATTTGGGCGCTGGACATCGCGCGCATCGAAGCCGGGCTCGTCATGCTTGACGTGGACTACTACTCATCCCACCGCGCGCTCATCCCCGACCAGCTCTCGTCACCATACGAACTGTCGCTCGGTTGGACGGTTGCCGACAACAAGGGGACGTACAACGGGCAGGATGCCCTGCGCGCCGAGAAGGAGCGCGGCTCCTCGTGGAAGTTTGTCGGCATCGAGATCGACTGGGTCTCGTTCGAGACGCTGCATCAGGAACGCGGGCTGGCGCCGCACGTGCCCAACATCGCTTGGCGTGCCAGTCATCCGCTGATGCGCTGGGGCCAGCAGGTGGGCTACTGCACAAGCGGCACGTGGTCGCCGTTGCTCAAGAAGTACATCGCCCTGGGCCACATGAACGCCGCGCACGGCGACCCGGGCACCGAACTCGAACTCGAGATGACGGTCGAGCATCGTCGTCAGCGGCCGAACTGCACTGTCCGCAAGCTGCCGTTCTTCGATCCGCCGCGGAAACGCGCATGACCGCTAGTCCTCAATGAGCGCCAATCGTTACGACGCGATCGTCATCGGCGGCGGCCACAACGGCCTCGTTGCCGCGGCCTATCTGGCGCGCGGCGGCAAGAAAGTGTGCGTACTCGAGCGTCGGCCCCTGGTCGGCGGCGCGGCGGTGACTGAGGAACTGCACCCGGGCTTCAAGTTCTCCGTCTTCTCATATGTCGTGTCGTTGCTGCGGCCCGAGATCATTCGCGATCTCGACCTCCCGTCGCATGGGCTCCAGATCCTGCCCCTCGAGAGCACGGTCACGCCGATGGACAACGGCGACTACCTCGCCGGCTGGGCGGATTGGGACGAGACGCGCCGGGAACTCGTGCGACACTCGCCGCGCGACGCGGAAGCAATGGTCGAGTTCGGCCGGCTCATGCAGCACATGGCCATGGCCGTGAGACCGATACTCGGCATGGTTCCGCCGGACCCCGCGTCGATGTCGCCGGGCGATCTCAAGGGCCTGCTCAAGCTCGGCGGACATTTCCGCAGCCTGGGAGCCGATCGTTTTCACGCGTTGTTCAAGCTCATGACCATGAGCAGCGCGGACTATCTCGATGAGTGGTACGAATTCGACACCCTCAAGGCCACGAAGTCTGCGAGTGGCATCATCGGGACGTTCCTCGGGCCGCGCTCGCCCGGCAGCGCGTACGTGCTCCTGCACCACTACATGGGCGAAATCGACGGCGCATTCCGCGCCTGGGGGTTCCAGAAAGGCGGCACCGGCGCGATCTCGAACGCGATCGCGAGCGCCGCCAAGTCTTTCGGCTGTGAGATTCGCACCGACGCGGCTGTCGAACGTGTCATCGTGAATGGCGAAACGGCGGTCGGCGTTGCGCTCAAGAACGGCGACGAACTGCGGGCGCCGATCGTGATCTCGGGTCTCGACCCGCGCTTGACGTTCACACGCCTGCTCGACCCCAAGCAGATGCCGAGCGACCTGATCGAAGGCATCCGGCGTTACAAGTTTCGCGGTTCCTCGGGCAAGGTGAACCTCGCGCTCAGCGCACTGCCCACGTTTACCGCGTTCCAGGGCGACAAGGAACTGATGCTGCGGGCGGCACGCGGGGCGTTCTCCATCAGCCCAAGCGTCGAGTACCTCGAGCGCGCCTATGACGATGCCAAGTACGGCCAGTTCTCGCGCAACCCGTACATGGACATCGTCTTCCCGTCGATGATCGACCCGGGCATGGCGCCGCCGGGCAAGCACGTGATGAGCGCGTTCATCCAGTACGCGCCGCACAACATCGAAGGCGGCTGGGACGACGCCAAGCGCGACGCGTTTGGCAACGCGGTGATCAGCACGCTGGAGCGCTACGCGCCCGGCATCAGCAAGCTCATCCTGCACAAGCAAGTGATTACACCGGCGGACATCGAGCGCATCACCGGGCTCACCGAAGGCAACATTTTCCAGGGCGAACTCGCGCTGCACCAGTTGTTCTTCCTGCGCCCCGTGCCCGAGTGGGCCAAGTACCGCACGCCGCTGCGCGGATTTTGGCAGTGCGGCGCAGGGACGCACCCAGGTGGAGGAATCATGGGCGCCTCCGGGCGTCTCGCTGCCTTGGAGATTCTCGGACGATGAAGATGTTCTCGGGAACAGGCATCGAAGCGCCATGAAGGTCGAGGCGATAGTAATCGGCGCCGGGCCCAACGGCCTTACCGCAGCTGCTGCGCTTGCAAAGAGAGGCAAGCGCGTCGTGGTCCTCGAGGCTGCCGATGCCATTGGCGGACACACGCGCCCCATAGCATTCGGACCTGACTGTCGCTTCTCGCTCAGTGAGGACCGCGGATGGGTTCCCGACAACGTCGCGCGCATGCTGGGCCTCCAGTTGCGGTCCGTCGCGCACTCCGTCTCAGCCAGCATCGTCGTCGATGGCGCGTTGATCAGCGCACCCACGGACCTCGGCGCCGCTGGTGAGCTCATCGCCAAGCATTCGAAGCGGGACGCCGCGCGCTTCGTACCGTTTGCCGAACGCATCTCGAAGTTCGCGGGCGTGCTCGGGCGCGTGTACCAGTTGCCGCCTGCCGACATCGACACCACTTCGCTCCGAGATCTGTTGCCGCTCGCGGCCGTCGGGCTGAAAGTGCGCATGCTCGGTCGCGCGGACATGACCGAGTTCCTGCGCGTGATGCCGATGTCCGTGCAAGATCTCGTGGACGACGAGTTCGAGACCGAATGGCTCAAGGCGCTGATCGCGTCCGCGGCGGTGCGCGGCCTGCGGCAAGGTCCACGGTCGGGCGGAACGACGTTCAACCTGATTCACCACATGGTCGGCGGCTCGGCTCGAGCGGGCGGTTGGTTCGCCGAGGGCCCCGATGCATTCGCGGTCGCGGTCGCGAAGATCGTCACCAGCGGGGGTTCACAGGTACGCACGGGAGCGCGCGTCGCTCGCATTCTCGTCCGCGATGACGCAGTCGCGGGCGTCGTACTCGCAGGCGGAGAGGAGGTGCTCGCGCCGATCGTAATCTCGACCGCCGATCCGAAGCGCACGCTGCTCGATCTCGTCGAGCCACAGTGGCTCGATCCCGAGATCGGACTCGCTGTGAGCAACATCAAGCTGCGCGGCTGCACCGCGTTCGTGACCTACGCGGTCGACGCCGCGCCACCGGATGCGTTCAAAGCGCCGGTCAGCCTCACGCCCACCACCATTGCGCTGGAAAGGGCGGCCGACGCCGCGAAGTACGGTGAAATTGCCGCCGAACCACACATCGAATGCTGGTCGCCGAGCTTGCGCTGGCCGGCCTTCGCGCCGGCGGGCCAGCACATCATCGTCGCCCGCGTGCATTACGCGCCGTTCGCGCTCAAGTCAGCGCAATGGGACCAGAACCAGCGAGCTGCGCTCGAGAAGAAGGTGAGTGCCGCGCTTGGCCGAGTCATTCCCGGCTTCAGCGGCACCGTCAAGCGCACTGGCTTCGTGTCACCGCGCGACATCGAGGAGCACTTCCTCGCCACCGAAGGTGCGCTGACGCAGGGCGAGATGACGCTGGACCAAATCATGTTCATGCGCCCGATCCCCGGCTGGGGTCGCTATGCCATGCCAATCCGCGGCCTCTTCCTCGGCGGCACGGGGGCGCATCCGGGACCCGGAATGCTCGGCGGCGCAGGATTCCTCGCCGCCAAAGCAGCGCGCTGATTCTCGTTTAGCCGGTCTGAACGGCCTTTGCAGTCGTGATGGCCTGACCCACGTGCCGGTACGTGTGGGCGGCCGCGTGCATCAGGAGGCCGATCACGTCGGACGGCGCCTTGGCTCGGCCCACTTCGCGATGCGCCAGCAAGTCCGCAGCGTCCGTCTCGCGCAACTGCTTGAGCGCCACTTGGACCTGCGCCGCGAACTGTGAAACGAGTTCCGCTGGACTTGCCGTTCCGGGGCCCGTGGTCTTCTCGGCGGCCAGCGCGGCCAGCTGCGCCTCGGACAGCGCCTCGCCGCGCGCGTAGGTGAACAGACGATCCAGGCTACCGATCGCATGTCGCACGTGGTATCCCACGGACGCGCCGCCATGTGGGCGCGCCCAGACGGCGGCTTCGGTCATATGAGTCACGAGCCTGCGAACGTCTTCCTCCGCCTCGATCAGCGCGTGCGCCACCGGCTGGAGCATCGGGGGAACGCCATCGATCGGGCCTTGAAGCCACACTGGTCCGGGCATGCCGTGAATCTCGCCTCGGT
>JANNRQ010000006.1:0-20441 GCA_031401495.1 Gemmatimonadota bacterium
CACCTTGGTGATGTCGATGTTGGCCAGTTGCATGAACTGGTGGTACATGCTGGGCAGCTTCTTCTTGATGTGGGCCTCGGCGCCCGGGATCTTCTCCTTGATCCACGCGATGTCGAGGAACACGCCACCGTGCGGCGAGCCGCGGCCTGCTTTCACTTCGCGGTTGATCATCCGCGCGACGTGGTCGCGCGTGAGCAGCTCGGGCGGACGGCGCGCGTTCTTGTCGCCCGTGACGTAGCGCCAGCCTTCCTCTTCGTTGTCCGCGGTCTGCGACTTGTAGTTGTCCGGAATGCCGTCGAACATGAACCGCTTGCCTTCGCTATTGCGCAGGACTCCGCCTTCGCCGCGCACGCCCTCGGTGACGAGGATGCCTTTCACGCTGGCCGGCCACACCATGCCCGTGGGATGGAATTGCACGAACTCCATATCCATGAGCGCGGCGCCGGCGTGGTACGCCAGTGAATGGCCGTCGCCCGTGTATTCCCAGCTGTTGGACGTGATGCGGAACGCGCGACCAATGCCGCCGGTGGCCAGCACCACGGCCTTGCACTTGAAGAGACGGAAGCGGCCGCGCTCACGATCGTAACCCAACGCGCCGGAGATCTTCTCGCCGTCCTTGAACAGCGCGATGATCGTGTGCTCCATGTGCACGTCGATCGTTTGATGGATCGCGTGGTCCTGGAGCGTGCGGATCATCTCGAGGCCGGTGCGGTCGCCCACGTGGGCGAGGCGCGGATAGCGATGGCCGCCGAAGTTGCGCTGGAGGATGCGGCCGTCCGGCGTGCGGTCGAACAGCGCGCCCCACGCTTCCAGCTCACGGATACGGTCCGGCGCTTCCTTGGCGTGCAGCTCGGCCATGCGCCAGTTGTTGAGGTACTGGCCCCCGCGCATCGTGTCCGCGAAGTGGACCTTCCAGTTGTCGCGATCGTCCACGTTGCCCATTGCCGCCGCGGCGCCGCCCTCGGCCATCACGGTGTGCGCCTTGCCGAGCAGGGATTTGCAGATCAGTCCGACGCGGACGCCGGCATTGGCGGACTCGACGGCTGCGCGCAGACCTGCGCCGCCGGCGCCGACAACGAGGACGTCGTACTCGGAGATTTCGTATTCAGACATTTCTTAGAAGAGCCGGAAGTCGGTCCAGATGCCCAGCGAACAGAGGCGCACGTACAAATCAGTAAACCCAACCCACAGCAGCGAGATGATCGCCCATTTGCCGTGCCAGCGATTGAGGCAGCTGGAGCAGTCGTACGCGAGTTTGGTAGCCTTGCGACCGCTCAAGGTGTTACGGAATCCGCCGACCAAGTGGCGGAAGGCGTGACAGCCGAACGTGTATGAACTGATGGCCACCACGTTGAACGCGAGCACCAGCGTGCCAACGCCCATGCCGAAGTGTTCAGCGCCGTCGGGCCCCATGAACCACATCGCCTTCCAGGCATCCCAACTCAGGATGACGATGAACACCAGCGCGATGTACAACGCGTAGCGGTGCAGGTTCTGGAGGATGAGCGGCAGCGAGTTCTCGCCGAGGTAGGACGTGCGCGGTTCACCGACGGCGCAGTTCATCGGATCGGCCCAGAAGGCCTTGTAGTACGAGCCGCGGTAGTAGTAGCAGGTGACTCGGAAGAATCCCGGGAACGGCAGGATGAGGAGCGCCGGCGAGAACGGGATGAACGACGGCCACGGCAGCCACGCGGGCCTGGCGGTCCCGAACCAATTGTGGTGAGAATCGCCCCACAACAAGGGCGAGTACGCTGGCGACAGGTAGTTGCCGAACTCGTAGTGGTTGCCTTGGAATGCGGCCCACGTCAGGTAGCCGAAACAGACGACGATGAGGGTGATGAACGACAGTGGCTCAAGCCACCACGCGTCGCGGCGGCTTGTCTGGCCGAACCCGGGGGCCATGGGAAGCGGCGTGCCCGTCACTTGACGGCCTTCGAGTAGCCAGCCGAGATGATCGTCGCTTTGACGATCGAGTCCAGCTTCGGGAAATCGCGGTCGAGGTAGCCGTTGCCCTGCTCCCGAATCAGGCCCTGATTCGGGCCGCCGCGCCCGCCGTCGCCGTATCCGCCGTAGAACTGCTCAACGACGTGCATGCCTTCGATGATCTTGGCGAAGGGCGCGAAGCCCATAGCATCGAGGCGGCTGTTGTCCACTTTGTTGATGAAGATCTGGGTCGTGCGCGTGTTGGGACCACCCATCGCATACGTAATGTATCCGGCCTGATTGCTTTGCTTCACGGAGTCGTCCGGGATGCGTTTGTCTTCCCACGCTTTGGAAACCGCCGGGCTGCCATGCAAGCCGAACTGGACCACGAAATTCGGCAGTGTGCGGAAGAACCGCGTGCCGTCGTAGAACCCGTTGTTGACCAGATAGTAGAAGCGGTCGGTGCCGAAGGGCGCCCACGCGCGATGCGCCTCCACGATGAAGTCGCCCTTGCTGGTCTCGAACTTGACCTTGAACTCATCGGGGGCGGCCTTGGCCAGGTCGGCCGGGTTGGGATTGAGCAGGTTGCCGGTGCTGCGTTCCTGGGCGTTGTTGCTGCACGCCGCAAGCGTGAGCAGGGACGTTGCAACGAAGATGCGTTTCGCGTTCATGGCGTTGGCTTGGGCTGCGCAGACGGCGGCTGGGGCGGGCCGGCGGTGATCGCGTCCGAAACGCGTTCACGCAAGTGGTCGTTCCGGCTCTGCAGGATGGCGATGAGGTTTGTGTTGGAAATCAACGTATGCACCGCCCCCACCATGAGCGGCGCGTCGAAAGAAACATATTTGGTGCGGTCCAGTTTTCCCTGCTCCCGTTCCCGAGTGCGAACGTCGGGATAGACGTAGAGCTGGAGGGTGGCGTTTCCAACCACGAGCTGCGTGCCCTTGGGCGTGAGCAGCAGCTCGGTGACGAGGATGGTGTCGCGGCGCGGCGCGAGGCCGGCGCGGTCCAAACGGTCGAACACATGACATGGCGCCCACGCACCCGTGGCCGGACACGCCTCGGCCACTTCGGGCGACGCACCACGGGCGACGGAGTCCGGCAACGAAACAGCCGCCGCGGGTTGGCCCGTGACGGCTGAGGCTGAATCGGATTTCGGACTGGCCTCGCGCCCGCAAGCGACGAGCAACATCGCCAGGGGCGCGAGCCGCATTTGCGATCAGTCCGCGGAGCTGCTCAGGACCGATTTGAAGACGTCCACCGCGCGCTTCATCTCGTCCATCGTGCCGATGGAGATGCGCGAGTGTTGCATGAGCGGCGGGAACGGGCGACCGACGAGGATGCCCTGCTTGGCGCACGCGTCTTTGAACGCGCGGGTGTCGCGGCGAATCGGCACCATGATGAAGTTCGCCTCGGACGCGCTGGGCTTGTACCCCATCGCTTCGAACGCCTTCACGGTGTACGCCTTGGCGTCGCGGTTGACCTTGATCTCGTGCTGGATGTGCGCCGCATCGGGCATGGTCGCCATGCCGCACGCGGAGGCCAATACGTTCACGCCACTCGATAGCTTGTGGCGCGCCATGGGCTGGACCGCTTCCGGGCGACCGATGGCGTAGCCGGCGCGCAACCCCGCCATTCCGAACACCTTGGAGAAGGTGCGCACCGTGAAGACCTTCGGATTATCCATCGCGATCGGGATGGAAGTCCGGTAGTTCGGATCTTCGACGTACTCGTGGTACGCCTCGTCCATCAAGATCATGGTGTTCGGGCTGCGCTTGTTCACTTCCGCGATGAAGTCCTTCACCGCTGCGTTGCCGTGCACCGTGGCTGTCGGGTTGTTCGGGTTGCAGAAGAAGACGAGGCCGGCACCTTGCACCTTGTCGAGCATCTGCTGCAGGTCGAGCCGGAGATCCTTGTCCACCGGAACCTTGCGGACTTCGCCGCCCATGAACTCGGTGAAGCCAACCGGCGTCTCGAACGACGGCGATGCCGTCACCAGCGCCTTGCCGGGGCCCGTGAACGCATAGCACGCGCTGCGAAGAATTTCGCCGGAACCGGCCGCCATGAGCACGTTGTTCTGCGCGACGTTCTGGTGCTTCGCGATCACGCCCGCGAGATCGCCTTCCTGATCATCTGGATATCGGTTCGACTCGGTGAACATCGCGCGAACGGCTTCCAGCGCCTTGGCGCCTGGGCCGTTGGGATTCTCGTTGCTGTCGAGGCGAATGGCGGTCGCGAACCGCGAGTGATACGCGACGCGCTCTTCAACCGCCGAGTTGAGCGTGGCGCCAGGATAAAACCCGGGTTCCGTGGCCATGGCGGCGAGCGCTTCGCTCCCGCGGCCGGCGATAAGGGGGGTGGCGAGTGCGCCGATACCGGCAACGCCAGATGCCTTCACGAAATTGCGACGCGACAGTGCCATGATGTCTCCGTTCAGAGGCTTGGGGAACCCAAGGAACATGCCTCTCTCGGGCGCGGCTGTCTACATCCGGAGCTACCGCAGCGAGAACATCAGCCGCAGGGTGCGTCCCGGCTGCGGCAGGCCGCACTGGTCGTAAAGAGTGGCGTTGGCGGCGTTGTCGACCGCGAGGATTGCCCGCAGCGACCGGAACATGCCGCGCGACACAGGGATCCCGCGCTCCACGGACAGATCAGTCGCGGCCTGGCCCGACACCGTCTTCTCGATGCCGCTGTCCGCGTTGACGCAGTACTGCGCGCCTGACAACCTCGCGCTCGCCACACCTCGGAGGTTCATCGGCAACGGCACGCCCAGAGCGAACGAGCCGCGCGTTTCCGGGTTGTGCTCGGAGTGGCGCTCGGGCAGGCCGGCGAGGGCGACGTCCGTGATGGTGATGCGTTGCAGTATCGCATCGCCGGAGACGGTGAACGCACGTTCACGATTGGCGCCAATGGTGAGGCCGGCCATCAACTCCAGACCGCCGCTTTCGATCCGGTCGCGGTTGACGCGACGGAATTGCATGGCGGGCGGCGGCGTTGGATTCGGCACGGTGACGCGCACCACCGCGTCTTGCAGGTTGTGCCTGAACACCGCGGCTTCGGCAACCAGCGATGTCGTGCCACCAAGCATGCGGTTCATGGTCACGCCCGCTTCAACTCCCAGCAAGGTCTCCGGTTTGAGGCCCGGATTCGGCTGGAACTGGTTGAGCGCACCGGAATACAGTTCGCGAAGCGCCGGGAAGCGGGATCGCCGGCTGGCACTCGCGTGCCAACGCCAGGTGGAGTCGATGTCATGCGTCATCCCAGCGCGCCAGCCCACGTTGTCGAGGTCCGGCTGACCGGGAGTACGGCCGCCGGTCTCCGGCGTGCTGGACTGGTCGAGGACCACGCCACCGCCGACGGTGGTCTTTCCGCCCATCGGCGCCTCGACCTCGGCGCCAAAGCTGTTGAGCTTCTGGCGATAGTCTGCGGACGCGCCCGACAGCGTCTCACGGTACGAAATGCCGGACATGGTCACGGCGGCTCGGAGGGTGGCGCTCCGCAATGAATGCGTGAGTCGGACACGACCAACCGAAGCACGCTCGTCGCCGAGTTCCTCACCGTTCGTCGTGGAGTACGTTCGGTCCGTGTAGGTGGAGATCTTGAGGCGGCCGCCGTTGTAGCCGAAGCCGGCGTCGATCGAGCCGGTGCCAAACGGCGTGGTGAACGTGCCGGTGTTGCCCGAGAGCGATGCGAGGACGCGTGTGTTGTAGGGATAACGCCACAACCGGGGCGTCGTGATGTGCTCCTCCGGAGGCACGCCACGCTCGGCGTGGAAGCCCGTGACATTGAGCGCCAGCGTGCGACCGGCGTTGCCATTCCAGTTGAGCGAAGCAAAACCGTCCACATGGCGCAAGTCGCTGTTGGTGCGCAGGCCGCCACTGGCCGTCGGGTCCGTAGCGGCGTCAGGCAGCGCGAAGCCGTCACGCTTGCGATAGGCGAACCCGCCGCGCATCGAGAGCGAGCCGCCCATCGCGTTGCCGATCAAGCGCTCTCCGCCGGCCGACGACACGATCGCGCTGTTCTGATCGACGCCGCCGGTGAGCCACACTGAATTCCGCGTGGGCGGGCGATGGCTGACCTCGATGCTGCCGCCAAGTGAGTTGGGGCCGTTCAGGAGCGAGCCCAGCCCACGAATGATCACGATGTCCTGCGCGCCGGTCACCGGCACCAGCGATGCATCAGCGCGGTGGTCCCACCCCAGCGTCATCGGCACGCCGTCCATGATTACCGCGGCCTGGCGTGAATCCGAGCCGCGCACGGACAACTCCAGGTCACCGCGGGAATTGTGGCGCACGTGAACGAAGGGCGACTCGCGGAGCGCCTGCTCGAGCAATGGCGCTGGCGACGACCGCAGCTCCTCCGTGCGAAGAACCACCGCGCTGGCGCCGCCGGTGACTCCGGCCGCGCGCGCGGCGGAAACCGATACGGCCTTGAGCCGCACGGTCACTGAGTCCATCGCAGAATCAGGGCGCACCGCTTGTGCGGCAGCGAGACCGGGAGTCACAAGGAGCAGGAGTGCCGATGCCCTGATGGCGCTACGAAACACGAGGGGCGACTCCAAAGAAACGACGGTGGCGGTTCACGGGTGGTTCGTGCCCCACAAAGTTATTGCGCGGGCAGACTGTCAGAGCACACTGCCAGAGACCATACGTGCAATGGCGGTAACGTGTTCAGAACGACCCGAGCGGGTATCATTACCGCCCATGCTCAATGTCGGATTGGTTGTGGCTGGCGTCGTCGCCGGCGTCGCGCTCGTGGCGGTCGCCCTCGTATTCCACACGTATGCTGTGGTGCCCCGCCTTTCACACATCGCACCACTCCCGGCCGGGCACGGCCCGCGCGTTTCTATAGTAGTGGCCGCTCGGAACGAGGAGCTGCACATCCGGCAGGCCGTGGCATCGCTTCTGTCGCAGGACTACCACGACGTGGAGCTCATCGTCGTCGAGGACCGGTCGACGGACAGGACCGGAAAGCTCCTCGACGACATGGCCGCCAAGACGCCACGGGTGCAGGTCGTGCACATCACCGACCTCACGAAGGGCTGGCTGGGCAAGAATCACGCGCTCAACGCGGGCGCGGCGAAGGCCACCGGCGACATCCTGCTGTTCGTTGACGGCGACATCATCCTCGAGCGGACCGCGGTGTCCCGCGCGATGGCGGTGATGGAGTCGGACGCCGACCACGTGACGATTGCGCCGCACATGGACCTGCCGTCGCGCATGCTTCAGGCCGTCACGACCTTCTTCCTGACTGGGGGCGTGATCGCGCTGCGACTGTGGGACGTGAGCAACCCGCGCAGCAGCGCGTTCATCGGCGTGGGCGCGTTCAACATGGTGCGGGCGAAATGGTACCGCGACGTGGGCGGCCACACGCGCATCGCCATGCGTCCCGACGACGACCTGATGCTGGGAAAACTGCTCAAGCACTCCGGCGCGCGTCAGCGCGTGCTGTTCGGCCAGGAGATGGTGGGCGTCGAGTGGTACCGCAGCATCGCCGAAGCGACGCAGGGATTCCGCAAGAACGCGTTCGCGTCGCTTCAGTACAGCGTCGTGCTGTTCGTCGTCCTGGTGCTGCTGAGCCTTGTGACGAGCGTTTGGCCGTTCGTCGCGGTGTGGATCACGTCCGGCACGACGCAGCTGCTCTACGCCGTGGCCATTGCGGGACTGCTGCTGGGTTTTGCAAAGACCGCACGCGAGCAACAGATGCCGCTCTGGCTCACCGTGCTTTATCCAATCGCGGCGCTGATCCAGCTGGGGATGCTCACCATCGCGGTGACGCGGACGCTGGCCGCGGGCGGCATTGAGTGGCGCGGGACGTTCTACCCCCTGGACCAGCTCAGGGCGAACCGGATCTAGGACTTCTTCGGCGCCGGCTTCTTCTTGAGCTTGCGGGGACGGCGCTTGCCGTAGCTCTTGCTGAAGATCTTGCCCTTCTTGGACCGCTTGTCGCCTTTGCCCATTTGATCGCTCGCTCGTGGTTGGTGTGACTCAAAGAGAACCTAACAGGTCCATGCCCCGCGCCGTCCTCTTCGATCTCGACGGCACTCTCATCGACTCGATCACGCTGATCCTTGAGTCCGCGCGGTTCGCGTTCGTCGGTCACGACGGGCCGGTACCGAGCGACGCCGAGTGGCTGAGTGGAGTCGGGACTCCGCTGGTGGCGATATTCCGGAAGTACGCACGTGATGAAGCCAGGGTGCAGGCGTTGATCGCGAGATACCGCGAGTATCAGATGCCGAACCACGACCGGCTGGTGACCGCGTACGAAGGCGTCGTTGAAACCGTACGCGCGCTACGCGCGGCATCCCATCCGCTGGCGATTGTTACGAGCAAGACCGAGGGGTTGGCCAGGCGCGGGATTGATTGCGCGGGCATCGGCGATTGCTTCGACGTGCTCATCGGCTGCGACACGGTTGAGAAGCACAAACCGGATCCGGAGCCTGTGCTGGCCGCGCTCGACCGGCTGGGAGTCGCCCCAGGGGATGCCGTCTTCGTCGGCGATTCGGTGCATGACATCATCGCGGGAAATGCGGCGGGCGTCACCACGATTGCCGCGCTCTGGGGTCCCTTCAGCCGAAGCGATCTGGAATCCAGCAGGCCGACACACTTTCTGGAACGGATTGGGGACCTGCGCGCTCTGCTGTAAGTGCTTCGTGCTTGGTGCTTCGTCGACGGCTCGTGCGCGGTCCTTAGCTAAGCGCATATACTCCAAGCACTAAGCACGAAGCACCAAGCGCGGCCGTATTCCAACCATCCGCCCTCGGCGAGTATCTATAGTAGTGCTCGGACGGAGACCCCAAAGACATGGCTGCTGTGGCTCGACTCGAAGCCCCGACAACCGCAGGCATTCGAACGTTGGACGCTGACGCCGCGTTTGCTGCCGGTGGCGATCGGCAGGCGTTCGAGCGCCTGTACCGCACCCATGTCAATCGCGTCTTCTCACTCTGCGCGCGCATGGTCCCGGACCGTACGCGCGCTGAAGAGCTGACGCAGGACGTCTTCGTCCGGGCTTGGGAAAAGGTGCGGTTGTTCCGCGGCGAGTCGTCGTTCGCCACGTGGCTTCACCGCCTGGCAGTGAACGTCGTGCTGAACGAACGAAAGACCGACTCACGGCGGCGCGCGCGGTTCGAAGAAGAACCGGAAGAAGCAGGGATGGATGCGTATGCGACCGTGGTCGGAACCATGATCGCGCCGGGTGAAATGCTGGACATCGAGCACGCGATCACGAAGCTGCCTCCGGGCGCGCGCCGTGTGTTCACGCTGCACGATGTGGAAGGCTACAAACACGAAGAAATCGCCGAGATGCTGGGCGTGACGACGGGCGCCACCAAGGCGCAGTTGCACCGCGCGCGGCACCTCTTGCGACAGGCACTGAACAGATGACGAACATGGACATGACACACGACGCCTTCAACGAACAGTTGATGGCATTCCTCGAAGGCGACCTCGACGGCGCGCGCCACTCCGCGATGGAGCGACACGCGCAGAACTGCGCCGAGTGCGGCGCGCTGGTGGCGGACCTGAGGTCGATCCGCGTTGAAGCGTCGAAGTTGCCGGTGCTGACGCCCTCACACGATTTGTGGGCGGGCATTGCGGAGCGCATCGAAGCGCCGGTGGTTCCGATTGCATCGGCTACGCCGGCTACGGCGTTCCCTGCCGCGAAGCGGCCTGTGCGCTTGTGGCAGGAGCCGTGGCTGATGCGCGCGGCCGTGGCCGCGTCGCTCGTTAGCGCGGTGAGCCTGGGCTATTTCGGCGCCATGCAGACTCGCACGTCGGTGGCGTCCGTGGATTCACTGGCGTTCAGTGACACGGCGCTGGCCGCGGCGACGCCGCAGGCTTTCGATACGCTGGATTCAGGCGGCACGCCTGCCGCCCCGGCGCCGGGGTCCATCTCGGCGCAGCTGGCAGTGGCGACGCTCGCGGCCGATTACGACCGCGAGATCCTTCGCCTGCGCAAGCTCGTGGATGAGCGCCGCAACCAAATGGACCCGGTCACTGTCGCAGTGGTCGAGAGGAACCTCACTGTGATCGACGCGGCGATCACGGAGAGCAAGAAGGCGATCGCGCGGGACCCCGCGAGCCGCTTCCTGATTGAATCCCTGAACGCGTCGCTCGAATCGAAGGTGGAGTTGCTGCGTATCGCGGCAGCGCTGCCGAGTCGGAGCGGGGACTAGGAACTCGTGAGCCGGAACTGGAAACCGAAGGCCGATACCATGACCAACCGATCAATACTGATTTTCATGAGCGCGCTGACGCTGAGCGCCGCGAGTGTCGAGGCGCAGCAGACTCGCTCCGGCGCCAGTCGGGATCAGGAAAGCCGCACCCGCGTGGACACGGCGTTCGCGTTCGACAAGCGCGGCACGGTGTCGCTCTCGCTGTACCAGGGAGAGATCATCGTCACCGCATGGACGCGCGACGAAATCCGCGTGCGTGCCCGCTCCGAGCGCAATGAGATCCGGATGGACGCGTCGCCCAGTCGACTGACGCTCGATCTCGTGCGCTCCCGCAGCGGCGACACGCGCTATGAGGTGACGGTTCCGGTGGGCGTGAAAGTCGTGGCGCGCACCCAGCAAGGCGACATCTCCGTGTCCGGCACGCGCGGCGGCGTGGAACTGCACACGCAGAATGGCGACATCGTCGTTGAAGACGTGACGGACCTGACGGACATCACCAGCCTGTCCGGTGACGTCATCGCGCGCGGGCTGGTTGGCCGGGTGGATATCCGCACGACCGCCGGCGCGGTGACACTCGTCGACGTCAAGGGCGATGTGGAAGCGACCTCCGTCAGCGGCGACCTGAACCTGCGCAACGTGGTGTCGCGCTACGTGCGCGCCAAGAGCACCGGCGGCGACGTGACGTTCGACGGCGGCGTGGACAGCACGGGCCGGTATGAGCTTGGGTCGCACGGCGGCAGCGTCACGCTGGTGCTGCCACCCACGGTGAGCGCGCAGTTCACGATCGCGACGTACACCGGCTCGATCGACAGTGATTTTCCCATCACGTTGAGGCCGGGAGAACACGGCATCGGCCCCAGCAAGCGTTTCACGTTCGAAGTCGGCAAGGGCGAGGCGCGCGTCAGCGCTGAAAGCTTCAGCGGCGACGTCACCATTCGCTCCAAAGCCCGCACAACCCGCGACCAATGAGGCACGCTATGCGTCTTCGCGCCACTGCCCTGCTGCTCACCTGCGCTGCGCCATTGATTGCGCAGACGCCGGACTTCCGCTGGGAAAAGCAGCTCGCTCCTGACAAGATCGTAAGCCTGCACAACCTGAGCGGACGCGTGGTCGTCTCGCCGTCCACCACGGGCAAGGTGGAGATCACCGGCACGCGCCGCGGACGCGGGCGCACAGAAGACGTGACGATCCAGGTGGTGGAGTCCGACCGCGGCATCACCGCATGTTCGATGCACAAGGACATGGACATGGAGTGCTACGACGGCGGCTTTCAGGTGCACGACAATCGCAATCGCAACCGCGGTCGACGGGACTGGGACGACCAGGTCCACATCGACATGGAAGTCAAAGTGCCCAAGGGCATGCGTGTGTCGGTATCGAACGTGAGCGGCGACGTGCGGGTCACTGGCATGGAAGGCACGATCAAGGCCAGCTCCGTCAGCGGCGACGTACGGTTGGAGACGGCCAAAGCCACCAGCGTGCGAGCCTCGTCGGTGAGTGGCGACGTGGACGTGGTCGTGGAGAGCTTGACCGGCGACGGCATGCTCACGTTCAGCAGCGTGAGTGGCAACGTCACCGCGCAATTGCCGCAGAACCTCGATGCCGATGTGTCGATGCGGAGCGTGAGCGGGTCACTGGACAGCGAGTTCCCGCTTACCTTGAACGGACGAGTGAGTCGCAGCAGCATCAGCGCGCGGATCGGCAAGGGCGGACGCGAACTGGAAGTGCACACCGTGAGCGGCGACGTTCGGCTGAGGATGGCGAAACAATAAGAGCGAGGAGACACGACATGGGAGATCGGACTACTGCGACGCTGCGGCGGGGCCTCGTCGTGTTCCATTTTCTGTGTCCGATCTCTTTTCTCCCGACTGCTGCACAAGCCCAGGTCCGCCTGGAGCGCGAGGCCTTTACGTGGGCCGGCCGCGTCCCCGAGGGCCGCTGGATCACCCTGCGCAACCTGCGCGGCAACATCGAGGTCACGCGCGGCTCCGGCGACAAGGTGGAGGTCATTGCCACCCGCCGCACGCGCCGCGGTGACCCGGACTATGTGCGCTTCGAGGTGAAGAAGTACGGCGACGCCGGGGAAGACGTGTTGATCTGCGCACTGTGGGGCGAGACCTCCGGCTGCAGCGAAAGCATGTACCGCTCGCGCCTGACGGATCGCGCGTCCCGCGAGAACGTCGTCGATGTGGACTTCAGCATTCGCGTACCGCGCGGCGTGCGAGTCGGGGTGCACACGGTGAACGGCGACGTACGTGTCATGGACGCCGCCGCTGAAGTGGTCGCCGAAAGCGTGAATGGCAACGTGACTGTGTCCACCGCCAGCGGGCAGGTGAACGCGCGCACAACCAACGGGAACGTGCGGGCCACCATGGGCAAGTTCGACGCCGGCTCCGACATGCGCTTTTCGACAACGAACGGCTCAGTGACCGCCGAGTTTGCCGGTGATATCGATGCCGAGGTCGAACTGACGGCGATCAACGGCAGTTTCTCCACGGATTTCCCCGTGACAATCAGCGGGCGAATCGACCCCCGACGGCTCCGCGCGACGCTGGGGAAAGGCGGAGCGCTAATCAGGCTCGCAACGGTGTACGGGAACGTCGAGCTGAGAAAGCGGTAGTTCCGATTGCGGGTCTCAGGCCTTGGGCCTTGGGTCTGGTGTTGCGTAGTTTGAGTGCATGACAGCCCCCGCCCATGTAGTCGGCCATGCCCCGGCTCGTACCGGTGTCGAGCGCGCCACGCTGGTGCGTCGCACCTACGGCCTCGTCCTCGTCGGTGTCGTAACGACGATGTTCGGCGTCGCGCTCGCGATGATCCAGCCGTCGCTGATGCGGTTCGCGATCGAGCACCCGTTCATCACGTTCCTCGGCGGATTCCTGGCTCCGATGTTCCTGGCGCAGCGATGGCATCGGGAGTTCCCGCGCAACATTGCGCTGACACTGATCGGGACGACCGGCGCGGGCGTGATGATCGCGCCGGTCCTCGTGCTGGCCGAGCGCGTACAGCCAGGCATCGTGTCGCAGGCCGGCATTCTCACGTTCACGACGTTCGGAGCGCTGACGGTCTACGCCGCAGTGAGCCGCCGGGACTTCAGCGCCTGGGGCGGATTCTTCTTCGTCGGCCTCATCGTGCTGCTGGTGACGGGCATCCTGAACATCTTCTTCCAGAACGAAACGGCGTCGCTGTGGATCGCCGGCGCGACGGTCCTCGTGTTCGGTGGCCTGCTGGTGTTCGACACATGGCGCATCCTCCGCACGGACACGTACGGTCCGGACGACTATGTGATCGCCGCCGTGAGCATTTATCTCGATCTCTTGAACATCTTCTTGGCCATCCTGCGGCTCCTCGGCGGCAACCGGAAGTAGTTGAGAGTGCTCAGCGCGGTCTACGCGCATCCTGACGACGAGACGTTCTCGGGCGGCGGGACGTTCGCGAAGTACGCCGCCGGCGGCGCGCGCATGACGCTGTACTGCGCCACCGACGGCGACGCGGGCAAGACCTCGTCGCTGGGTCCCATGCCCAAGGCGGACCTGGGGCGTATTCGCCGCGCCGAGTTGTGCGCAGCGGCCAGCGCCCTCGGTTTCGCGTTCGTCGAGAGCGCGGGCCATCCGGACGGCGGGCTGGGTGGCGTGGACCAGCAAGTGCTCATCGGCGAAATGGTCCGGCACTTCCGGCGCGAACGACCCCAGGTTGTCGTGACCTTCGGACCTGAAGGCGCGCCGAACACACACCCAGACCACCGCGTGGTCTCGCGCGCAGCTACTGCGGCCTTCTTCCTCGCAGGGAACGCCAGCGCCTTCGCGGAACAGTTGGTCGGTGGCTTGAGCATCCATGCCCCGGCACGGCTGTTCTACGTTGCGTGGCCCGCCCCGGCGCCCGATGCGGTCCTCAAGACGCTCAGCGTCCCGGCAACGGTACGCATCGATGTGCGGACGCACCGCACCGCCGAGCTGGCAGCGTGGCGCGCGCACGTGTCGCAGCACGCGCTGCAGCAGCGCTTCGACGAGACGGCGGCCACTGACGACGAGTACTTCGCCCTCGCGGCCGGCGTCACGCAGCCTGCCGCCATGATGGACGATTTCTTCGCCGGATTGAAGTAACTGACGCATCGGCGAGGTGCCGAAGGCGTTCCTGAAGGATTAGGACTGCCCGGCCGGTTTGTCGAAGCCGGCCGCGGCCTCGATGGCCTTGGCGAGGTCCACGTCGCTCTGCGTGATGCCACCGGCGTCATGGGTCGACAGCGCGAACGTTACTTTGGTGTAACGAATGTCGATGTCGGGATGGTGGTCTGCGGTGTCGGCGATGCGGGCCACATCATCGACGAATCGGATACCATCCGCGAACCTGGCGAAGCTGTAGGTCTTGGTGATGACTTCGCCTTTACGTGTCCAACCGGGCAACGGGCCAAGGGCCCGCCGGATTTCCAGATCGGAGAGTGCGGTTCGCATGTTCGTTCAGGATTCTAGCGTGTGGGCGCTAAATTGAAACCCGCCTCGCTTGCGATCTACGAAGGGCGGCAGGCAGGTTGGGCTTACCTGAATTCACGGTGACACTGTAATGAGCAACAAGTCTGTGAGTCGCCTCAGCATCATTTTGGCGACCACGCTGGTGTCCGGCTGTGAAAAGCCTGCAGAACCACTAACACCGGCAAACGTCGAAGCAATCTTCCCTGCCTCAGTCTCGGCTGTCGCTGGCACCGCCGTGGCGACTGCCCCTGGGGTGAAAGTCACGACCGCGAAAGGCACTGCGGTGCCCGGAGTCGCAGTGGCATTTGCCGTCACGAGTGGAGGCGGCAGTATTTCCAGCGCGTCGGCCACAACTGCCGCCAGCGGCATCGCAACCCTGGCCTTTTGGAACCTTGGCACGGTCGCCGGCACTAACGTGCTCACCTCAACTGTGGTCGGCTTGCCGGCCGTGACATTCACTGCCACGGGCGTGGCCGGGACAGCCGCGATACTTGCCGTCGGCACCGCGCCGAGCGCCACCGCTGTCAATCGTGTCGTTCTCGCCATGCAGCCTGTGGTCCGCGTACAGGACGCCAATGGCAACCCGGTGACGACGAGCACCGCGTCGGTCACTGCCTCAGTGACGTCCGGGGGCGGATCGCTGCTCGGCACCGCCACCGTGAACGCGATCGCCGGCGTTGTCACGTTCACGAATCTGGCGGTGGCGGGAACAGCTGGTTCGAAAACAATCAGTTTTTCCTCGACCGGGCTCACGTCGGCGCAGGCAGGCGTCACCACAACTGCTGCGGCAGCCGGTGTGATCGCCATCAGCGCCGGGGACAACCAAAGTGGGACTCCAAGCGGAGCGGTGGCTGTGCCGCCGGCCGTGATCGTCACCGACATGGACGCGAATCCGGTCTCGGGCATCGGAGTCGCGTTCGCAGTGACCGGCGGTGGTGGCGGCATCACCGGTGCCAACCCGACGAGCAACGCGGCCGGCCTCGCGACCGCCGGCACCTGGACGCTGGGCTCGGCTGCCGGCGCAAACACCCTCAGCGCAACCGCTGTCGGCCTGAGCGGCAGTCCGCTCACATTCACGGCCACCGCGACCACGAACTCCATCGCAACGGTCTCGCCCGCGACGCTGACGAGCGGAGCGACAGCGACGATCACCGGCACCGGGTTCAGCGCGACCCCGGCCAGCAACGTGGTGACGATCGATGGCGTAACGGCGACAGTCACGGCCGCGAGCCCGACGATACTGACGGTCACTGTACCGACACTGCCATGTACGGCTGGCCACAACGCCGTCGTCTCGGTGAACCCCAATGGCTCTGGAGCCGTGACCAAGAATCATCCGGTCGTGGCGGCGACTCAGCTGTCCCTCCCTGTCGGCCAGTCCGCGATTTTGTCTACAGCGGCTGCGGCTCGTTGCAATGAGCTCAGCAACACCGGCGGCACGTACTACATCGCCGTGTACAACTCGAATTCTGTCTACGACACCACTGGTGCCCGGTTTGAACTCCTGGGCAGTGCGGGCGCATCGGCGCCTCCGGTGTCACCAGATATGACCAGCGCAGCGCGCATGCTTGCGCCGCCGAGTGGCGGCGAGCGGCAGACGATGAGTGCGACGGATCGCGCCCACGTGCAATTCCTGGAGCGGGATCTCGCATTCCTGCGACAGAACGGCCGCAACTGGCGCCAGGGCGCCGCGCCCCGTGGTGCGGCAGCGATTACTCCGGTTTCGGGCATTGCGCATGCCGTTGGCGACCTGATGTCGGTGAAACTGCCGGACGCCCGAACCAACACGTGCACGACCTCCATCCCGATAAGCGGACGCGTGGCATTCGTCGGCACCAAGTCGATCATCGTGGAGGACAACGCGAACCCGCTCGCCGGAACACTCGACACAACGTACGCGCAAATCGGCAACGAGTTCGACGCGGTGATGTGGCCGATCCTAGAGACCAACTTCGGCAATCCGATCGTGAACGACGCCGTCCTCGACAACAACGGCCGCATCGTGATGGTGTTCAGCGACAAGCTGAACCCCGTACCTGGGACGGGAGGGAGCGGTCCGGGGCATGAACTCGGCGCGCTGGGGATCGCCGGGTTCGTGACCGGTGCGGATTTCTTCCCCGTCGGCACATGCGCGGCCAGCAACCGCGGGGAATATTTCTACGCCACGTCGCCCACGACTTCGGGCACGATCAACACCAGTGGCAGCCCTCCCGATTGGCGCTGGCGGATGCGCGGAACGATCATCCACGAGGTGAAGCACATCGTCTCTACCGGTGAGCGTTTCTCCAGAAACGGCGGCTCCACGTTTGAGACTTCGTGGCTCGAAGAAACCAATGCACGCATGTCCGAAGAACTGTATGAGCGCGCACGCTACGGCTTTGCGCAGAAATCCAACATCGTCTATGGCAGCGCCGGCAACCCGGTTGGCCCGTACTGCGGCGTACGCGCCTGCTCGGGCCAGCCTCGCGGCATCATTCGTGTCTTCACGGAATTGGCATCCTCATGGTACAGCGGGCCGCACGACTATTCGCCGCTGGGACGCATCAACTCGAGTGATTTCTCGTTCTACGCAACTGGCTGGTCGCTGGTGCGCTGGATATTGGACAACAGCGCCACAGCAGAGGCGACAGTGCTCAAGAACATGACACAGGAGCCCACCCTGACCGGCCTGAGCAACCTCGAGACGAAGTCCGGCCTGACGTTTGCGAATGTGCAGCCCAAGTGGTTCTTGTCCATGCTCGTGGACGACCATCCAAGCCTCACCCCCAGCGACGCAACGCTTAAGCAGCCGAGCTGGAATTTCCGCAACGTGTTCGCGGGCTACAAGGCGGATTTCTCGGTCAGCTGGTCCGCGTGGCCGTTCATTCCTACCACTGCGGCATTCGGCGCCTTCAGCACGACACTCCGCGTTCGCCCGGGCACTTCAGCCGCAATCCAATTGTCCGGATCGCAGTTGACGTCACAACTCCTTGAACTCAAAGCCAGCGGAGCGGCTGCGGCCGCGCCAACGGAACTCCGCATGGCCATCATCAGGGTGCAATAGTGCGCACCGCGCTCATCGTACTCAGCATGCTGCTTGTTACGTCCTGTGCACGGGGCGGCCGGCCGGCGGCAGACACGACACCTGCGGCGTTGGCAACACAGGCGGTGGAGGTCGTCGGACGCGTCGTCGAAGTCGGCTCGGATCCGGCGACCTGGCTCGTGCTCGAACCGATAAGTGGCGGCGCGCAAACGCGGCTCGGTGGGCCCGGCGCCGCACTGCTGCGCGCGGTGAACGGCGCGGTTGTTTGGGTCAGCGGCTCCCGCATGGCGACTGAACTCCGCGTGGACGTGTTTGAGGTGCGTCGCATTGGCGACCAGGACGTGGACGACGGGATGATTGTCGCCACACCGTCCGGCGTGGAACTACGGATGCGTTCAGGCGCGACACGAGGTGTGCCGAATGCGACACCCGCGCTCCGCGACATCGCCGGTGCACGGGTCTGGATTTCGCGACCGGTCTCGGGCGTGACGCCCTCCTACGGCGTCATCGCTCCGAAACCGCAGTAAGCCACGGCTACGACACGCGAATGGCCGTGAGAATTGCGCGAAGCGACGCAGCATCCGGCCAAAGGAGGAAGAACCCGCGCAGGTGCGCGGCGTCCTTCGCCCTGAACTCGCTCTCGATGCAGAAGATCTGATCCTGGTCGGGCCGGATCTGGAGATGTGGTCAACGCCGTGGTGGAGACGTCGAGAGGACCAGAATGTACGCTCTTGCGTCTTCGGGGTTTGTTCGGTACGCTCAGGACCCGTGCCTGACGCCTCCCTCTTCGATATCCACACAGAACGCGCCCTCACTCGGCCGAAATTGCCAGTGCTCGGCGAGCAGTCCGACATCAACTACTACGGAACTCATGCCAAGTCGGTCCTCAATGACACCGACATCACCGGCATGCCCTTCTGGTCCATCAATCCGTATGTCGGGTGCGCCTTCGGGTGTGCGTATTGCTACGCGCGCTACGCGCATCGCTGGGTCATCGAGCGCGCGGTCTCAGCAAATCCTGAAGCCGACGCTCTGCGCGAGGCATTCGAGTCGATGCCGCCCTGGCTCGCGTTCGAGCGCCAGATCTTCGTGAAGCAGAACGCTGCGGATGCGCTGCGGAGGGCGCTGCGCTACGGATCCGACAAGCATTTGAAGCTTATTCGCGGCGATCGCATTGGCATTGGCACCGCCACGGACCCGTATCAACCCGCCGAACGCCGTTTCGGCATCACGCGTGGCATCCTGGAAGTCCTCGCCGAGCATGAAGGCCTCAAGGTCTTCATCATCACGAAGAGCTCGCTGGTGTCGCGTGATGCGGATTTACTGAGGAGAATCGCGCGCAAGAACGAAATCACCGTCCACATCTCGCTCATCACTCTCGATCGCGAGCTTGCCCGCAAGCTGGAACCGCGCGCGCCCACGCCCGAGGCGCGATTGCGCGCGCTCATGCGACTGCGCGAGTACGGTGTCGATGCCGGCATCAACGTGATGCCCGTGTTGCCGGGAATTACCGACCATCCGGACCAACTCGAACCTCTGGTGAAGGCGATTGCGGGCGCCGGCGCGACGCGCCTGGCCGCCTGCGCACTGCGTTTGCGATCCACGGCGCGAAAGCGTTATCTGCCGTTCATCGAACAGGAATTCCCGTCGCTTGCACCGCGGTATCGTGCAACGTACGAACGCAGTCATGCGGTCGGCGACACGTATCGTGATGGATTGTCGCGTTATTTCCGGAAATTGTGCTCGCGATACGGCGTGCATTACGGCTGCGACGACGGCGACGACATGGATCGTGAAGAACCGGTCGCGGAGAACTCGCAACTCGCGATGCTGCTGTAGGACGTCGGTGTGGAAAGTTGTGGATTAAGGCCGTCAGCAGTTGCCTGTTGACGGATGCAATTTTTGTCTGCATAGTTTCGGTGTTTCTTCGGTATCGTTTTAGCTGTCATCCTGAGCGTAGCGAAGGCTCTGCATGAGTTCCCCTCTCCGATTACCGGTTCCGGCGTCAAGTCTCGAGTCGCTCGTATCAGGACTGGAATCGGCGGCCACAAACCTCGATGCGCTGCGCGCTTTGCTGCCCGCGCCGCTGCCGCAAGCGCCGGGAATGCCCACCGGCGTGGACGTGCTCGATGGCGCGCTCGCGTCGGGCGGATTTCCGCGCGGTCGTCTGACGGAAATTGTGGGTGCCACCGGAAAACTCACGCTGTTGCGCCGCGTGGTGGACGCCGCGGTCGCGCGCGGCGAGTGGGTGGCCTACATCGATGCGTCGCGCACGCTGGCGCCGCGCGAGTGGGCGCACTTGGCGCACGTCGAAGGCGTGTGGATGGTGCGTCCGCCGGCACCGGCGCGCGCGGCGTGGTGCGCCGACGTACTGCTGCGCAGCGCCGCGTTCTCGCTGGTGGTGCTGGACTCCGCGCCACCCGTGTCACGCGCGATCGCAGTGCGCCTCATGGGACTGGCGCGCGATTCCAACGCGGCGCTTGTCGTTGCCAGCGCGGGTGATGCAACAAAACTCAGCGGTGCGGTGCGATTACGAGTGCATCGCCGACGACAACGACTGCGGATCTCCATCGAAAAGGGTGGGTGCGCACAGAACAGGGTGCAGGGCAAAAACCTCAACGTGGTGGAGATCAGCTGTGTCGATGGAGTGGCGCGTCGCTTGTGTGCGTATCCCGAGGTTCCCGATCGGCGCGGTGCAGCGCGCGGTTCGGGCCGGCGGGACGCGCGGCGCCACCACGCAGCTGAGCCTATGGTCGAGTACGGAATTCTTCAGGCCCGTTGAGGAAGGAGGAAGGAGGAAGGAGGAAGGAGGAAGGAGGAAGGAGGAAGGTGCCCTCGCAGATTCTCCTTCCTCCGTCCT
>JANNRQ010000007.1:0-22412 GCA_031401495.1 Gemmatimonadota bacterium
ATATCCCCGAATGCCGTGATAAGCGCGTCGAGGTCACCCGCGCCGCTGAATGCCATCACCGGATGCGCCGTCCCGTAGGCCGTGACATCCCAGTCGCCCGCACCACTGAGCGCCACCAACATGGCGAAGCGGCCCATCAGGTCAGCCGTCAGTGCGCCGCTGCCACTCAGCGCCACGATCAACTCGGTGAGGCCCGTGAGGGTCGTGTCGATGTCGCCGCTGCCCGAGAACGCCACGATGGCCAGCAGCAGGCCTGTCAGATCAGGCGCGAGGTCACCGCTGCCGAGCAGCGCGACGGACAACTCCACAAGACCCGTGATCGTCGCGTCGATGTCACCCGCACCAACGAAGCTCACGACAATCGGCGCACGGCCTTCGATGTCCGCTGTCAGATCACCCGCGCCGACCACGGCCCATGTGCGCAGGTACGCCATGATCGCATCCGCCGCGAACGTACTCGTGCCAGTCAGGTCAATCGTCATCAGACGACCCGAGAGGCCGCTCATTGCAATGTCGCCTTCGCCCAGCGGACGCCACGACATGCCGCCCGCTTTCGGCGCGAGAATCCACGAGTTGTTGTACCCGTTGCCTGCCGGATACGACTGCTGCTGCGCGATCGCGTCGTACGCGACCGACACGTAGCCAGCGCGCACCGATCCCGGCTGATACCCAGCCGTTCGCTCAAATCCCTGCGGCGCCGACGTGATGGTGGCACTGAAAACGGCCCCCGGCGTGCCTCCCTTGAAGCCGTTTTGGATCAGCGTCACGTCAGCCGCCCCATATCGCGGCGATGTCCATGTTGACAGGCGAGTTCGCCGTCGTCGCGCCCGTGCTGAATAGGATCGGGACGATGCACGCGCCGTCTTCCACCTTCGGCATTGCCATCAACTGGTGGCGCAGATCGCGCTCCATGTACGCACCAGAGCCGGGAATTTGGAGTCGAGCCAGCACGCGGCCAAGGCAGAGCGCGACGACGCCCGTGCCCGTGTATGCGGTGCCGCCAGACCACGTAAACGATTCGATGCTCAGGATGCCCGTGTCTGCACCCTGCTTCGGCAGGTACGGACCATAGCGACCCGCCGCGTTGCCACTGTGCAGGATGCGCGTCGCGTAGGCGTCCGCCGTCGCACCCATCGTGGGCGAGCCTTGGAAAGCGCGTGCCGCCGTCCCGGCCTGATTGGTGTAGCTCGACGCCGAGAGGTTCGGGCCGCCAGCCGTCGGCAGCGTCTGCGAGACGAAGAACGCCTCCGCCCCCGCGCCATCGTAACGCGAGACGCGGCAGTTCAGCGTGTGCGTACCCGTGCCTGCGTCCGTGAACGCGATGACCGTTCCTGCCACCGCATTGGCGAACGACGTGGCGACCCGCGCCGTTGTGGACGTCACGCGCACCAGCCAGTAATCCGTCGCGAGCGACAGCCCTGTCGGCAGCGTCGTGGTCGTTGTGAAGCGGACCTTGGTGTAGTTCTTGAAGTCGTTGGTGTACGTGAGCAGCAACCCGCTGGACGACGATGCCGTGAACGTGTTGGTGTTGATAAGCGTGCGGGAGCCGGTGCCAGTCACGTTCGTCGTGCTCAGGCGGTAGTATCCGAACAGGTCCACGAGATGCACAGTCCACGGCGTGCCAGCCGCCGCAACGCACAACGCGCCAAGTTTGAGCAGGTGTTTCGTCGCCGGGAGCACGAGCCCACCGTGTTGTACGCCAATAATCGTGGTCCCGTCGCCGTCTTGCTCTGTGCAATTCGACCACAACAGGTCGGTGCCGGGATAGGTGCCTGCGTTCGGATACCCTGCCGCACCTGCGAGGCAGTGCCAGCCGCCAGCGGTGTGCGCCGCAGCGCCGGTAATCTTGGAGAAGTCCCGCTCAACGATCTTGCCGTTGACCGTGGCCTGATTCAGCAGGTCGTCGTCAGATGAAAATCCCATAGTCGTCTCAGGCCCAAGTGAAGATGAAGTCGGTCGTCAACGTTCCGGCTGCGATACTGGCTGAACAGTTAACGATGATGCCGAGGTACGCGCCGTCCACAATGCGAGGCGGCATGATGCCGGGGCCGCCAAAGACAACTTCTTCCGCGACGTTGCCTGAGCGAATCACGGCGCTTGCCAGTGGGCGCACCAACACCAGTGCGACAAGTCCACCGCTACCGACGAGATTGCGATACGCTGTGATCCGCTTCACGCCCTTGCTCGCGCTATGCAGAGGCAGGAACGGACCGTTGCCAGCGACCGTAGCAGGGGCTGACGCAGCGAGGCTCGCAATGTTGACGGCGGTCGTGTCGGTGAAGATCGTGGGCGAGGTGCGCGCCACGTCGTCACTGTCCACGTAGTCGAACGTGAACGAACCGCCACTCACGGTTGGCGCAACGGCGACGGCCATCACCATCACACCATCACCAGACTCATAACGTGGGAGCGTGACCGTGTTGTCGAGCACCTGCTCGTCCAGATCATCCAAGTCGATGAACGGATAGTACAGCAGGTAATCGAGCAGTTGAAACTTGCCCCGAAAGCCAGCCGTTGGCGTTGCCAGCGTCCACTCCACCAGATGCTTGTGCGCAGGCATCACGTCGTCGCCGTGGAATATCCCACGGAACGGGTCCAGCACGGCAGCTTCTAGCGGCGTCGAGGCGTAGTAGTTCGGTGGGGGATTCCCCGACGTCATCGACAGGTCAACCCATCGGCCAGCGACACTGGCCTGAGACGGCACCTTGCGCGACATCGCATAGATGATCGCGCCGTTGTGCGCGGCAGCCGCCCACTCGGCGACCGTGCGATATCCGGCGCTCACGTCAGATACTCCGCCCAGTCAGCGCCGACAGCAACTGCCGCACCGTCAGCGTCAACTTGCGAGACTGCTTCGTCAGCATACTGACTTCACCCTTGCCGTACAGGTGCGTCTTGCGGTTGGCGATAACAGTCGCGCCCACATGATCGCAGGACCGTTCGATGGTCGGCTCGACGCCCAGTCCATTCTCGATCACGCGCACGGCGCGCCCGCACTCGCGCAACGTGCCGTCGTAGTTCGTGAGCTTGTGGCCGCAGGCGTACAGTGGGGGGAACTGCGTCGCGAGGCTCATTACGCCGGCGTGAAGTCGATGTAGTACTCCTTGCCGATCTCGAACTGTTGCCACGCGGCCGGGTTCACGCAGCCGAGCGCGATCTGCCCCGTCGGCGAGGCGTTCCAGAACGTGGTGTTCTCGTGATTCGGATCGCCGTTGCCGTAGACGGGAGAGAACTTGAGCGACCGCAGCTCAACTTGTTCATAGGGCCCAGGATTGCCGTCGGCGTTCTTGGTGGGCATGTTGCTGAGGCTCGCTTCGTAGCCAGTGTATTTGAACTTCGCGCGAACAGACATCGGGACGCTCCTTGTTGGGGTTCTGCTCAGGTTTCGGTGATCGTGGCCGCGCCGATCGCGAACCGGGGCTGAATGGCGTTCGACACCGCGATGCTGGCGTTCAAATCGCCGTAGTAGAACACGATCCCAGCACCCGCCAAATCCTTGCCGAGTGATGCGGTGGTGATCGTGGCACCCGTGACGCCACACGACGGGAAATCGATAGCGGCCACATTGGACGATGCGCCCGACGCTGGAGCCGTCCAGCCACCGGTCGTGCGCGCAATCGCGACGCGCGCATAGTTGGTGTACGCCGTTTCGCTGGTGGCCTGCGTGGACGCCCCGTTCAACGACGCCGTGTGTAGCGCCATGTGGGTGTTCGTCATCGGTGACGCCGCAGCGTTGTCAGCGATGTTGGCCCATGCCGTGGCGTTCAGCAGGAGCGCGAGGATCGAATTGCAGATGCTGGTTGACTTGGGCATGATGGGAGTCTCAGTGTGGTGTGATGCGTGCTAAGCGGCTTCGGCAATGCCCGTTGCGCGGCCATCTGCACCGCGTTCGACCGCGAAACGACGCGGCTTCTGTTCCGCGGGCGGCGGCGTATTGGCGTCCATCTGTTCTTGCAGCGCCAGCGCTTTCTGCTCTTCGATCGCGGCCTGGTTGGCCATGATTTCCGATTCCAGTTCCTCCAGATCGGTGTCGGCGGGAATGAGTCCGCCCGTTTGCATCGCGCTGAGCAGCAGGCGCACCGGCAGCCCGGCGTTCGCGATCGCACCGACCCACGCGGTCAGCATCGGCGCGGGCATGCCGGTCGATTCGTAGTCGCGAGAGATGGTGAGCACCGGCGCGCCCACCTTCGCAATGCCGAGATACCAGGCGTGGATCTCGAGCGCGGTGTTGAAGGCGTCCTCGATGCCTTGCGCGGCGGTCGCTAGCGTCGAATTCTCCGCGGTCGCGTCCAATCGCTTGGCCTCAGCGGTTTCTGCCGCGCGCGTATCGGTCTGCAGGAACGACACACCCTGCTGCGCCATCTCGGTGAGTTTCTCGCGCTTCCCCGCTTCGAGTTGCGCCAACCCTTTGCCCTCAGGGCTGATCCACTTGACGTCCCCACCCTCAACCAGGTGCACGCCGACGAGCGGGCCGATTTTGAGTGTTCCGGGCTTCCCGGTCTGCCCGTCCGCCATCAGCTCGCCAATGACGACCAGCTGCTCAAACCCGCACACGTCGCGGTTGAAGCGCAGATTGGTGGCGATCTGCCAATGCGCGAGATTCGCCCACGCGACACCCATCAGCGGGATCGTCGCCGTCAATGGTGCCTCGGTGCGTCCGGTGTACGCGATCGCGATCGGCAACGACTCGGCGATCTGGCCCAGTCGATTGCGAAACACGCCCCCGCTGACCTCTCGGAACGATTCCGGCTTGTCGCCCGCATCGTCCACGAGCTCCCAGAGTCGCCAGGTCGCTTGATTGCCGGTCGGCGTGAGGATCAGCCGCAACTCGCGGAAGCGCGGGACAGTGGTCGTACCGAACGTCCCGTCATCGACATCGGCGGATTCCGCGAGCACCAGCATCGTGGGGGCGGTGCGATTGTCGACGACGCCGACCCGCCAGTTGAGCACCGACGCGCGTCCGTACTTGGCCCAGGTGGGCCGCAGGTTGTACTTGGCCTCATTGGCAGCGGTGACGATGACGCGCGCTCCGTCCGGGTTGACCGGCGCCGGCGGATGATCGACGAGGATCAGCCCCAACCCATCACGCAACGCCGCTTCGGCGAACCGCTTCGCGAACACCGTGCCTTTCGTACCCGCGCCGTCGACGTTGTCCCAATGCGGTGTGATGGCGGCCTCGCTCGCGTTCCACGTGAGCGCCGGCGGTTTCGCAAAGAGCATGCCCGTCGCGGCGGACAGAGTGCGGGCCAGTCCTTCAAACACGGTTTCGCATTGGCGGCGGATGTCGTAGACCGCATCGTCCTCCGCTTTCCACTTCCGGATGTAGGTGCTCGACTCCTCCCACATGCGCTGCGTGCCGCCCAAGAGATCGTGCACAACGGTCAGCTCGGGCGCGATCGCGAGCGCTTCCGCGCGCACATAGGACGGCAGGTTCGGATTGCTGGTAATCATCGTCACGCGGCCAGGGTGGAGAAGCCGACGCCGGCGCGTTGCGCCAGCACGTTGAACTCCTGCCAGAGCAGGTAGTCCATCGCGTCGCAGATGTGATCGAAGCCGGATTTCTTGTTTGGAAGCCCGGTCTCCGGCTTGTATTTGAGACCGTTCAATCCTTCGACCAGCACCTTCGCTGCGGGGCTGATCCGCACCCGGCGGCGGTTCTCATGCGCGTACATCATGTTCGCGTTGTTGATGCGATCGACCACCGCGGCGTGGGCGCGTGGGGCATGTACTTCGAACCCGTACGAGCGAATGATGGTGAAGTCCGTTTGGCCAACGACCGTGGTGGAGCTGCGGCGCTGATTGCCTGCAGGATCCGGACAAAACACCACGTGCCGACCCGGATAGAGGCGGCGAATCTCGTCACAGACTTCCGTCGTGTTGGATGTCTCGATCGCGAGCGACGCAAACACGTGGCACTCGTCGCCCACTTTGCACGCCAGGACCGACGACATCGGATTGACGTTGAAGTCCTGGCCGACGTAGAGCGTGCCGCCGTAATCGTGCACCGAGTCGTCCATGTTCCCCGCGGGGTATGGCAGCTCCGCGAACTTCGAGTACACACGGCCCTTGCCGCCGGTGTTGTACTTGCCGAGCCAGATGTGCGGGTATTTCTCGGGCTCTTCGCGCAGGCAGTCGGCCGCCAACTTCAGCAGCTCCGCGGAACAGAGCGGGTTCTCCAGATACGTGCTATGCACATGCACGCGGCCTTCGCTCTCTTTGGCGAAGAACAGGTCCACCGGGTCGGTCTTGAGTTCAGGGTTCCACGAAAACCACAGCTCAGATCCAGCCGCGCGGATGGTCGGCTTGAGCAGGTCGAGCGACCGCTCGGACAAATTCTGCGCTTCCTCCACCCAGGCGCGATCGAACCCTTCCAGCGACTTGATCGAGTCGGCGGTGTGGTCCTGCATGCCCTCGAAGATGATGATGCCGGTGCCACCGATGCGCCGGATCTCGAGGTTCGTGACCTCAAAGCAATCCGACACCCCGAAGTCCCGAATCTTGGCTTCGAGCAACGCCTTGGAGGACAGTTTGAGCGAGCGTTGCACTTCGCGAATGCAGACCGAACGGAGCGCAGGGTTCTGGACGTGCTGTTCGATCAGCTCCTCTGCAAAAAAGTGCGACTTGCCGGACCCGCGGCCACCGCTCGCGCCTTTCTCGCGCGAGGGTGCACGCAAGCGCTCAGCCCATGTCGGAATGAAACGCTCAACTGGCAACGTCCGGCGCATCGCGATCTCGCCTTTCCGGACACCGGCCACGTTCGGCACGATGCGACGCAGGTGCGCAACCGCCTGCGGTTGCAGCGCCGGCGGCAACGTCAGGATGCGCGCGGCAAGTTCAGCGGGCGTCAGCGCCATCGCCATGAGCAGGAAGGTCAGCGCTCGCCACATCACGACGCACTCGCGCCGACTCCGGCGACCGCAGCAGAGAGCTCGTCGACCGACACCCCGAGCAACACGGCCAGTGCCGCGGCTGGATCAGCGGCTTCGACGATGCGGCGATTGGTGTACGCCTCGCCCATCTCTTTCGCGGCCTGTTCGTGCAGGGCGGCGGCGAGCACGTAGTTGTTCTTTCGCTTCGACGCGCGTGCCATGTCGTCGAGCTCGCGCACGCGATACGCCTTGTTCGCAATCGGAATGTCCGTGATGTTCGCGATGAACTGCGCGCGCGTTTCGGCATACAGCTCCCTCCACTCACGACCCACATCGCTGCCCTTGTAGGTCGGGTCGTAGTGGGTGACCTGCTGGAACGAGGCGATCACGCCCTGCTCCTTCAACTCGTCCACGATCTCGGACGGCGAGACGAACGTCGCCAACCGCATGACCACCAAACGCTTATGCGCGCCGCTGAGCTTGGGCATCAGCGCAGCGCCGGCGCAACGGAATACAGCGGGTTGGTGGACGGCTCGGGAGTCTTCACGCCCGAATCATGCAGCCGACACAGTCCCCACTGCCGAACCTGTGTTTAGCGAATTCACAAATCGACGCAGCGTCAGGTACCGCTCGTTGTATGTCCCGCGCGGGTGCTCGATCAGGTAGCCCATGCGGACAAGGCCAGAGATCGCGTTCGAGACGTCACCGGCGCCGATCTTTTTGCCGTTGGCGAGCGTGACGTCATCGGCAATGGTCTGCAGCTTGGGCGCGATCGGCGTGTCACCCAGCGTCGTGCGACACCACCGATACACGCGCATGTGCCGGACACGCACCCGCGCGTCGCTCGAGAACCGCTGCCAGGCGGTGGCCTCTTCGCGGAGTCGATCCGACTCGAGCTGCGCTTTGCCCAGCGCTTCACGCAGCTGCTCCAGCGCCTCCCATGCGGGCGCGTTCATGGCAGCTCCGGCAACGACCCCAGCACCCGAATCTCAATCTCGACGCGAGGCCGGCGCCGTTCCTGCCGCCGGGTCATCGCACTCGAGATGCAGAGCTTATCGTCGGCAATGACACCAGCCTTGACCAGCGCATCAAAGCAGGCCGAGACCACGTTGTCCCCGTCGGGCGAGCTGCTGGCCAACACTTCGTCGCGCAGATACTGGTGCGTCTCGATGTGCACGAACTTGGTGATCGTGGGCATGTCGAGCGCCTCGAATTGTCGACGGATGGCAGGCACCTGCTTGGCGTACCAGGCGATGATGGCGTCCGAGCGCGCGACGAACGGTCGGCCGTCTCGGGTGAGGAAGGCGCGCTTGCCGTTCTTGGCGCTGACCGGTTGGCCGTTGGCGGTGAGGCGGATGAGCATCAGACCACCGCTCGCTGAGCGTGGAGTCCGTGCTCGTTCTCCATGGCGACGCAGTAGGCGGTCTTGGAGTAGTCGTCCATCGCCATGAACTTCACGTACTCGCCGACGGCCATCACCACCCACTCGCTGCCGCGCATCTCGACGCACGCAATGCGGTGACTGATCGGATCCAGCCACTGCCACTGGCGATACGGCTCGGAGGTCTTGTCGGCGCCACGGTCGCTGCGCGGGTTCTGCTCGTACTGCAGCTTTCGCGCGATCGCGGAGAAGTCCCAGGGCTTGGGTGGGAATTTTGGCTGCGTCTTCAGCAGCGCTTTGGCGGCGGGCTCCAACACGGCGGTGTCGATGCCCTTGCACTCCTCCATCCAACTTTCGAGCAGACCTCCCCAAGCGTTTGCGTGAAACGTTTTGCCCCAGATCGGCTGGAATTTCTTGAACACGTTGGTCATAGCGACCTGTCGGGCGACGAGGTGTTCGCGGCCTTTGAGCTCGTCAGTCATAGGCGAATTCTCCCGCGTGAATGCGGCGCAGCATGTCCGTTTCGGCCTGCTCGGCGGTCATCTCGGCTGGGTGTCCTGGTCGTCCGAGTGCGATAGCGTCGGGCGCGTCGACGCCCACATCGTGGCGCCGCTGCACTTCCCCGCTCCACGCGTCACAGAGCGCATCGGCGAAATACTTGAGCGTCCGCGGTGGCTTGCCGTCGGCCGTGCGCTTCGTCGATGCGAGCGTGAACAGCGCTCGCCGGGCGAAGTCGAGATCAACGCCCGCAGCCTCGAGACGCTGTGCGAGCACGAACGCGCCGGGGTGATCCCACCGCAGCGGCAGGGGTTGCTCGCCGTAGAGCGCCTTGATGCCAGTGTTTGCAGCAGCAGCGAGCGACGCGCGGTGCGTGCCGTCGGCTTCGGACACCCGGACGGCACCGGGAGCTTGCTCGCTGTTGGTTGCTGGTCCATGGTCTGTAGTTGGTCCATGGTCCACGGTTGCTGGTTGCTGGTTGGTGGGGGAGCCTCTCCCGCGATCCTCCGGAGGTACTCCCTCGATGCTCCCGTGAGGCGACGGAGGCACTGGGGAGGCTGGGCGCGTCACCGAGTCGGCATCGGTGTACGGCGTGAGCGTTGGCAGCAGAATGGGCTTGGCGCGGTGCTTGATCTTCTGGTGTTCAGACCAGTTCACGAGCTCGAGCACGGGCGTTCCACCGCGTGTTTGACGCCACCGGGCAGCACCGATGCTCGTCAGCTGATCGCACCACATCACCACCATCGACTCCGTGACATCGGCGTCGTGCGGGAACAACATCCCAAGGAGTTGGCGTGGCGCGGCCTGCACCAGACCGTCGTCATCGGCCTGGGTGATGAGGTACGCGAAGGTCAGGCGCGCGTCGCGGCAGACGCGGGCCAGCTTCTCGTCACTCGGCATTTCTGGTTTGATCGTTCTGATGCGAGCCACTTAATCCTGCCCCTCGGTTGGTCGTGGTCGTGGCTTCGTGAACTTTGCTCCCGGCAACCGCTCCATCTTGGACAAGTGCCAACCCGCACAGTGCACGCATTGGTACAGCGTCTCCGGCGTGCGTCCCCTGGCGACATCGTGCCGCGATTGCTTCCGCCGCTGACTCCGCGCGTCCTGCGCATCGAGGCGCGTGGCGTAACGGACCTTGCCGGATTGGGGGCAGAGGGCGGCCATCATGCCGCCACCGCTTGCCGCCGCGATGACTTCCGGCGACGCGCGACGCTGATAGGCACGCAGGAGTCGCACATCACCTTAGGACGGCCGGGCGGTGTGTACGCGATCATGCCACCACACAGACGACACTCGGGAGCCGGCCGCAGCGGACGCCGCTGGTAGTACTGCTCGAGCGCCTGCTGTCTCTTCTTCTCCGCGCGCTCCGGTTGCGTATTCCACCAGCGCTCCCGTTCGCGCTTGTGCGCGGTCGGGTTCATGGCGCTCTTGCGCTTATACGCCTTCACGCGATCCGGATTCCGCGTTCGCCAGGCGCGACTGGTCTCCCGCTTGCGCGCTCGTTGCTCTGTGCTCGCTCGCATGCGCTTGCGGTTCGCCGCATTCTTTCGCCGGCGCGTGTCGGCGTCGTTCATGGCACGTCGATCGCTCTCCCGTCTCGCCAGATCCCGGCACGAATCACAGTAGACGCCGTGCGTTCGGTGGTTCGTGCGCGACCCACCACAGCGCCAGCATCTCCCAGCGTGCTGCCACGCGCATCGATGACAGACCGCCACGAGCGTCCCGCGGCCATCGGTGGTCAGTTCGAGGGGTGCGCGACAGGGCCGCTTGAGGCCCGGCAGATTGCGGTCACAATATGCGGTGCTCATGCGCGCGCCTCATCGATCCCAGCAGCTCGGCACAGCATCGCCGTATGCACCCGATGGTGTTCGCGGCTCCACGTGCGAAACGGCCCCCACTCGGCTTCGCATGCGCGGAGCGTGATGTCGAAGTCCGTTTCTGGTTTCGGTGCACGCTTCGGCTTGGGTACCCGCACGATGCGCTCAGGCCTCGGCACACGCGGTGGTCTGCCCGCGGGATGCGCCGACCGAATGCCGCGACGCTGGCACCACATCTGCACCGTCGACGTGCTCACCTGTTCGCGGCGTGCGACCTGGGCGAACGATTCTCCCGCGCGCACGGCGTCACAACAGCGCGCGACAACCAACGGATCGAGGCGGGGGCGGTGGACTACTGGTTCACGCAGCACGTTTCCGCTCCTTCGCAAACGCCCCATCCTTCCGCCGCCGCCGAGAAACCGCATGCATCCGCGCATGCTCCGAACGACTCAGGACTTCCAGATTCGCGAGCCGATTGTCCTGCTTATCACCGTTCACGTGGTGGAGAGTCTGCGTGGGCCTGGGCGCACGACGGCCCGCAGCCATCCACACAATTCGATGTTCGTAGCAGTAGCCGTCGCAGTCCGCTAACGGATGATCCGCGCCCACACGGACGCGCACATACCCGTGCGACGACAGCAACCGCTCGCGATTCCAACGGCCGTTGGCGGATCCACTAGGCACGGAGCCACCTCCACCAGTTGAACAGGACGAGCAGGAGGAACGCCCAGCAGACCGCCAGAATCGCGATCGCGCCTAAGCACGCGCCGGCGGACGTGCCACGGATTGGTGGTCGTTCGGCGATGGTGTGATGGTGGAGGGTGCGGGTCATCCTCTCGCCCTCGCCCGCCGATCAGCAAGCTCACGACTGGCTCGACGCGCACGAACCGACGCCTGCAGCAGGGCAAACGCGCCAACGAGCGCGCACGCCAGAATCAGTCGGGCGTAGGTCATTCGCCCTCCCATGTCCGGCCCGCATGAAGCGAATCCCACGCGGTGCGGAGGACGGCGGCGATCAGGACGAGGGCGGCGAGGATCGGCCAGAACCATGGGCGCGGGATCATGACACGCTCGCGATAACAGCCGCGGCCATCGCAGGCCCACACTGTTCAAACGTGGCCAGGACCGGGAACTGGTAGCCGTGACCGTCGAACCCCCACACGCGCAGCGCGACGGTTTCGCACGCATCGGCGCGCATCCAGAGCCACGCGTAGTCCTGCAGCTTCTTTGCGCTGATCGGATGCGTGACCACCACCTCGGCAACTTCGAGAACCGAGACCGGGTGCAGCCAGCCCTGATCTGGCCCTTCGTCGACAATGCGCCAGGCATCGGGTATGACCCCGGTGACGCGGAACCCATCAGCCAACGCCGCCCAGTTGTTGTCATCCACCTCATCCACCGGCGCGCCAGTGATGAGGAATTCCACGTGCGCCAGGTCTCGCAGCGCCGAACGCAGCCCATGTCTGCGCCACCCGAGTTGAGTCAAGACATCGACAAGGCGCTCGTGCCGACGCTGTCCGCTCGGCATGTAGGTCCACGAGGGCAGGGCAGGGCCGCTCATGCGCGTGCCCCGATTGTTGCCCCTACTGTGGTTTTGGAAACTCGCGCCGTCCCTCTGGCGCCGACTCGCACCGCGTGCGAGTATCCCTTCAATGTTCTCCTCTCACGCGGCCGAATTTGTGCGGGCTTAGCGTGAATGGGGTTCAGGGGGTCGCGGGTTCGAATCCCGCCGTCCCGATATCGTTGGGAATTAAGCACTTGCGCTGCCTCCACGTGCCCGCTTTTTGGGCACCGATGTCCCGGATGTTGCCCCGGTTTTGGTTTGAGCGTTCGCGTCGAATAGCATCACGGCGCTGATCGTCGCCGGGTCAGTCTGCTGGTACTTCTGGACGGTGCGTTGATCCCGCCAGCCCGCGGCCGCGGCCACATCCGGCGTCGGCAAATGCTTCCGTTCTGTCGCCCAGAGTCGGCGATACGGATGCCACATGCCACCCACCAGGCGGGTGACTTTCGTCAGCTCCTCGGCCCGCTGAAACAGATCGCGCGCGTGGTATCGGGACATCGGCTTGCCCGCTTTCTTCGGCGACGTGAACACCCAGCCTTGGCCCAGCACGCCCGCATCATCGAATGCCTGGCGCAGCGCCTGAGGAATCGGCACCCACATGTCCACGCCCTCTTTGTCGTGCATCCAGTTCTTGCGGAGTCTGCCGAATGGGGCATGCTCGGCCTTCGCGCGATCGAGGTCAAAGCCGTCGATGTGCAGGATGCCATCGACGCGCCAGCCGAGATACCGCGCGCACGCCAGCAGCAACGGCAACCGCGGATGCACGCGTGCCGTAACCGCCTGCATGGCCAGATAGTCCGCATGCGTGGCGATCGGACGGAGCTGCGAGCCAACATCCGGACGCTTTGCGCCTTGGATAGGCGAGAGGTCCACCAGGCGTGCGTCCACGGCCCAGTTGCACACGGACTGCAGGAACACCACATCCGCATCGACGGTGCGCGGCTTCACCTTCTTCTTGAGCTCGATGCCATCGACGACGATCTGGCCGGCCGAGCGCCTGGCAATGAACGATTTCACATCCGCTGGCGTGATCGATGTGACGCGGCGATCGGGCCCAAGCACCGATTGCCAGATGGTGCGCCGGCGTTCGTCTTCGGCGGGCTGATCGCCCTTCTTGTGCCGACTCACCTCGATCGTGTACCGCGCAAACAGTTCGCTGAGCGTGAGCCCAGCACGAGCCGCCGGCGCCCCACTGTTGGACGCGCGGCGTTTTGCGAGTTCACGCGAGAGGGCGCGCGCCTGTTGCTTGGCGCGCTTCTCGTCGAGATGACCGAGGGCTTTGTCCGTTTGCTTGCCGTCGATCTTCGTGAAGCGCAGCGCCAAGCTGCCCTTCGGTCGTTGCACGACGATGACGGTGGTGCCATATCCGCCAGTGCGATACAGCACGGTGCCTGTGGGGCTCATCCGGTACGCCGGGAAGGAAGGGAAGGGGCCAAGGCCAACAGCGCCACATCAACACCGCCATGGGTTCGATGGCCCGGACGTCTCGGGACATCACGCCGACGAATGCGAGGCCGGCGCTTCGTACCCACGTTCTCAATCTCACCGCGACGAATCATCCCGCCCAAGCCGTTGGCTGTGTAGCCACTCAGCACAGCGGCCTCCGCGACCGAGACGCTGTCCAGGGCTTCCGCGCGTTCTGCCATCTCGAGCTCCTGCGCACATTCGCGCAGGACGTGCGCGATCTGTGGCGCATAGGGTTCGAGCGCGGCTGCGCGTGAGCGCCAGGCGAGAATGAGATCGTGAGTCATCGGATGCTTAGCTCTCTCTACCCGCGCACTCAATCTCCATCGCTTGCAACGCTTCTCTCGCAATCGCGGTCGGCGTCGCATGGTGCATCATCTTCCCCTTCTCCAGCGCCCGATCCGACACGTTGGTGAGCATGTTCACCACCAGCATGCCGCCGACTTCGCTGATATGGCCGATCAGCGCTTCCATGTCGTCGAGCTTGACCAGCTGCCGTTTGCGCGCGTCCTCATGGCTCTCGCCCTTCTTCTGCGTCACGGTCTTGGTCAGTGCACTCCGCACCCGCGAGCGAAACTCCCGCGCAAAGAATCGCGCGACGGTTTCCGGGAACGCTTCGCCCTCGTTGAACGCCAACGCGCCCTGCGTCTTGAGCTGCGGCACCAGCTGCTCGCGAATCATCAGTACCTCGCGCTCCACGGACTTGGCTTCCGCCTCCTTGCCTTCGTCGCGGTTCTTCTTGGCGAGGTCGGTGAGCTTGGCGATGCGTTTGTCGAGCGACTTCTGGACGGAGCGTATCTGGTCCACGGAGTCGAGCTTGAGGCCCGTGATCGGTTTGGGCGCCTTGGCGGGCTCCTGCACCAATGGGAGTTGGCCGTTGGTGTCGGGCTTCGCAGCGGGCGGCGTTTCCGCTTTCACTACCACCTCCGTGGATGTCGGTGAATCGGAAACGGGCGCGGGTGCGAGATCGCGCACAATCTGCGCCTCGATGAAGACTTCCTTCGCCAGCATGTTCTCCACGCTCAACAGATCGTGGTCGACGACGTCGCGAAGACATTCAGGCAGTTGCAACGCAGACTCTCGCACCGAGTGGCTGTCGCCGCTGTTCGCTTCGCAGCCCCACTCGATTTCACGCGCCCAGTTCCAGACGCTAACGACCTCGTCGTCGCTCAGCGCCACAACGAAGTCTCGGACGACAGTGCGATCCGGGTCCGAGCCTTGAAACGCCGCGATCGACAGCAGCAACGCCAACAGCGCGTCATTCTGCCGTATCGTCGGCAACGTGTGAAAGTCGTCCGGAATTGGCACCAACGCACCGTTCTCGGTCGCTGGCTTCGGCGCTGGCTTCTTCCCTTTCTTCGGCAGACGGAAGGTCTTCTTCGCGGTGGTGGTCATGGGTGCGTGCGCTGAGGGTTTAGGTGCAACGAGAGGTCAGGACTGCTCTGCGTACTGCGAACACGCCGCCGTGCTGGTGCGAATCGTCGTCGCATCGCCCGACGTGTACTTGGTCTTGCCGCACTTCGGATGACTCTTGCCACCCGCGCGTCCCGTGTTGGCGAGAAACGCGCACGAATGACACGTCGCGCCAACAGGGCCGGTACCGGGTTGTGCCGCGTACTTGCCCTGCCATGGGATGCGGGCGCGGAGTTCATCGAGGGTGGGGCGCGTCATCCCATCACCTCGCGAACGTGGTCGATGAACGGCGCGGGTTCTGGTGGTGTGTCAGCGGTGATAATGGCGGCGGCGACCTGCGCCCGCACCCACTGCACCACGTCGTCGCGCGCACCCTTGAACGTCGCCCACGCAGCCGCTTGGGCGCGCGTGATATCCGGATCGCCCGGCGATTCGATGATGTACGCGTTGGCGGCATCGAAGGCGCGGTAGTACAGACGAAACTCAGCGTCACGTGCCGCAATCCGCTCGCGGGCGGCGCGGAGTTCGGCGCTCAGGGCGTCGAGTGCAGCGTTCACCTTCGCGTTTACGTCGTCGGCGATGTTCTCTTCAACCGCGATGTACAGGCATCGAAGCGCCTTGCGCGCTTCGCGCTCCACCGCGTCGAGGTCCACAGGCGCGGTCATGTTACTCGTCATCGGTCTCTCCGTCTTCGCACTCGATCGGCTTGCCGCAGTAGCGACAGAACGGCTCTTCCATCGCGTCGAACGGCAACGGCTCTGCAGGACAGCACTCAGGACGCATCCCGACGCACTCGCCATCGTCATCGAACTCCAGCGTGTAGACGCAGGGGGCCACGGTCGCACCTTCGGCGCGTAAGGCGCGGAGTTCGACGGCAATCGTTTCGTTCTTTGCGCGCAACGCACGCACGCAGACGCTCGCGCGCGAGTGGAACCGAACGCCGCCCTCCACGATCAGCCGATCATCGGGCTGAAAGCCGCACTCGCAACGCGCGCACGGCGCGTCGATGTCGGTACCGCCGAGTCCCGACGACTTCGCAACGAAAACGTTGGCGACATGGCCTTTCGGCGGTCTCGGGAAGCTCATGCCGCAAGCTCCGCAGCCAGCGCCACCCCTTCCATGTCCGGCACATCCGACACCACCACACTGGCGCCAGTCTCCGCGTCGTAGCGAACTTGATTTCGGCTCATAGAAACCGGTTCCTCGCATCCAGATGCGTCACCACCGGCCGCGCACCCAACGCACGCAGCCACTCGACTTCGCTGAACTCGTCGAGCGCCGCGATCTGCGTCGCCCACGTGCGTCGCGTCGGATTCCAGCGATAGCCGCGCGCCTTGAGCGTGTCCTTCGTTTCAAACGGCGCACCAACAGCCTCGATCCGAACACGCGGGGTCCGTGCATTGGCCAGCAGCATCGCAAACGGTGACCGACCATCGGCAAACGGCGTCGCCAGGATTTCAGCTACCGCCGCCACGTCGCGACCCGCATCGTGCCCTTGGAAGTGCTGCTGCGTGTGATCTTGAAGCAGCGACCCAAGGCGTGCCGATTCGTAGTGCTCGCGCCACGGGACATCTTCCAGTGAGCACGCCCAGGCATAGGCGCGGACGTTCGGAAAGCTCCGAGCAAAGATCGGCGCATCGAATCCGGCGTTGTGCGCGATGAGCAAGCCCACGCCGTTCAGCTGGAGCTGCACGTCCATAGCGCTGACCGAATGCCCACGCACCATCTCGTCGGTGATGCCGTGAATGGCCGTGACTTCGGCGGGGATCGGCTTGGACGGTTCATTAAATCGGACCCATGGCGCCGTCACCGAAAGCAGAACGTCTTCAGCGTAGAACGCACGCTGGATGGCGATCTGCACGATTTCGGCACTCTCGTCCAGGCCGGTCGTCTCGACGTCGACGATAGCGGCGACTCGGACCGCGTCCGATGTGCTTTCGGTGAAAGTGCGCGCGCCGGCCGTGAAGGGCAGTAAAACACGGCACCCCACCTCGCGCAGAAAGGCGGTCGCGACGTCGACTTCGGCTGTGAGCGTGGTCATGCGACGTGCCCCCAGAGCGCGCCAGAGAGAATTCGGCACACGACAGTACCGCACACACCGAACCGGTCTCCGATGGCCCGCTGACTCATACGCGTCGTTGCCCGCAGCACGCGAATCTCGCGGACCTTATCCTCAGTCAGTTTTGCCATCGCTTGACGCTCGCCTTTCCTTGGCGCGATGAGACCCATCGAGAGGGCGTGCTTCATATTCTCGGATCGTGTCACGTACTCAAGATTCTCAAGGCGAGCATCCGTCTTGATGCCGTTCTTGTGGTTCACCTGCATTCCCGCAGGTCGCGGGCCAAGGAAGGCCTCAGCTACGAGGACATGGACACACTCCTGCTTTCTGACGGTTCCGTGGCGAGACAAGTTCACCTGCAGATAACCGCAACGCAGCACGCGGGGACTCAACACGCGCCCTGCGAACGTGCTCATGCCGCCGACAGCGCGCCGTACTCGCCCCATGTTCGAGACGGCATAGAACCCACCGTAACACGGACGCCATTCCTCTGTCACGCAGCCTCCTGCACAATCGCGAAGGCCGCTTCGCCTGACGCCGTTTCGTCGATCAGAGAATCGGGAACACTCGCGAACCGCTGAATACGCGGGTCCGTGTCGCTGCGAAAATCCTCGTCAAGACGCGCCTCGGCGATCGCCCGATCGAGCGCGTGACGGATGTACGGCGCGTACTTGGCCGGGATGAGCATTTCAGTCTTCGCCAGGCTGACGTTCGCGCACCGGTTCGGCGGCCGGCTTCTCTGTCGCTCCCTTCTTTGCGGCCAACTTCTCCCGCAACCCATTCGGCGCCGATGCTTCCGCCGTCGCCTTCGGCCCGAACGCGTCCGCGATGTCCCGCCACGTCGTTTCGTTGTCCTTCATCGCCGTGAACCACGAGCGCATCATCGAGACTTCTGCCGAGCTGGCCTGCGCCAACGGGTGACCCAGCACCGCTTCGATCTGCGCGGGCATGACGCCGTAGCTGTAAAATGCGTCCGCGATCGCCTTGGCCTTCGAGGCCGGGTCAACCGCGTCCTCATCTTTCACGGTGCGCGCGACCGCTTCCTCTGCCTCTTCGAGAATGTCACCCGGCACCACACGCAGCACGCCCGTCCGAATCGCCTTCGAGATGAGCGCATTCTGCTTGTTGAGCAGATCGTCCTCGGTCGCCTCCACCAGGTACGTCGGACGGCCCGTCGAGTTCGTGCGCGTCTTGATCGCCACCTGTCCCGCCTTGAGCGTCGAGCGTTCCACGGTCTTGATGACCGTCACGTCGGTCGGATACGTGAGGTTGGTTTCCAAGTCCGTCACCATCACGCGTACCAACCGGATCGCCGCGTCGTCGTAGATCACGGCGCTTTCAATGAGCAGGTTGCCGAGACAGCGCGCAGCCTCTTCGGCGAAACGAATGGACCAGCCGACGACCTTGCCACCACCCACCGGTTTGGCATAGCGTGACGTCTGCGCGAATCGCGGACGCTTGCACGCGTCGAGTAACCGCGCACGGAATTGCATCAGAGAGCGCGGGTTGTGCATCGCCATCATGTAGCGGGCTTCGACTTGCGTCTTGGCTTGCGCCGCGGCGGCAGAGGACGCGGTTTCACCCTGCGCCGACAGGGCCGTGGGCGCGGCATTGACGAGCGCCTTGGACGGCGACGGCATATCGAACGGCGCGCCCTGCTTCATGAAATCGTCCGGCTCATCTTGGCCAGCGGGGGCAATAACGGTTGTTGCCATGGTTACTTGATCCTCTTGGGGGCGTAGTAGCGCATCGAGCGGTACGGCTGGCCGACGCGAGTGAATTGCTGGACGACATCCTCGGGCACGTTGAGTGTGCGAATGAGGCCAGCGTGATCGAACGAGGTCTTGCCCTCGGACTGCGGCCACAGCACGCGACCGCCAGTGCCCGCGTCGATGCCATACTCGTGACCGATCGCGACGCCCAGCAGCGACTTGAGTTCGTCCTCGCGCTCTTCGGCCGCTTTCTTCGCACCCTTGACTGCGCCGAATTCCGCGACGAGTGCCGCGAGGTCTGCGTCCGCCACGATCACGTTGTCCGAGCGCTTGTTGAGCGTGCGCTGAATGGCTTCATACGTGTCGACGCTGACGTCCGGCGCCGGCAGCACACCAGTTAGCACGTGATCGTGCCAGAGCGCGCGGCTCAGGTCGAAGATCATCTCTTGGATGTCGCGATCGGCGGGTACGTAGTATTCGCGCGTCTCGAACCCGAAGTTCACGACGACGTAGGCGAACGGCAGGTTCCACACGAGCATCTGCGTTTGCGCCTGAATCAGCTTGTCGTACGGGAGATCCTCGCTGCCGCTCTCGCCGTACATGTCGCGCTGCGACGGATGCACGAGCTTGGCTTCGAGGATGCCCATGTCCGCGCGCACGCGGATGATGCGATCCGGTGTCGCGCGCAGCCAATCCGCCAAGGCGTGGGAACGCGTCCACGCCGGTTGCAGCGTGACCTCCGGATGCAATACCGCGAACTCCTCGCAGATCGCAGACTCGTACAGGTGGCCGCGTACCATGGCGTGCGTCTGCTCGACTTCATCGAGGCCGAGCTTTCGGCGCACGAGTGTCAGCGGGCCACCGTAGGGTGATTCGCCACAGACCATGGGCGTTTCGGATGCGCCGATGTACTGCCGGCGCTCTTCGAGCCATTCAGGAGACCCGTAGACTATGGGAGCCAGGGCGGTGGCCATCAGTAGGGATCTCCAAACGCCATGCCGATGGCCTCAGCGTCCGGGTCCAACGACGACGCCTGACAATCGATGCAAATGACCTCGTCAGAGAACGGGTCCGGTCGCGTGGTGCGCCGATGCTGGCACGGATTGAACTCCGGCGTGATCGGCGCCTTCGCGTCGGGCGCACCGGCCAGCGTCACACGCATCCGCTCCAGATTCTCGGCGTTGTCGTCGCACATCTTCTGCAACTCCCGCTTGAGCGCCGCAATCTCCAGCAGCATCGCCCACGCCTCGTTCCCGCGCAGCGTGATCTGGTCGGTGTGCAGCGAGCTCACGTTCCGCATCCGGACGTCTTCACGGAAGCGATCGAGGGCGGGCGTCGATTCGAGGCGCGGCATCAGCGACCACCTCGCAGCGTCTCCAACATCGACGGCACGGACATTTGCGCGACCACATCGGACGGCACATCATCGACGCACTGACAGCGCGCGATCGGCTCGCCGCAGTCGATGCAGTCATCGACCTGCACGGCCGCGCGACGCGTTTGGATGACGCCACCAGCCAGTCTACGTGTCCCAACAGGAAACCCCCTCATTTGCTCTCGTCCCCGCTGCTAGTTATCGTTGGTGAAGCGGTCGCCTACTCGGCCGCATGGAAACCCCAGCTCTCCGCAACGCCACTCTCTCACGAGTGGCGTTTGCGTTTACCGCATCCGACTCGCTGCGACGCGTGATGGCGTGCGCACGAACGAGCGGCCCAGCGTGGACGCCAGGTGCGTCTGTACCGCCTTTGCAGCGACGACGTGATTCGTGACCGCGTGGAGTGCGCGTTGCACCGCGGCCCGGTCCTTCCCGCCCGACAGCGTCGCGTGCAGCTGCAGCACGTCGGCGGCACCCTGCGCCTCTGTTTCCGCCACATGCAGCGCGACCAAGCTTTCGTCCTCGTACTGCGCGCAGAAGCCCTTCGTCATCGCGCAGAACTCCTCCGCCGCCGCTTCAATGCGCACACTCTGGATGTCCGGACACTGCGCGAGGAGCGAGAGCGCACGGAACAGCTGCGCCATCGACATCGGCTTGCCCGCTGCGATGTCCTGGAAGAGCCAGCGCGGCTGAGGCGGGACGTCGCAGTCGGCATAGATCGCGCCGATCTGCTCGCGCACCATGCGCTCGGCGGACTCGCCGTTCTGGCGGTCGGACGGATCTTCGGGGGCGATCACTTTGATTGGGACGGGAAAGCGGTTTGCCATCGTGCGGACTCCGTTGACGTTCTGGTGCATGCGCCTATCGCTCACCAGTCCAGCTCGACCACGTCTCTCACCACGTGGACGGGACCCACCACCTCAGGCCGCGTTGCTGGCGGCCGGCTCCTGCGTTTTGTCAGCTCGGCGCGCGATCAGCCGCTCTTGCTGGTCGATGAACGCCATGACGCGCTCCATCACATGGGTCGACTCGCGCTTGCCTGCGACGACCTGGCTGACGTGGCTGTCGGTCCAGTCGAATTGCGCCGACCATTCGGCTTGCTTCATGCCCGCATTCGCCAGGGAGACTTTCCATCGACGAATCAGGGGCGCTCGGTTCTTCCGTGCTCGCGGCATTGCGGCTAGTGTTCCACGGGAAAGGACAACCGTTGACGGTCAACGGTCTGCGTGGAAGGGAGTTTAACGAGGCCCGTTAAAAAGTCAAGAGGCTCGGTCCCTAGGCCGGGTCGCTACGAGTTTGACATCTTCTTGAACAAAGACCGAAAGCGCGGCTCCCACATCGAAGTGGTACAGATCAGCGCGCCGCCGATACAGCCGCCGGGGTTGCGGGCGTGACAGCCGACGCGTCAGTTATTGTGACGCTGCGCACGTGGCTGGCCGATCCGTCACAGGCTACGCGCGCGGCAGTAGAGGAACTTCTCCCTCGGTGCGGGTACCGTTTGTATCCGGCACAGGACTATCGGGGCGTGCTGTTGTTCTATCCGCCAACCGCGAAGGCGGGAAAGTGGCCCCGGTTTATGTTGATGGCAAACGATCCGTTTGTTCCTGTCGGACGCATCACCCATATCGCAACGGAACTGCTTCGTTGCCTGGAGGCCTCGCAGTGACAATCACTCCATTTCCTGAAGCGCTCAACATGGATGGCTTGAGAACCACCCTTCATCTCGATCGGTATCCGGATGGCCGACCGTGCTATATCGCAGCACACCCGGATCTTGCCGACTGCGTAGCATACGGTGAAAAACCGGAGGATGCCATTCGGAATCTCGAAGCGGCACGCGCTCTCATCGGAGAGTTCGACGACAATAGTCACCGTACGCCGACCGTCGCTCAGTCAGTGAGCGTTGGCAACAACTGGATGCAATTGCAAGTCGCCTAGCCGTCGTTGCGACTGAATAACAACGGGGCTCCTGCCAACGGGGCCCCGCTGTTGTTTCAGTCGGCGAATCATGCCCTCCTACGCCAAGCTCTACGCCGCCGTCAAAGTCCTGAAGGGTCTGCGGCTGCTCGAGCTGGTTACGCCAGCGACGAACGCGCGTCGGGGATCACTCCGCAGCTAGATGGCGAACAAGGGCCGACTCCTCGCGAACCTTACTGATCCCTATGTCAACTCTGAGCGACGATTCGCAGGACCGTGCCACAAGCAAGGCTCCGACGCACACATGGAGGGATTTCAAGAACTATGTCGACCAACTGATCGA
>JANNRQ010000008.1:0-2400 GCA_031401495.1 Gemmatimonadota bacterium
AGCCCGCTGGTGTACAAATTCGATTCGGGCTTCGGGGGGCTCAAGTACACGATCACTTTCGGGCAACTCGATCAGGTGCGAGTGACCCAGGTGCAGGTCGAAAGCCAGGACTGACCAAACTCAGCCGCCGCGGGGCATGACTCCTGGTTCATGTCACTTCCAGCATCGTGCTGGGCCGTCTCGCCGGGAACAGGGGGACGGTATGCTGCAAGCGCGTCCCACGACATGCCCGCGACGTTTCTGGTGCAGCGAGCCTCAGCGCTCGGCCCGGTGGTTCGAATGGGCCGGGGAGCGTTTCGGCCCGCTCGTTGGTGACAACCGCCCGTCACTCGCTGATCGCGGTTGATCCCGTTGGGACGGCTGACACACTCGCCGACTCCCCCGTGGGACGTTTCACGTTCCCCATTGTGGAGTCCCCCATGTCCGTTCGCAAGAGCCCGGCCGGGAATCGTCGTTCGCCGCGACGACCGCCGAAACCGACGACTCCGACCGATGTCACCGCGATGCCGGTCGCACACACGCACGCCGCTGGCATCGATGTCGGCGACGCAAGCCACTGGGTGTGCGTCGATCGCACGCCGGACGAGTCCGGCACCGTGCGTGAGTTCCCCGCGCTCACGCACGGCCTGCGCGACCTCGTGGCGTGGTTGAAGCACTGCGGGGTCACGACCGTCGCGCTCGAAGCCAGCGGCGCGTACGGCCACGTGCTGTTTCTCACGCTGGTCGAAGAAGGCTTCTCCACGGTGATGACGTCGCCGTCGTTCACGCGGCAGATCAAGGGCCGCCCGAAGACCGATCGCCGCGATTGCCAATGGATTCAACGCCTGCATTCGCACGGCCTGCTGCCGCCGGTGTTCCAGCCGGACGACGCCACGCAAACGCTGCGGTCGTTCGTCCGTCAGCGGGCCAACCTGGTGCGGCTCTCGGGCCAGCACATTCAACGGATGCAGAAGTCCCTCGAACTGATGAACCTGAAGCTGACGACGGTGCTCCGCGACATCACCGGCGTGACGGGGCTGAAGATCCTTCGCGCGATCCTGGCGGGCGAACGCGACCCGCAGACGTTGGCGAAGTTGCGCGACCGCCGGTGCAAGCGGAGCGAGGCGGAGATCGCGCAGGCGCTGGACGGTCGTTATCGCGTGGAGCACGTCGCCGAACTGCGCTGCTGCCTCGCGATGTGGGAGAAGTACCAGGAGGTGATCGGCGACCTCGATTTGGAGATCGCGACGCACCTGCGATCGATGCGGTCGACATCGACGCTGCCGGCGTTGCCTCCGAAGACGCGGGTGCGGGGGAAGAAGCCGCACGATCCGAAGTTCGACGTGCGGACGGCCCTCTACTTCATCTGCGGTGTCGACCTCACCGCGATCGAAGGCCTCGACGAGATTCACGCCCTGACGCTGATCAGCGAACTGGGCACGGACTTCACGAAGTGGCCGAGTGTGAAGCACTTCGCGAGTTGGCTGGGCTTGTGCCCGAACTGGAAGCAGACGGGCGGAAAGGTGAAGAGCAGCCGGACGCGGCTCGGCAAGAACCGCGCGGCGGGTGCGTTCCGCCTGGCGGCGTGGAGCCTGTTCCGGAGTCACAGTTATCTGGGTGCGTACTTGCGTCGTCAGCGGTCGCGTCTGGGCGCTCCGAAGGCGATCACGGCGACGGCCCACAAGCTGGCGCGGATCGTGTACAACCTGATGCGGTTCGGGTTGGAGTACGTGGCGAAGGAGGAGTCGGCGTACGCGGAGCAGGTGCGTGCGAAGCAGGAGAAGCAGTTGCACCGCCGGGCGAAGGAGTTGGGCTTCGCGGTCGTGAAGATCGAACCGCCGGTGGAAGCATCGCCTGAACCGACGACGGCGTAGTGTGCGGTTCTACTCGGCCCACCGGGCCGGTGAGGAGGTGTCGATGCGAACCGATTCACCCGGAAGTGCGACCGTCCCTTCGGGACGCGAGAGGGGTGCGCGCCCGTCGTCATTTTGGGAGTGACAATAATGTGTCACTCACCGGGGGTTCCCAATGATGTTCCTGGGGCGGCGTTCGTGAGTCTACTGTCCCTCGTCGAGTCAAACTCCAATTGCTCGTCGAGACGCTATCAATTCTTCACAACGACCCGCGAAGGCTGGATGCTTCTCGGCAACATAGTGCAATACGCCTTCCATCACCGACCGATCTAGAAATGGGTAAACGTCCAGTCCCAGTGCCACCGCGATCTTGTACGGATCATCGCTCGACTGCAGCCACTGCTCGGCAGAACGGGTCATCCCGGCTCCGTTATCGCTCGTCAGCCAACTGAGAATGTTGATGAGGTCGGCAGTCACTTCAGCACTACAGTCTCCCCTCGCAGAGTTGACGATTCGCTCGGCCAGTCCTGATTCTCCCCACGCCGCGAGCAGCGCCTCGGCGCACGAG
>JANNRQ010000009.1:0-2002 GCA_031401495.1 Gemmatimonadota bacterium
GCCGTAGCCGAAGCCGACGGAAACGCGGTGATCCACTTTGTGGGCGTTCGAGCCTTCGATGGCTTCCATGTAGGTTCCGTACACGCTCATGCGATCGTTGATGATCCAGGTGCCGCCGGCCCCGATTGCGATGAATTCTTCCGCCGCCAGCGCGTCGTGATCCGGGAACAACGGGCTGGTCACGGGCACCGGCACGTCGATCCCGCCCTCCGTCCACTGTCGGGTGAAAAGAGCCCGGACATTCCAGGACGGATTAATGAAATATCCGAACTCGAGGGTCGCGTTGATGCGGTCGTGGGCGATGTCCTGGACCTGCTCGACAAACGCATAGTTGCCGCGTACCTGCACGCACGTGCGCGGTATCCACTCATTGAGACTGATAGCACTCTGGTCAGTCTTCGACGCCGGTCAGGCCAAGATCCTGGTCAAACTTCAACGCCTGTTCACACCCAGAGGATGGATTCCATGTCGCACTATACTGCGCCGACCTCGAATCGCTGTCCTGAGGACGTTGCCGGGAGAAAGCCCATGTCACGAATTGCCCGTCTGGCGACCGCCGTCGCGAGCCTCGTAACCATCCTGACCGGGGTCGCGCTCGCTCAGGACACGGCGGTGCTCGCCGAGGTCGATCGCGCCATGGAGAACTACCGCCTGGATGCCCACATCCCCGGCATGGTGTGGGGCATTGTCCAGGACGGCCGGCTGGTGCACGTGAAGGGGACCGGCGTGCAGGACATCGACACCAGGCGTCCGGTGACCACCGACACGGTGTTCCGCATCGCGTCGATGACCAAGGCGTTCACGGCGCTGTCGATCCTGAAACTCCGGGACGAGGGCAAGCTTGCGCTCGACGCGCCCGCGGAGACTTACGTGCCCGAGCTACGCGGGTGGAAATATCCGACCGACGACTCACCGAAAATTCGCGTGCGCGAGCTGCTGACGCACACCGCGGGGATGGTCACCGACGACCCCTGGGGTGATCGGCAAACGCCGCTCCCCGAGGACGACTTCACGCGCCTCCTCCGTGACGGGGTGCCATTCACACGCGCGCCGGCGACGGCGATGGAGTACTCCAACCTGGGTTATGCCCTGCTCGGCCGGATTGTCGCCAACGTGTCGGCGCAGCCGTACAAGGACGTCGTCCAGCGCCTGCTGCTCTCGCCACTGGGCATGACCTCCACCTGGTACGACGCCGGCGCCGTGCCGGCCGATCGTCGCGCTCTGGGGTATCGATGGGAAGACGCGGCGTGGCAACTGGAGCCGACGATGGCGCATGGGGCCTTTGGCGCCATGGGTGGCATCCAGACGAGCGCCACCGATTACGCCAAGTGGGTCGGGTATCTGCTGTCGGCGTGGCCCGCCCGCGACGGCGCCGACACCGGACCCGTGCGCCGATCGAGCGTGCGCGAGTTGGCGCAAGGTGCGAATTTTCCCGCGGTGCGGCTACGGCCCGAATCGAGCGGCCGCGATGCGTGTCGTCAAGCGGCCACCTATGCGATGGGCTTCTATGCCGCGGCCGATTGCGATCTTGGCCTGACCTTGAGCCATGGCGGCGGCTATCCGGGCTATGGCTCGCATGTCCTGCTGCTGCCCGACTACGGGGTCGGGATCTTCGCCCTGGCCAATCGCACCTATGCCGGGCCACGCCCGCCGGTGTGGGATGCGGCCGTGACGCTCTTGCGGGCCGGGCGATTGCAGCCGGCGCGATCGACGCCGTCGCCCGCGCTGGCCACGGCCTATGCCGCGGTCGTGACGATGTTCAGTGCCGGGTCGGTGGCGTCTGCCGGCGACGTGCTGGCGATGAACTTCCTGATGGATCGCGACGCCGCGCACCGCGCACGGGATTTCGCCGAACTCAAGGCGCAGGTGGGGACCTGCGACACCTCCGCGCCGCTGGCACCATCGGGCGCGCTCTCGGCCGACTTCACGTGGCGGTGCGATCGCGGCCGCGTCAATGGGGAACTGCTGCTCGCGCCCACGCCGACCCCGCGCATTCAGTCGT
>JANNRQ010000010.1:0-32870 GCA_031401495.1 Gemmatimonadota bacterium
CGCACCAGATACAGCCGGTCCTTGGCGCGGGTCATGCCCACGTACAGCACGCGGCGCGCTTCCTCCAGCTCCGGCTTCGTGGTGCGCTCGCCGAGGAACTGGCCGTCTTCGACGCCGACGATGTAAACACGCGAGAACTCCAGGCCCTTTGTGGAGTGGAGCGTCAGCAGGTTGACGCGTTCGTTGTCCGGTTGTTGGCCGTCGGCGAAGGAGAGGGCGACGCGGTCGAGGAAGACTGCTAACTGCGTATTAAGTACTAGGTCGTACGTACCTGCCAGTAGGCGGCGAATGCGGGCCATCGCAGTGGGATAGCGCTCGTCGGCGGACTTTTCGGCTTGTACCCGCAACATGCGTTCGCGGCCGCCAAGTGCTTCGATCAGATCGTCTCGCGTGGGCAGTGATTCGTCGCCAAGCTCAGCGCGGCCGGCCTCGTAGTAGTCGAGGCAGTGGGAGTACGAGCCGAGTGCGGCACTGCGCCCAAGGTCGAGGAACAGTCTGGCCTGAGAGCCGGGTTCGTGCGTTCCACTCAAGGCGAGTGCGACCGCAAGGTGATCCAGGGCGCCAGCCAGCGAGGCCTTTCGAACGAGACTCAGCTTCATGTCGTCCAGGCGCAGGAACACCTTCGCCAACGCCACCGCATCGGGCAAAGCGCGGTGCGCGCGGCCGATATCGATTCCGAACTTGTTCGACAGACTCTCCAAGCTGCGACTTTCGGGAACGAGCTCCCGCGCGAGCGGGAGCGAGTCGTACGTGGAAATTGTCTGCGCCCCGGGCAGGCCATCGGCCATTCGTCGCAACAACGGAAAGTCGAAGCCGTAGCCGTTGTGGGCGACCAGCATGTCGTTGCCAACGAAGTCCCACAGCGCCGGCCACAGCTCGGCGAACGTCGGGGCATGCGCGACGTCGGCGTCCGTCAGGCCGTGCGCCTTGGCCGTCGCCTCAGGCTCAATGGGCACCGACGGCTTCACCAGCGACGCAAACTCACCCACGATCCTGCCGTCCCGCACGCGGACTGCTCCAACTTCGACAATCTCGAACATCCCGGATTTGCCGGTCGTCTCGAAGTCGATAGCGACAAAGTCCTTGAAAGTCCGCGATAGGCGGCGCGTGGCGAGAATCTGGCACGCCTTGAACACGGTCAGCGGCAGACCATCCGCCGATGCATCCCGTTCCGCGACGTGTTCGGACCCATTGGGTGCGCGATCAGCCACGTGGACTGCTTTGACGCCAACCTCGTGGAGGATCGCCTTGAGCGCGATGCCGGCGCCGTTCAGAACGGGCAGGCACACCGGGCGATCGTGATTGATTGCCCCGCTCAGGCGAATCGCAAGCGCCGTTGCCTCCGGCATCGCTCCCGGGTCAAGGATGCTGAGGTGTTCCCGCTCCAGCGGCGTCTTGTATTCACCCACGCGACGTGCAAGGAGTTCTTCGATCAAGTCACCGACGCTCGTATGCCGCCGACTCATGGCAGCGAAGTTCTTCACGGCGTACAATCCGCGGCGGATCTTGCGTCCGTCGGCATCCTTGTCGCGCCACCGGCTCCACAGAATGTCGATAGGTCTCGAGCCAGTGGATTCAGCGCGCGCTTTCACGGCGTTCATGAGTGTCTTGGGAAGTACGAGCCCCAGGAATGTTTCGTGAAGCACGCGGTCGTCGGGATTGACGATGACGCGGAGCGCGGCCGCAACGTAGGCCACCACCGGATCCTCAGCCACCGCACGCCCGTGCGCGAGGCGGCATGGAATCCCCGCTGTCAGCAGCGCCGGTTCGACGACGTCGCCGATCTCGTGCTTTCTATAGAGGAGCGCGAACTCGCCAAGTGGCACGCGGTACTCCTGGCGCTGTGCGGCGATGTCGCGAATGATCCACGCCACCTCGGCATCATGGTCCTCGAAGCCAACGGTCGCCACCGGAAACGGTGACGCCTTCTCGGCGATGATCGGCGAGAGACCCTCGAGTAGCGGCGTATTGGCGTTCACCAGCTTTCGCGCCAGCGCGAAGACCTGCTTGGGGCACCGGCGATTGTCCACGAGCGATATCGGCGCAGTGATGCCAAAGTCGTTCATGTAAGCCTGAAACACGGTCGTATCCGCGCCGGCCCAGCCATAGATGCTCTGGTCGAAATCGCCGACGGCAAAGACGTTCTGGTGATCGCGCGCCAACTCTCGCACCAGCGCGTACTGAACGCGGTTCAGGTCCTGCAATTCGTCCACGAGGACGGCGCCGAAGCGACCCCGAATCTCGGCGGCGACGTCCGGCACATGCTGTATCAGTTCAGCCGTTTTGGTGAGCAGCTGATCAAAGTCCAGCAGGTTCTGTTTCTTCAGCTCGGCGTTGTAAGCCTCGAACGCCCGGGAGTACTTGCCGCCAAGTTCGTCGCCGCGCAGGCGGTGGAGGGCGAACGCAGCGAGGAGGGATTTGTGCTTGCGCGGGTTGGCCTCGAAACGCCACATGAGCGAGAGCTGGTAGTCGTCATCGGCGATGCCGAAGCCCTGATGGGCATTGACCCGCTCGCCGAACTCGCGCAGGACGTCGACACAAAAGCGGTGAATCGTAGTGCGTTTTACGTCAGTGGCGGATGTTCCGAGATCGTTCAAACGGGACGCCACTTCTTCTGCTGCCTTGTTGGTGAAGGTGAACGCATAGATACGGGCTGCAGGAATTCCGCGCTTCTCGATCAAGTGCCGGACGCGCTCGATGAGGCAGTACGTCTTGCCCGCCCCCGGGCCGGCGAGCACCAACTGCGGGCGTGGCTCCGCCTCGATGGCGGCGCGCTGGGATTCGGATGGCTCGATGGGCTTGTCGCTCTTCACGGCGTGCATAGGTTAGCGCACCCTCCGGCATAAGGACACAACATCGGCCGCACCACGCATCAATATCTTTCGCGCATGCGACCCGGCGCGCTGTGACGAAGTACATGATTGTGATGGCAGGCGGCCGGTCTGGGCGCGGTACGCGCGGGCTGAACCTGTTTTGGTTCCTGAAGACGTTTCACGGCAGCGCTGTACAGGTGATGTCGTCCGCAGCACTGAGACGCGGGGCGCAGTCGTGCGACGTGCTGTTCGTTGGCCTGCCAAGCGAGCTGACCAAGGATGACCTGGCGCGCGTTCGTCATCGGCAACTGGTGCTGTTCGACTACGAGGACCAGGCCAAGCTTCTCGTGGAGGGTCCGAACGAGTTCTTCTCCGGCCTTACAGACCGCTACCTGAAAGTCTGGAATGAGCCCGGCTGGCCCTCGCCGTGGAAGTTTGGCGTCTTGCCAATCCGTCGTCAGGCGCGCTTGCCGCTGTATCTGCGGTGGCTCGGCCTCAAGACGATGTTCGGCACGCGACCGCCCGAGCGCGACTACGACGTCACGTTCCTCGGCGCACCGACGGGGCAGGTGGCCCACAGCCAGCGTGTACAGTGGATGCAGCAGATCAGCACAACCGACGAAGAGTTTGCGTTCTGGGGTGGACTGGTTGCGTCGCAGTGGTCCCGTGACCGGCTGGCTGCGGCCGGCATCGACTGGGCGCCCCTTCTATATGAAGGCGGGCGAGTCCCCTACACCGAGTTCTTCGACATGATGCGGCGGGCGCGCGTGGTGCTGACGCCAATGGGAAACGCACCGTGGAGCTACCGGCACTACGAGGCGATCTACGCCGGCGCGATTCCGGTGAGCTGCGACCTGCGTCAGGTGAAGACGCTGATCCCGCTGCCGCTGGACGGCATGGTCCACGTGCCTGAGAACGCACCGGTCGTGCCGAAGATCATGGAAGGGCTGCAGCTCGCGCGCCGGCCGGAAGTCATGCAGAAGAACCTCCAGTTCCTCGAGCGGTACCTGCACTACGGCGACTACACGCGCAGCAAGCCGGAGCTCATGGATACTTTCGACGCGCAGTTGAAGCGGTGAGCGCGCGGCTCATCGCAGAGTAAGATTCGCCAGTGAGCTCCGTGATCGCGGTCTCAAAGCTGGGCAAGCGCTACGGCAAGGTGGCCGCCGTGGACGACGTGTCGCTGGAGGTGCGGGAGGGCGAGATCTTCGGGCTCATCGGCCCGAATGGCGCCGGCAAGACCACCACGATGGAATGCGTTCAGGGCCACCGCGTGCCCGACGCGGGCACAATCTCCGTGTTGGGCCTGGACCCGCGTCGCGACGCCGACGCGCTGCGCCAGCGCATTGGTGTGCAACACCAGGAAGCGCATCTACAGAAGCGCATCAAGGTGTGGGAGGCGGTGGACCTGTGGCAGTCGCTGTACACGAAGGTGGCCGATGCAGACATGCTGCTGGACCGCCTTGGCCTGACGCCCAAGCGCAACGCGAAGTTCATGACACTGTCCGGCGGTCAGAAGCAGCGCTTGTTCATCGCGCTGGCGCTGATCCATGAGCCGAAGGTCGTGTTTCTGGACGAGCTCACGACCGGCTTGGACCCGCAGGCGCGACGTGCGATCTGGGAGTTGATCACCGACATCCGGGCGCGCGGTACGACCGTGTTCCTGACCACGCACCTCATGGAGGAGGCCGAACGCCTCTGCGACCGGGTCGCGATCATCGAGCACGGCAAGCTGATCGAGATGGGAACGCCGGCCGAGCTAGTGAAGCGGCACTGTCCGCAGCGCTCGGTCGTCTTCTCTATCGCGAATACCGAAATCGCGAATGCCGCGAATGCTGCGGATCGGATTCACCTGCTTGGAAACGTCGAGCAAGTGGGCGAGATCGGATCGATGACGTATCGGGTGCGCGGCACAGGAGATGACTTCGTCACCTCGGTCATCAGCCGGATCGCGAAGGAAGGCATCCATGTGCTGGACTTTCGCACCGAGATTCCGACCCTCGAGGACGTGTTCCTGACACTCACGGGTCACGGGATTCGCGAATGAGATTCCCCTCCCTGCGCGGGTTCTGGAAGCTGTCATGGCTCGAGGCGAAGATCTTCGCGCGCGAGCCGGGCGGATTCGTCGTCACGCTGATCATGCCCGCGATCATGTTCATCATCCTGGGGCGCGCATTCGGCGTGGGCCGCCCGCAGGATGCCGTGGCGGCCGCGACCCCGTTCAACTCCGCGATCTTCGCCGCCATCGTGATCGCCATCAACGCGGTGCAGTCGCTGCTCCAGATCATTGCCATCTATCGCGAAGGCGGAATTCTCAAGCGTCTGCGCGCGACGCCGCTGTCGCCGGTGACAATTCTTGGCGCACACGTCCTCGTGAAGCTGGGCTACGCGGTGTTGAGCCTGATCGTTCTCCTCATCGCGGGCCGGCGAATGTTCCCGGGCGTCGTGCAGGTGAACACGCTGAGCTTCACGCTTGGCGTGGTCTTGAGCACAATGAGCATCCTGTCGGTGGGCTTCGTACTGGCCAGCGTTGTGCCAACATCGCGATTCGCGCAGATGGTCGGCGCGATGGTCCTGTACCCGATGCTGGCACTGTCCGGCCTTTTCTTTTCCGCGGAGAGTCTCCCATCGTTCCTGAAAGTGGCGGGCGCGTTCATGCCAACGACCCACGCGGTCACGCTCCTCTACGGCATCTGGGACGGCCGAGGGTGGATCGCTCACTGGGAGAGCGCGGCGATGCTGGTGGTGCTGTTCGGCGTGTATACTGCCATTTCCACCCGGGTCTTCCGCTGGGAGTGACGCATGCAGGCTGAGCGACACCGCACGGGCCGAGTAGGCTGGTTGCGCGCCGCGGTACTCGGCGCCAACGACGGGTTGATCTCGACCAGCAGTCTCGTGGTCGGTGTAGCCGCCGCGAAGCCGAGCGCCGGCGCTGTCCTGCTGGCCGCGGTGGCCGGACTGGTGGCGGGCGCACTCTCGATGGCGGCGGGCGAATATGTGTCGGTGTCTTCGCAGGCAGACACTGAGGAGGCGGACCTCGCGCTGGAGAAGCGCCATCTGGCAGCCGAGCCGGCATTTGAACGCTCGGAGCTCGCCGAGATCTACGAGAAGCGGGGCGTGCATCGAGACCTGGCGCTTCAGGTGGCGGACCAGCTCATGGCGCACGACGCACTGGGGGCGCACGCCCGCGATGAACTGGGCATTCACGACCACATGCGCGCACGACCGGGGGAGGCCGCGTTTGCATCGGCGGCGGCGTTTGCGGTTGGCGCCGCGCCGCCGGCGCTCATCGCTGCCTTCGCGCCTCAGGGAACGATGGTGACGGCGATTATCGCGTCGACGATTGTGCTGCTCGCCGTGCTTGGAGCGGCCGCTGCCTGGCTGGCCGGCTCATCGATGGTGCGCGGAGCACTCCGGGTCGCGTTCCTGGGCGTGGCCGCGATGGCGGTCACCATGCTGGTTGGGCGGCTTTTCGGGGCCATAGTGTAGGCGCGCGAATCACAACGAACTCGCGCAGGTCCTTCGCTTCGCTCGGAATGACAAATGGCGCATATTTTGGCGTCCACCCTTCCAAGGATTCCGCTCGTGCGTAATTCCCTGCTGCTGGTCCTGGCCGTCGCCCTTCCGCTGTCCGCCCAATCTCCCTTTGACGCGCTGACGTTCCGCTCCGTGGGCCCCGCCGTGATGGGCGGCCGCATCCACGACGTCGAGGTGGACCCGCGTGAAGTGTCGACGATCTACATCGGCGCGGCGTCCGGCGGCATGTGGAAGACGACCAACAAGGGCACGACGTGGACGCCGATCTTCGATGGCCAGCCCGACAACACGTTTGGTGACATCGCCATCTTCGCCGGCGATTCGCGCATCGTGTGGGCCGGCACCGGCGAGCAGAACAACCGGCAGAGTTCGTCGTGGGGCGGCGGCGTGTATCGCTCCACGGACGCGGGCGCGACCTGGACGTACATCGGTCTCAAGGAAACGGGATCAATCGGCCGCGTTATTCTGCACCCGACGAATCCGGACATCGCGTGGGTCGCCGCTGTGGGCCATCTCTGGAAGCCGAGCATGGAACGCGGCGTTTTCAAGACGACGGACGCGGGTCGCACGTGGCACAACGTGCTCTTCGTTGACTCGCTGACCGGAGCGTCAGAACTCGCGGCTGACCCGCGCGACCCAAACGTCCTGTACGCCGCGCTGTATCAGCGCCTCCGCAGTGTGTTTGGATTCAATGGCGGTGGTCCGGGAAGCGCGCTGTACAAGTCCACCGATGGTGGCGCGACGTGGAACAAGACGGAGAACGGATTCCCGGCGGGCGACAAAGGCCGTATCGGCATCGCGGTGTCGAAGTCCAGCCCCAACGTTCTGATCTCGACCGTCGAACATCCGGGTGCGGGCGGCACCTACCGCTCTGAGAACGCTGGCGCGACGTGGACGCTGGCAAGCCGCTCGAATCCGCGTCCGATGTACTACAGCAAGCCGTTCATCGACCCGACCAACGACAAGATCGTCTGGCTCATGGGCGTACAACCATCCAGGAGCGAAGACGGCGGCACCACGTTCATCGGTATGCCCAATTCGCCCACGTACGACCTGGGCCTCAAGGACGACCACCACTCGCTGTGGATCAATCCAGCCAACACCAAGCACGTGCTGCTTGGCGGAGACGGCGGCCTGCACGAGAGCTGGGACGGCGGCTACACGTATACGCGCATCAACAACTTTGCGATCGCACAGTTCTACCGCATCGCGGTGGACGATCGCGACCCGTACTACATCTACGGCGGACTTCAGGACGCCCATTCGTTCATGGGCCCGAGTTCAACGCACCGCTGGCTTGGCATCCTCAACGCAGACTGGCGCCAAATCGGCTTTAGCGACGGAACGGGCCACGCCGTGGACAAGAAGGGTCATCGCTACGTGTACTCCACATCGAGCGGCGGCAACCTGACGCGCGTGGACGCGGAAACCGGCGACCGCTACGACATCCAGCCTGTCGCCCCAGCCGGCGAGGTGTACCGCTACGACTGGACCGCACCGATCGTCGCCTCAACCCACAAGGCGGGCACGGTCTACCTGGGCGCCAACAAGCTGCTCATTTCGCGCGATTTCGGTTCGACGTGGACGGCGACGCAGGACCTTACGCGCCAGGTCCGTCGCGACACGCTGCTGATGGCCGGCGTGCTCAACACCGACATTCGAATCTCGCGCAACGACGGCGAGACGAACTTCAGCGAAATCACCACCATGGCAGAGTCGCCGGTCGACGCTAACGTGCTCTGGGTGGGCACGGACGACGGCAACGTCCAAGTGTCGCAGGACGGCGGCAAGACGTGGAACGAACTGAGCGGCGCCATCACCGGCGTGAGGAACGGAACGTTCGTGGACCGCATCGTCGCATCGAGTGCGTCGCGCGGCGCCGCGTGGGTGACATTCGACAACCACCGGGCTGGCGATTTCATGCCGTACATCTTCCGCACCGCGGATTTCGGCAAGACGTGGAGGCGTGTCGTGAACGGGCTCGCGACCGACGCGTCGGTTCGCAGCATCGCTGAGTATCCCGGCAAACCCAACGTGGCGTTCGCTGGCACGGAGCGTTCGCTCTGGTTCACGACGGATTCCGGTGCCAACTGGTCGCGCTTCAAAGGCAATCTGCCCACGACGCGTTTTGACGACCTGATCGTCCATCCGCGCACCAAGGATCTCGTGATGGGCACGCACGGACGCGCGATCTGGATTCTGGACGACGCGTCCACGGTCGCTGAGTGGACGCCAGCGGTGGCAGCGGCGGCGGCGCACCTGTTCAACGTGCGAATGGCGACCATCATCAACTATTGGGCAGACGTGTCCACCGCCGCTCACGGCATTTACGCCGCCGAGAATCCGCCGGAGGGCGCCGTGTTCTCGTACCACCTGGGCAAGCAGGCGCAGGCAGTGAAGTTCACGGTCACCAACGCCACGGGCCGCGTGGTGCGCGAACTGACGGGCCCCAACGCGGTGGGCACCGTGCATCGCATCAATTGGGATCTGCGCTGGCCGCCGGCAGCCGGCGGTGCATTTGGCGGTGCATTTGGCGGTGGGTTTGGTGGCGGCGAAGCCCCGATGGTGCCGCCTCCTGGCGCGGGTGGCGCAGGTGGCGGCGGCGCGCGTGGCGGTGGACGCCAGGCGTTGCCGATTCCCGCGCACAACATCGGACCGCGCGGGTTCTATGTCTCGCCGGGTCGCTACACGGTGACGATGGACGTGGACGGCGCCAAGCAGTCGCGCACGTTTGACGTGCGCAGCGATCCAGCGGCGATGGTGACGCTGGCCGAGCACAAGGCGCGCGAATCGTTCCTGCTCGAAGCGCAGGAAGTTCAGGCGAAGATCGCGACCGCGACGACCGCCCTTCGTGCGAAGATGGCCACCGCGAAGGGGACGGACTCAGTGCGCGTGAACGAACTGGCGCTCAAGCTCGGCCTCGTCGCGCCACCGCGCGTTGCTGGTGCGCCGACCGGCCCCGGTGGCGGCGGCGGTGGCGGCGGATTCAACGCGCCGCGCGGCCCTGGAGCGCGGCTGGGCGGCCTGGCTGGGGCATGGAACGGCAATGGTGCGCGACACGGCGGGCTTCAGGCGCCGACCGGCCAGCATCTCGCAATCCTCGCCGCTGCAAAGGCAGCGCTCGTGGAAATGGAGAAGGAAATCAGTCGTAAATGACCTATGCGGACTCAGCCTGTTTTTGACGTCGCCGGATGGCACCGGACGGTGGTGCTGCGTCGGCGTCGTCCAGGCTCTCCACCGTTTCGTGCGAGTGTTATCTCGCATTCGTCTCGCAGCCTAACGCGCGCCGCGATGCTCGCAATGGTGTTGCAACATTATGCATTAGTGACACTTATAACCGTCGCGGCCGCGCCTATGTGGGATTATCTTGCTCGATGTTTGCAAGGAACCGCGCAGTCTTGCGCGTAAACACGCCCACATAATTGGCGTTAGCAGGACTCTCACGACTCTCTTCGTTTCGACAGCGCTCATGCGACTAACCCGTCGTCTCCCGATGGTAGTGGCGATCGTTTGGTCGGTCTCCTGCACCGCGTACGGTCAGGAAGTCCCCAAGGCGGCGTCGCCCAACGCTGCTCAGGCGCGCACCTCCGTCCCGACGCAATCCAACAGCGTGCAGGCTTCGCAGGCGTCTGGCCGGGCGTCGGACAGCCTCTACATCGCGCTTTTGGAGAAGGTCAACAGTCAGCTTTCGCTCGCCACCAATCCATGGAGTCTCATGGTATCTGGCTTGGGCCTCCTGTTTACGATTGGCGCAATCATCGCAGGCTGGCTTCTCTATCGCCAAGGCAAGGACTTCCGAGAACAGCGGGCAACCACTCTCAATGATGCCGCTCAGGTTGTGACGGGCGCAGTTTCCGAGATGCGCGCAGCAGTCGAGTCCCTTATGGGAGATGTGAGAAGCCAAACGGATCAGCTGCACGCGGATCTAACCAAGCGTATTGAGGACGCCACCACGCGTTCCGACAAGGCTACAGGTGATGCCAAAGCGGCCATCGACAAAGAACGTAAGGGACTCCAAGAGCTCAAAGCGGCCGTTGAAACGCGGCAAAAGGCACTGGCACACCCACCAACGCCAGCGACCATCGTCAGCTCTGGCGTCCTCACGGGAATCGATTGGCCCGGCTACATGACAGTGGCAAGCTCAATGTTTCAGAAGAAGCAAACATGCGTAAGTTGCAGGAAGGAGTTCAACCATCCTGACTCCCTCAGCGCCTTTACCGTATCCAATCTCTTCGGAAGCATTGAGTGTCCCTATTGCCACACTGTTCAGCAGAAGACGTCGTATTAGCGCCTGCTAACGAGCAATTGCTGCTGTCGGCGCCTCTGTCGGAAGCGGCTGGCTCGCTGCGCTCGCCTGCCGCATTCTTTGTGGTCGCGCCGCAGCAGAATTGCGGGCGTTATGCAGCACTTAACCGCATTCACGGTCTTCCATGCCCAGGATAACGGCAGTTTTGGCAGGACTCGCCATCATTGCCCTGTCAAGCCACTTGCCGGCGCAGGCTTTCCGAGTCCCTGTTGCCGTGTTCACCAACAACACTTCAGGACAGGTCGAGGCCGCGCTCAGCGCAGCCATTCGCAACTCAGCAGGAACGCGTCTCATTGTCGGCACCGACTCCGCGTTCTATCGGCTCCGGGTCACGTCGTTCGGACTGTGTGATTCGCGCGAATGCGCCAAGCCAACGAGGTACCTCGTCGGAATCACTCTCAGCGAATCCCTCAATGGGATTGGCGTTTGGGCGAAATTGGACTTGGTCAGGGACACTTCACTGCTGAGGCAGCTAGATGTCATCGAGAAGCGCCTTCATGGCTACGAGATGCTCCTAAATGCCTGGAGTTTTGAGTGGACCGAGCGCGAAATCGGCGCACGCTCGGCGGAGTTTATTGATCGCCTAGACGTCCGCTGCTTTGAGCAGCTTCGCCTTATGATTCGCCAGAATCAGATGAAGTCACCAGAAGCACAGCGCGAACTCCTCAAGGAAGTCACATCCCGTAAGTGGGAATGCTAAACAGCTGCTGTCGGTGCTAGACGGAAGCGGCTGGCTAGCTTCGCTCGGTTGCCGAATTGTTGATGGCGAGCCGCAACAGATTTGCAGGCGTTATGCAGACCGCATGTTGGCTCCCCGGGCCTTGGCGGACCGATGATGATATCCGGAGCAGTTTACGATTCGGTGCCACTCCCTCAATTCGACGTCCTCGCGCGTCAGTTGGTTCACCGGCCAGCCACGACCTCAGTCACAAAGGCTTGGGGCAAGCTCGATCAACTTGAACGAAGGCTCGACGCGTTTGACTGGGCGTGCATGGTGGTGCGAGATCCGCGCAGGTGTGATACGTTCGTGAGCGACTTGGCCTTTGCCTTCATCCTTGGGTTCGAATCCACTTGGCAAGTGCTGAGTCGCGAGGCTGGCAAACGTGAGGCCTGGCTGGACGACCAAGCGGCCTATGACATGCCGTGCCGAGGACTGCGCACACTTCGCAATCTTGAAGCGCACATTCAAGCCGGACAGATACAACCGGGGGTGTCGGCGTGTATACGCGCTTTATGAGTCCCATGGTGCCTCAACCAGGAGTCGCGTGGCGACTTCCTGAGATCACTCAAGCCGAATACGACTCACTGGAGCCGCACGGACGGAAACTGCAGGCCAGTCAGCTTGCCGACTGGAACAGGCACGCCGAAACTGATTTTGCTGCCAACGTCATGCGTTCGGGACTCATTTCTCTGATATCAATTGTGGAGCAGGCCTGAAATGAGCGGGGCATTGCTAATCGCTGTGCTGATTGTGGCGGGGTTATTCGTCACTTGGTGCGTTGCGGTCGCCGTGTACTTGGTCGGAGCCAAGATCAAGCCATTGATAGACGCTCACGAGCATGTCCAGAATCGCACAGCCATTTGGGGATGGGGCCTGCTCTACTCTGTCGCTGGCCTCATCGTCCTCGCATTGCTAGTAAGGTTCGTCAAGCTTGTGTGGGTGCTCGAATAGTGCTGCTTCGAACTGCTTGTTCGCGTTGCTGCCCGCAGCCCAACGAGCCATAGATGGCCCTAAAGCCCCTAACTGAGCAACAAGCTGCCCTCATCACGAAGGCGACTCCTGAGCAAATACGGGTCGCTGGGCAAGCGTTTGCGGAGACCGTTCAGACGGTTGTCTGGATAGTTGGCTTGTGCAGCGCGCTGATTGCGATTCTGGCCGCGAAGGACTCTCCGCTTCAGGTCGCGCCAATACTCCGAAATGGCCTTGTCGTCGCACTTGCTGGAGCCGTGCTCGCCGGCGTGGCGCAGCGGCTGATCCGCCAGGTTGCTCAGGAAAAGCACAACACTATTCTCCTGCAGTTTCGCTCACACGCGTCTGCCTTCCTCTTCGAGTTTGTCGAGGCGCCAGAGCTCCAGGAGTTCTGGACTGCCGCAGAGATTCGCGAACAGATGCTTCGCCTCTGGCCGGAAGTACAGGTACCGCAGGCAACGGATGACATCGCCGTTTGGCGTAAGGCCTACCAGCATGTCAATGAGAGTTCCGTAAAGTACCACAAGACGCGAGAGACGATGTTCCAGACGATGATCGGCGCCTTTGAAGGAAAGTCCGCCGAGGAGGCCGCGGCCGCGTTCGCGCAGAAATCACCGGAGAACGTCGCATTTGAAGTAGTTCGTGCCGCCACGCGCTCGCTTCACAAGTGGCAACTCGCGGCAGGTATCCTTTATTGGGTCACGTCCCTGCTGTTCGCCGCCGCTGTCGTCGCCCTGGCCGCCTCGGTGGTCGCGCAAAGTCGGCCGGTTGCGCCGGCAGCGACTGGACCTGTTACCGCCAAACCCTAGTCGCAGATGAACTATTCCCGTGGTCGGCACTCGAACGAGGCGATCATTGGTGCTGCATAACGAGCAATTGCTGGCGGCGCCACTGTCGGAAGCGGCTGGCTCGCTGCGCTCGCCTGCCGCATTCTTTATGATCGCGCCGCAGCAGAATTGCGGGCGTTAGGGCGACTCTAACCACAGTAGGTCACGCAATTGCTTCTCGTCGTTGTTGGCGCGGGCGCCTCATACGATTCCATCCCAACGCGGCCCGTTGGAACCACACAGCCGCATCGGCTTCCCCTTGCAGATCAGCTTTTTGAGCCGCGACCTCATTTCGAGGAAATACAGCGTGGCCTGCCGGAAGTCCTTCAAGTGGCAACGCGTCTATTCAAGCGAGAGAACGGCCAGTCGGTTGAGGACGTTCTCGGCGTCTACGCCGGTGAGCAGTCCACCTACCCTCATCGAACCAACCAACTAGCAGCGATCCGCTTCTACATCCAGGCGATCATTCACGAATGCGAAGCTGAGTGGTACGCTGGCAGACAATTGCCGACCAACCTCATGGCGCTGATCGATGAGTTTGAACGCCATCGCGGGGATCGAGAGCGCCCTCTCTTCGTCACGTTCAATTACGATCGTCTCATCGAGAACGCGCTGTCGAATCGCCGTCAGGTGTATCGAAACCTCGGGGACTACATCAATCCGACGGGCTATCAACTGGTGAAGCTTCACGGATCGGTGAATTGGGCTCGGAGAATTGCCAAGCTGGACAGTCATGAATTCAGCAGCGGTGGCTGGACGGTCGCACGACAGATTGTCGAACGAATTCGCGACCTCCCCAAGCCTGGCGAAATCGTGATGGCTGACAGCCCAATTCCAAGTACAGTTGACAACCACATCGCACTCCCGGCAATCGCCATTCCGGTCAAGGACAAGAACAGTTTTGAGTGCCCCCCAAAGCACACCGATGTGCTGAAAGCCACCCTCCCAAGAGTGACGACCCTTTTGACCATCGGCTGGCGAGGCGCGGAAGCACAGTTCCTCAGCCTGCTCAAGGAGAACCTGAAGAGCAAACTCGACGGCATCTGCGTGTGCGGTGATTCTGGCGCCGCCGCTGAAACAGCAGCGAACCTACACCGTGCCGGCATTCGAGGAAACTTTGAACCGTACGATGCCGGGTTCACAAACTTTATTCAGCAGCGCCGTGTGCAGCGCCTTCTCAATATCTCGTGGTGAGCGCCCTAACGAGCAATTGCTGCTGACGGCGGAAGGTGACTCGCTTTTGTAGACACTTTCCCTAACGAGCGGGAGATCTCCATGCCGCGCTTGGGGAGTGGTGGTTCGATGCTCAGGTTGACAAGGCCCACGCGATGAGCCCGGCCACCCACAGGAGCGCGCCGGGCACCCCAAATCCGGAAGCGAGGCGCTGGTAGCGCAGCCCCTCCGGCGTGAACATGTCCGCTCGGCGCCACGCGCCGTCCTTGCGGAACGTGGCCTGCGCGTAGGTCACTCCCGGCTGGCGATGCCGGTGCATCCGTCGCTCGTTGTAAATCGCGGCCGCCATCGACACCGTGCCGGCCGCGAGCAACATGGCTGCGACCGGCGGGACGATCACCTGCTAGACGCCGCGCATGCCTGACTTGACCGACGTCGACGGCGGCTTGGCGTTCACAGCCTTGGGCGCAACCGGCGGCGCGATCTTCTGCACATCGGCTGGATTGCCCTTGGCGTTGAAGCCCTTGGGCTTCTTGGAAAAGTCGGGGATGCCGCGAGGCGATTTGCGTTTCATGTGGTGGAATATATGAAGAGTGACTAGTGACTAGTGACTAGTGACTAGTGACTAGTGACTAGTGACTAGTGACTAGAACTGCGGCTTCGACGCAGAGTCCAAAGCGGCTTGGCGGGCCTTGGCGGAATCGGCGACACTCATCGCGCCCGCAACTCCCTTTGCGCCGGGAAGGCCGCTGTTGGCAATGGCGCTGTCCTTCTGCGCCCGCGTCTTCTCCGGCGGGGGCGCCTCGTCTGTCTTCGCGCAGGCTGTGAGCGCCAGCGAAACGGCGGCGATGCAGCAGAGCTTCGTGACCTTCATGGTTTCTCCGGTGTGTCGGGCATGGCGAAGCGCCGCTACGGTGCGCGCTCGCTCTGGCTAATAATATCGCGCCTCGCGCTCACCGCCGCGATGAGCCACGTGGCCACTATCTTAACGCCGATCGCTGTCATTCATCTCCCTGCCCCGCCCGCGTGAGTCGAGTCGTCCAGACCCTCATCATCGCCAACGTCATCGCGTTCTTCGTACAGAACACGGTGCCGGGATTTGCCAACGCGCTGGCGTTCTATCCGCCGTTTGCGCTCATGCGTCCGTGGACCTTCGTGACGTACATGTTCCTGCACGGCGGCATGATGCACATCCTGTTCAACATGCTGGGCCTGTATTTCTTCGGGTCCGCGGTTGAGACGCGGATGGGCGAACGGCGCTTCCTGGTGCTGTACTTCCTGAGCGGCATCGCAGGCGCGCTTCTGTCGATGATCTTCTCGTCGCGCTCGGCGGTGATCGGCGCGTCGGGCGGCGTGTTCGGCATCATGCTCGCGTTTGCGCGCTTCTGGCCGGACAACATCATCATGGTCTGGGGCATCATCCCGGTGCCGGCGCGCATCATGGTCATCATCATGACCCTGATGTCGGTGTGGAGCGGCTTCGGTGGCAGCGGCGGCAACACTGCGCACTTCGCACACCTGGGCGGATTCGTGGGCGCGTGGCTCTACCTCAAGTGGTGGGAGCGCGGCCGCACCGACTTCAAGAAGCGTGCGGTGGCCGGACCGCCCGAGGTGAACAAGCGTGTGGAGAGCTGGCAGTCAATCGACGCCGCCAAAGTGCACGAGGTGAACCGCGGCGAGGTGACTCGTCTGCTGGACAAGGCCGGTACAAACGGAATAGGCGCCCTCACACCGGAAGAGCGCCTGTTCCTGTCGAATTTCGTGCCGCGGGATGTCGTACCACCAAGTACGTGATAGGCCGCGCTACGCGCGGATAAGCCGGCCTTCGGCCGGATAGGCTACGGCACCACTTTCTTGGCTTTGCGGGCGGCCGCGAGTTTGTCGAAGTCCGCCTGCTCGAGATACGTGACGTCGACCCACACGTGCGCCATCTCGTCCACGGTACGGTCACCCCAGCCCACCCACTGCGCCGGGTCCGGATTGTTCTTGTTGGCCTTCGTGTTGTCGTGATGCGCAGTGAACTTGAGCACGGTGCCGGTGGGCAACAGCGGCGCGACTGAGTCCGCGAAGATGTAGTTCACGTGCCAGCGCCACTGGAAGTTGCTCACCTTGCTCAGCAGTTCCTTGGTGCCGTCGGGATACGTGGCTTCCATGGAGAATGACTTGCCGCGCATATGCATGTGCGGCTGGAAGTTTTCGATGCGCGCCGGCGCCCGCAGCGTGAAGCTGTTCTCCGTCGTCGCGGTGTCGTTGGGCGGAATGTCGAGCTCGGAACCGCGCGCGGCGTTGTACATCGTCAGGATCGTACGGTTCTGCGGGACGTAGTCCTTGGGATAGAACCACACGCCCAGTTCGACGACGTCGTCCTTGAGCGGCGCGCCCGTGGAGTAGTAGTGCACTTCCCAGCGAATGTTCGATCCGGGCAGCAGCAACTTGCCGGCGTTGTCGTTGAAGATCTCGCCGGTCTTGCCGATGGCCCATTCCATGAAGAGGCCGGCGGTCTGACGCCCACCGGTCGCGTGGTGCATGGTGCTGGCGAGTCCGGTGAGGCCACCCTCTTCCCGCTGCTCCAGCAGGGTGAGCACATGGTGCACCGACTTGCGCCCCGCGAGCGACGGCTTGACCTCGATGGCGCGTACCCAACGCGGTTCCTTGAGGTTGGTGGGCACAACCGGCCGCCACCATTTGTCCTGGCCCGTGGCGTTCACGCTGTACGGCTCCGACTTGATGATCATGTCGGGCTCGCCGAACTGCTGCTTGAGACCCCAGATGTCCGGATCGGGCCACGAGAGCGGTTTCGGCGCATCCCTGGGATCACCCTGCGTCGCGCCGCCGTCCACCCAGCTCACGATCGTCTCCACTTCAGCGTCAGTGAGCGAGCGGTCGTTCTTGAAGGCCTTGATGCCGACGCTCTTGTCGATATGCCACGGCGGCATCGTGCGATCACGCACGCGCATCTTGATCTTCGTGGCGTACTTGGCGACGTCCGGATAGTCCACGAGCGACATCGGCGCGATAGATCCGGGCCGGTGACAGTCCTGGCATTTCTTCTGGAGAATGGGTGCCACGTCCTTGCTGAACGTGACTGGCGCGAGATTCAGCTTGTTGATCGCGAGCTGAGCATGCGGCGCCTGAGCCGACGCTGGCACTGCGAACGCGATCAGCGTAATCACCCACTGCAGATCCCTCGCAGCGCTCGGGATGACAGAGCGGTAGTGCTTCATAACCCTCCCCCTAAGGAGTGACCGTCACTTTCACGAACGCGTTGGTCCAGCAGCACTGCGCATGCCCTGCCCCATCCACGCCGGATGCATCGTTGGCGCGCACTCTCAATGTGTATTCGCCGGCTTGGGAGAACGTCGCCGTCGTTGACGCTTTCCCCACCGGCACCTGTGACTGAAGCGTCGGAGTAGCGAACACGGCCGCGGCCGCTCCCTGATGCACGAACCACGTCAGGTTGATGGGCATGTTGACCCGTCCCTCGGACGCGATACTGCGGTCTGCCCTGCCGTCGTCCTCAACAAACAGGTTCAACGTAAGGGGCGCACCGACCTTTGCGCGCATCGGTGGACCGTACACGCCAGCCGGGCCGCGTCCTGCGGGACCGGTCGAGTCAAATCGAATCGCCGGCGGTGTGTTGCCAGAGCCAGCCTCGCCTTCGAGCGCATCGATTTCCCATGCAGGGTTCAGATGGCCCGGAATCGCGTAGGTCTTGCCGCGAAACGTGAGCGTCCAGACGACCCTCTTGTTGCCGAAATTCGCCGGGACATTCACGGCGAACACGCCCCAATGACGCCTTGGGGCAAAATGCGTCGGCTGGCCCTGGTTGGCGTTGCCCGGCGAAATGCTGTTGGCCGCGCCGACAGGGACATCCACCCGCTCGGCGACGTTCCTGTTGTAGTAGCCGAAAGAGAGGCTGAAGCTGCCGTCAGGGTTCTTGTACCAGCCCTCGAACACAGGTGTGACGGTCTGCCCGGAATCCTGAGGTGGCGCGGCGGTGGCCTCCTGTGCCGCAGACGGTACCACGAGAACGGCTACGGTCAGGGCTCCGAGCCAGAGTGTTCGCATCCAATGAGTTAGCACCTGCCGGAGGGGAAAGTCAAATCGGCGCTGGTGCTGGTTAAGCTTCGCCATGGCCGAAGACGTCCGATCAGTGCACCGCAAGCGCGCACCCGAGTTCGACTCACAGCGCATGAAGCTCACCGGGGTATCGGCTCCCGATGAGGCCGCGTTGCTCGACGCCGTGGGCGACGCGCGCTGGAACGAGTTCGCGCTCGCCTTCTGGCATGTGGGCGAATCCCTGTATCAAGCCGCCGGCGCCGTGGAAATCCTCACCGAGGCGCTTTCGGCGGATGATTTCGCGCGACTCAAGGCCGCAGTGGTGAGGCGATTCGACGTTGCTGACGCGGCGATCGACGCCGTGGCGGACGACCTCGACCGGGTGACACCGCAACTGCTTGAGGACATCCGCGCGCGACGACGCGAACTCGACGCGGAATTGGCGGGAATCGCCTACGTCGAGCCGGACGGCGGTGACGGCATGTTCATCACCGGGGAGTACGAGCGCTAGCCAGAAGCCGGGCCATCACGATGCCCGCCATGCGCTCCACTATCGCGCTGGCTACCTGCGACAGTCCCGAACGACCGCGAGCGCGTTACCCACCGTTCGCTCGCCCTGCGGGTCTGACGGCCGGTTCACGATCTCGAGTTGACGGGTGCTCGGATTCTCGATCAGCATGGTGGTTGAGCCGCCGCCGTCGAGGTTGAGCGCGTCGCGCGCACCGAGTGCCCGCATGAGGTTGGCGAGTTCGCGGAGCGTCATGCCGTCACTGTAGCTTGCGCGCCGGCCGTCCACGACGACCAGCAGCAATCGCTTGCCGTTGGATGAAATTCCGACCGCGGTGCGCGGATGCCGGCCGGTGGCAAACCCCGGCTGGCCCTCGGTATCCACCTCGGGCACGATGGCGCTGTCGCGCAGGAGCCGCGGCCTGCCGCCCACGGCTTCTCGCGGATGAAACGGCGCCAGCGAGACCGTCGCCAACATGGGATCGTCCACGGCGAACGCGTCGCCGATGGAGGCGTAGGCGAGGATGTGGGGGGCACCGGCGGAGTCGACCGCAAACACCGGTTTGCCCGACGGGGGCGTTATCACGCGCCCGTTCATGACGAACAGGTTCGCGGGCACGCCGTTCTGCAGCGAGAAAAAATCAGCGTTCACCCCGCCAACGACATCGCGCTGCCGGTCGAGGCCATTCAGAATTACAGAGGTCTTCACGCGACCGACCGCACTCAGTGCGCCCTTGGCAGCAACGGCGTTGAGGCATGCGCTCAACTGTACGTCGAGCACGTTGACCGCCCAGGGACCGCTGCGAGAGTAGAGGAAGTGCTGCATCACACCGTTGCCCGCGGACGCAGTTCGAAGCGTGTCCACCGGGAACGCGAATGAGGCGCGTGTGATCGGCGGCGCCTTGGGCGACGATGAGCAGGCTGCGAACGCACCGGTGGCCAGGAGGAACGCCATCGTCGTCCTCGACCTTGACGCGAGCCGACTCAACTTCAGGGCTTCTGCCGAGTGGCCGTGAACGTCCCGCTACCAAGTCCGCCGAGGTCTACGCCGCCCTGTATCGTCCCGTCCGCTTCGATCGTACCGGTGTAGCGAACAATCAGCGATTGCCCCTCAAGCGAGGCGGTGAACATGAACGCGATCCTGTTCCCGGTGACCGCGCCCTTGATCGCCTGCTCGCCGAAGACCTGGGACGAGTAGTTGCCGCTGAGCGAGTCGCCCTTCTGCGCCAGAGATACGGTGGGCGTGCCCGTGCCGTTGTCGGTGGTGACGGAGAACGTCCACTTCCCTGTGAGGTCTGTCTTGGATGCCTGCGCCGAGGACATCACTGGAAGCAGCGAGATGCCAACCAGCGCCATCAGCCACCGCATGCGAATCGACTTTTTCATGATCTCCTCTCGAAGTACGGTCTACGGATTGCGGATTACGGATTACGGAACAACCGGCGTCGCGCGCGGACACTGGTTGTCGCTCGCATCCCGATCAGGGAAACGCCCGCCCGGATCAAGCGTGAGCTTCTCGATCTTGCGTCCGCCGAAGTTGAGTTGTGTCGTTGTGGCTTCAGCGCTGCGGTCGAAGGTGAAGGCGGCCGCGGTGGCGATGGTGCCGATGGCCAAGGCCGCGATGAGCGGGCGCATCAACGGGCGGTACGACATGATGCGAGCGTCCTTTTGGGGTGAGTCCCGATTGGCTCAATAGTGCGTCGAGGAAGCGGTCACAACAACTCCGTCCGGCCAGCTAGCGATAGGCCTCACGCCGGTGCCGTACCCGCACGACGAGTACCAGCAGCCGACGGTCCACGATCTGGTACAGGACGCGGTAGTCCCCCACGCGCAGCCGGTAGATGCTCTCGCTAGCGCTCAGTTTGCGGACGCCGTCGGGCCTGGGGTCGGCTGCCAGCGCATTGAGAAGCTGCCCCACTCTGCGCCGAGTGGCGTCATCCAGCGCGCGAATGTCCTTGGCCGCCGGGCGGCTGATGGTGACCGTGTAGGCCATGACGCGACCGGCGTGGGCTAGATGCCCAGTTCGGCTTTCAGGTCCTTCCAGGAAATGCCGGGCCCCTTGTCGGCGATGGCCTTCCGTGCGGCCGCCAAGTCCATCTCATCTTCCAGGCGTTCGAGGAGTTCGAGATCCTCAACGGACACAATCGCAGCGACCGATTTCCCGTGGCGGTCGAGCAGGACGCGTTCGCCGCGGAACGCCACGTCGTTGAGGATGTCGGCGAGCCTCTCTCGGGCCTCGGTGGCCGGGATGCGGTGGTTTGGCATAGTCTGCAATATATCCGGATTATGCATTTTGTACATATTGAGGATCATGGCCTTGACTCTGGGTGGCGTCGAGGAAGCAAGATGCCTTGTCAGGCCGCCGCTCCAGCATCAAACGGATGCGCGCCGTACCACGCCAATGCGGTGCACGCTGAGGTCAGCGCCCCAATGCTGCTGCGCTACGGCAGCCCCACGACCCGGCTCTCGCGCACGACCCGGGCCCACGCTGCCTGCCTCAGTCCCTCAACGTGGACGCGAGCGGTCACGTCTTCCTGGCGGAACAGCGCGTCATACAATCCGCCGAAATGAAAAGTACCGCTCAGGGGAAACCGCTCGAAATGGAGCAACTGCCATCTCTTGAATTCGTCGACCTGTCCGGAGTACCCGAAGTAGTAGATGATGTTCGCCATTTGATATGTAGCATGGCCCCCGCGCTCCCAATCCTCGGCGAGCGCTGTCACACGCGATGCGGCTTCGGCACCGCGACCAGCCGCATGGAGACACAGGGCGTCGAGCCCGACTGGCAGGCCTGGAATTGCCAAGCAATCGGCTGATCGGCCGAGCATCAGCAGTGCCAACGCCTCCCACTCTGCCGCGGGCGCCAGTTCGGGTCGGGTCATTCGCACGGCACGGGCTTGCTCAAACGCTCGGGCATACTCACGCGACGCGAATGCTGTCGACGAATATCCCATCCGCAAGCCTATGGACATGGGATCCAACTCGACCGCCCGCGTGGCGGGTTCCATCGCTTCAGGCGCGCGGCCATTGAACGCGAGTAGCTGCGCGAGCCAACCGTACGCGTCCGAATAGCTCGGCCTGATTTCCAGGGCGCGTCGGAGGTCGCGCTCCGTATCGTCGGGCGTCGTGGAGGCGAACAGTTTGAGGTAGCCGCGCGCAGCCCAACCCTCCGCCAAGCTTGAGTCCAGCGCGATCGCGCGATTGGCGGCAGCAAGTGACCGGGCCGCCCACCCGTACGTCGAGTCGGGTGAGGTGGCCTTGGACAGGGCCGGCCAAACGACAAGCACGAGGTAGAGACTGTACGCCGAGCTCAAGCCAGCGTAGGCCGGCGCGTAGCGAGAATCCGCCCGAATCGATTGCCTGAACGCTTCGATGGCCGCGAGAATTGACGGCGCATCGCGACGGTACAGCGCGGCGCGGCCCCGCGCGTAGTGATCGTTGGCTTCCACGTTGGTCTTCGCGAGCTGGCGCTGTGCAGTTGAAGCCTTGCCGCCGACGCGACTCGCAATCGCCTGCGCCACCGAATCCTCCAGCTCGAACACGTTGGCGACGGTGTTGTCGAATCGTTGAGACCACTCGGTTGATCGGGACTTCGCATCCGTGAGGTTGGCAGTGACCCGGATGCGGTCGCCCACCTTTTGGACGCTCCCCTCGACGATCTTGGCGACGCCGAGACTGTCAGCGATGGTGCGAAGGTCCACCTCGCGGCCCCTGAACGCGAACGACGAGGTGCGGCTGATGACCTTGACGTTACCGAGCTGCGCGAGCGCATTGATGATTGCGTCGGCGACGCCGTCGGCGAAGTACTGCTGCGCCGAATCACTCCTGAACGGAAGCACTGCGACAGACCGCGCAGGGATGCGGACGCAGGGCGGAGCGCTTCCATCGGCGCATTGCGCCCCACCCACCCTCACCGAGAGCGCGCACACGAACGCGGCGAGAAGCGCGTGCCTGACGTGCATCAGGGCTTCTGCCGGTTCCCTGTGAACGTACCGGTGCCGAATCCGCCGAGGTCCACAGAGCCTTTGATGGCGTCCGCGGATTCCACGGTGCCCGTGTAGGTCACGGTGAGCGATTGCCCCTGCACCGACGGCGACATCGCGAACGTGATCTTGCCGTCCTTCACGGTGCCTTTGAATTCCACTTCGCCAAAGACCTGCGACGAGTAGTGGCCGGTGAGCGAATCACCTTTCTGCTGGAACGTCACCGACGGTGTACCGGTGCCATTTTCCGTCACGACCGAAAATGCCCATTTGCCAGTGAGATCCACTTTGTTCGGCGCTTGGGCACGTGACGCCATGGGCGCCATGAGAAGGAGCAGCGCGAGGGTCAGACCTTTCGGCGTAGTCCGTAGTCCGTGCATGCGGTACGTCCTCTTATGGAAGGGCCGGCGTACCACGCGGGCACTGGTTGTCGGTGACGTCCTTATCCGGAAAGCGGCCACCGGGATCCAGCGTGACCTTTTCGATCCTGCGCCCGCCGAAGTTGAGTTGCGCCTTGTACGTCTTGTCCCCTGCGAACCACACGTCAGCCGGCCAGGTCACAATCGCTGCCTTGTCGCCGGCCATCACGCTGTTCGCCATTGGCTTGATGGCCTGCGGGCCGTCAGCGAAGTCCACGCGCATCACAATCGGCGACGGCATTTGGCCGTTTTGCCGCACCGTGATCGACGGCCGGGCACCGGATACATCACCGCACACGAGCGTGCCTTCCACCGATTCGGTCGTGAAGAGCCAGTAGTTCCAGAACCAGCTCAGGTCGCCGGCCTTGGACCTGAGCGCGTTGTTCATGAAGAACATGTAGTCCCACGGCGACGGATGCTTGAAGAGCCACGCCTTGCCCCAATCCGAATGGGCGCGCTGCACGGCCGTATCGCTCCCGACAACACCGCCCAGCATCGAAAGCATCTGGGGCGCCTTGGAGTACGTCATGAATGACCAGCGCGCGCCGCCGTAGTTCGAATTCGCCATCATCGGCTGCTCGTTCTCGTCGCCGCTGACGTTGCCATACGCGCGGCCTGGGCCGTCGAGGTTCGGCGCTCGTCCGCCCCGGTGGGCCCCCGACAGGATGTTCATGTACGAGTTGAAGCCTTCGTCCATCCATCCGTACCACGTCTCGTTGTTCCCTACAACCATCGGCCACCACTGGTGCGCCGCTTCGTGATCGGCGGCGCCCTGGTTGGAGTTGATGACCATGGGGTACTCCATGCCCGCGCTAGGACCATCCTGGAGCGTGAGCTGCGGGAACTGGTACGGGAACCAGAGCTCGGAATAGAACTCCAGCGCGTGACGCGTCAGCGTGCCGGCGTTTTGGAACGAGGCCGCGCGTCCCGGCAGGTAGTACATGTGCACCGGAACGAATCCCTTGCCGGGGATGTTGGCACGCAGTGAGCGCCAGTTGAACTTCTTCGCGGTGGCCCAGGCGAAGTCGTTCACGGTGTCCGCGTGAAAGCGCCACACGAGCCGATCGCCCGACGCTGGGGCGGCCGTCGCTCTGCCCGGCCCCACCTCGTCGGAGTCGACGATCATCGTCTCTTCGTCAGTCGTCAGCGCGCGCGCCAACCGCTCGCGCGCCGTGGGCGTCAGCACTTCGTTCGGATTCTGGAGAACGCCCGTCCCGCTCACAATCCAACCTGCGGGCACGTCGATGCTCACGTCAAAGGTTCCAAAATTGTTGTAGAACTCGGCTGGGCCGAGGTACAACTCGGTGTCCCAACCGCGGAGGTCGTCGTACACGGCCACGCGCGGATACCACTGCGTCGGCTGGTACAGCGTGTCCGCCCAGCGCTGGATCATGCGGTGATTGGCGCCCGGGCCGCCGGGTACTTTGTGGTTCCACTCGATTTCGAGCGTGGCCTTGCCTCGCGCTTTGATGGCCTCGGGCAGGTTGATGCGGGCCGACGTCAGCTTCATGCCAAATGCCGTCGGCTCGGGGAGGGTGGCACCGCCCCCGCCCGGCCCTGATGTCGGCGCGAGGTTCACCGCCTTGCCGTCAACGCTCATCCGCGTGATGACCATTCCGTCCGTAAGCTCGGCCGGCACCCACGGGGCCGTATGCGGCGTCAGGCCGGTGAAGAGGTTCATGTCCAGCCGCAGCTGGATTGAACGGAGTGAGTCCGGGCTGGTGTTGTGGATGACCACCGTTTCGCGGCCGGTAATGCGGCTCGTCGCGGGATCAAGGCGCGCGTTGATCGTGTAGTCGGTGCGCAACTGCCAGTAGTTCCTGCCAGGCCTGCCCGTGGAGTCCCGAACGCCGCCTGCCATGGCCCGTTTGATCACGTTGGTCATCGGGATGTCCCGCCGGACGGCGCGTTCGGGCAGCTTGGGACCCTGGCTACGCGCGTCCTGGGCAAGAATGAGGGCCAAACACGCGGCCCAGGCGAGAGTGCAACGCATCAAAACCTCTTGGAGGAAGGCTCCATACTGAGAAGAAGTTACGCGTCCCGTTGCACGCGGCGAGTGCCCTCATTTGCTAACTTGTAGCGCCATGAATGTGCCGTCGTTTTTGCGACCAGTTCTTTACGGCGCCGTTGCCACCGTTCTCGCGGTGGCCTCCGGCTGCACGAACCACCGCGGGCATGAGACCGCGCCTCGTCCCGAAGACGGGCGCGCCCTGCGCAAGGCGCACTATTACCAGGACCGACAGTACGGCACTGAGGCGCAGTACAACCCGCTCGCCGCGATTCTGAACAACGGGTACGACCAGATCCGCACCTACCCGGATCGCCGCGCGTTCGAGTTCGACTACGGCACAGCTGCGTTGGGTTCGTGGAACTCGATAGCGCGGGCCGGCGAACTGTTGCGCGAATACGGCACGTGGAACTGGGTGCGGTACGAGTTGCTGCCGCTGTCCGGCGTGGCCAGTGGCGGCAGCCAATGGTGGCCAAACTATCAGCTCCACTTGTTTGCGGGCGGCGTGACGTATGTGCGGCTCATGGCGTGGTACGAGCAGCGCGGCTACAAGCATCCGCGCATCAACGCCGCGGTCACCTCGTACGCCGGGCACGTGCTCAACGAGATGATCGAGAACTCGACATATCGTGGCGGCACCGTGGACGGCATGACGGACCTTTTGATCTTCGACCCTGCGGCGATCCTGCTATGGAACTCGACAAAAGTGCAGCGCTTCGTCGGGACGCGGCTTGAGCTCTCGGAGTGGCCGGGCCAGCCGACGCTGGCGAATCCCGGCGGCACGATCGAGAACACGTACCAGACGACGATGGTGCGGGCGCGCCTCCCCAAGACGAAGAACTGGCGCATCTTCACCACGATGGGCGGTTCGTACCTTGGCGGCGTGTCGCGCCGCACCGGCGACAGCACGTGGCTCTCGTTGGGGCTGGGCAGCGATGCGCAGTCAAATTCCATCGTGGATTCGCTGACTGGCCGCAAGACCGTGGAACTGCTGCCGAACGCGGGCCTGTTCATCGACCGCGGCGGCTCACTGCTCGGCTCTGTGGTGCTCAAGTCCGGCTACGACGCGGCTGCGACCGTGAACGTGTACCCCGGCATCGTGCGTATTGGTCGTGGCAACGCTATCGCTCCGGGCGCGTGGCTTCAGTACCTGCCACGGCGTCGCGAAGTCCGCTTTGGCGTGGTGAGCAGCTTGGGAGTGGGGATTGGAAGGAACCCGCCGCCACCCTGAACTGCAGTGACCGGTGACTAATCACGATATGCGTTTCGCGATCGCCCTCATAGCAGCAGCGACCTCTGCCGCTGCGCAGAAGCCAGTCGTGCACCAATTGCCAGCCACACCGCCAACGGTTGCGTACGGGTACTACTGGTCCGAAGCCGCACCGGCGCTCCGCATCAAGTCCGGCGACATCGTCGAACTCGAGACAATGCTGACCAACACGCCGGCAGGACTCGAGCGGTTGGGCGTAAAGCCGGGGGACATTCCGCAAAATCTTCGTGACATCGTGCGCGAGGACACCGGCGTGTTCCGTGGCCCCGGCGGCCACATCCTGACGGGCCCCATCTATATAGAAGGGGCTGACTCCGGCGATGTCCTTGAAGTCCGCATCCAGTCCATCACCCTGCCCCTCGCGTACGGATACAACGGCTGTAGCGGCTACATGCGCGAATACTGCGAACCGCGCGGCAGCACGCTGATCCAGATGGATCGCGCAAAGATGACGGCCGAAGTCGCGCCCGGGGTCACAGTTCCGCTGCGTCCGTTCTTCGGGTCTATCGGTGTTGCGCCATCGCCCTCGCTTGGGCGAGTCAGCAGCAATCCGCCCAGCCGCCACGCCGGCAATCTCGACAACAAGGAGCTGGTCGCGGGAACCACGCTCTACATCCCGGTCTTCGTGAAGGGCGCTTTACTGGAACTCGGCGACGGTCACGCCGCCCAGGGCGACGGCGAGGTGGACCAGACCGCCATCGAGACCAATCTCAAGGGCCGGATCCAGGTCATCGTCCGCAAGGACATGAAGCTCGATTGGCCGCGCGGCGAAACGCCGACGCACTGGATCACGATGGGCACGGACACCTCCCTCGCGGTCGCAACCAGGACCGCGATCGCTGAAATGGTGAAGCTGATCCAGGAAAAGGCCGGCGTCAGCGCGAAGGAGGCGTACCAGGCCGCCTCGATGGGCGCCGACCTCCGAATCACGCAACTCGTGGACGTGAACCTGGGCGTCCACATGATGATCCCGAAGAGCACTTTCACGCCGAGGCCCGCGCCGGGCGACAAGGCGTTTCAGGGCTTCACGCTGATCGACGGCACGGGCAGAGCGCCAGTCACTAATGCCACGATGCTCGTCCGCAACGGCCGCATCATCGAGATCGGGCCGACAGCGAGCATTCGCGTTCCGCGTGACGCGGAGATCATGCAGATGAGCGGCTTCGTGATGCCGGGGCTGGTGAATGCCCACGGGCACGTGAATACCCCCGCCGACCTCAGGACGTTCGCGGCGTACGGCGTGACCACCGTGTACTCGCTGGGCGGCGAATCGCAGGACGTGTTCGCAGCGCGCGACGCACAGAACACGCCGACGCTGAACCGTTCGCGCGTGTTCGTGTCCGGTCCGGTGCTCAGCCCGTCATCGGCAGCTGACGCCGCGGTGCGCGTTGCCGAAGTGGCGGCGATGCGGGCCGACATGGTGAAGATCCGCGTGGACGACAACCTGGGTTCGGCGCGCAAAATGGCGCCGGAGGTCTCACGCGCGGTCATCGAGGAGGCGCACAAGCGTGGCCTGCGCGTCGCCACACACTTGTTCTACCTCGACGACGCCAAGTTCCTGCTCTCCGCGGGCACGGATTTCGTAGCGCACAGCATTCGCGACGTGGACGTGGACGCCGACGTGATCGCGGCGCTCAAGACGCGCAACGTCTGCTACAGCCCCACGCTTATGCGTGAGGTGTCCACGTTCGTGTACGAATCAACACCCGCGTGGTTCAGCGACACGCTATTCCTGGCGCACGCGAACAAGGCCTGGGTCGAGGAGCGCAAACAACCCGCATTTCAGGCACGCGTTCAGGCGAACCCGTCCGCCCAACGCTACAAGGTGGCGTTCGACAAGGCGTCCACGAATCTCAAGAAGCTCGCTGACGCCGGCGTCATCATCGCGATGGGAACGGACACGGGCCCGGACGGCCGCTTTCAGGGCTACTTCGAGCTGATGGAGTTGGAGCTGATGGTGAAGGCCGGCATGACGCCGGCGCAGGTGCTGGTTTCAGCCACCCGGGACGCCGCCCGGTGCATGCGGATTGACCGGGAAATCGGCACATTGGAGAAGGGCAAATTCGCTGATTTCGTGCTTCTTGAAGCGAACCCCCTCGAGAACGTTTCCAACGTCCGTCGCATCACGTCGGTTTGGATCTCAGGCAACAAAGTTGACCGCTAAGGAGGAGTTCATGTCATTTCGCACTGCAATCGCTGCCCTGCTCGTCGGCGCTTCGGCGCTGTCGGCGCAAAACAAGGTCACGTTCACCGACACCCGGCTGAAGAACGGCCTCCGGGTCATCGTCGCCGAGGACCATGTGGCGCCGGTGTTTTCAATTGCCGTTTCCTACAATGCGGGATCGCGCGATGAGCGAAAAGGCCGCACCGGCTTCGCGCACCTGTTCGAGCACATGATGTTCAAGGGGTCGGAAAACGTCGGCCCGGGTGAGCACTTCACGCTCGTGTTCAATAACGGCGGCAACATGAACGGCACCACCAACAAGGACCGGACGCTGTATTACGAGACGCTCCCGTCCAACCAGTTGGACCTGGGCCTGTTCCTCGAAGCGGACCGGATGCGGTCTCTGGAGATCACCAAGGACAACCTCGTCAACCAGATCAACGCGGTGCAGGAAGAGCGCCGGCTTGGTGTGGACAATCAGCCGTACGGCAAGACGTTTGAAGCCATCGACTCGCTGGCGTACAGGAACTTCTCATACCAGCACTCGGTGATCGGCTCAATGGCGGACTTGTCGGCCGCGAGCGTTGAGGACGTCGCCGCGTTCTTCAAGACGTATTACGCGCCCAACAACGCGGTCATCGCGATCGTCGGCGACGTGAAGACGGCGGACGTGCTGGAGAAGGCGCGCAAATACTTCGAAGGGATTCCGCGCCAGCCTGCGCCGGACCCGGTGGACATGACCGAGCCCGCGCCCTCCGGTGAGAGACGCCTCGCGATGGAGGATGCGCTGGCGCGGCTGCCGATGGTGACGATCACGTGGATGGTGCCGCCCTCAAGTCACAAGGACGACGCCGCGCTCTCCGTGCTGGCCACGATCCTCGGCGGCGGACGCAGTGGCCGTTTCTACGAGAACGTCGTGCGTCAGCAACAGCTCGCGACGCAGGCCTCTGCCAGCAAGGCTGAGTCCCGTGGCCCGGGCCTGTTCCAGTCGATCATCAGTGTCGCGCCCGGCAAGGCGCCCGCCGACGCCGAGAAGGCGGTGCTGGCCGAGGTCGAGAAGTTGAAACAGAACGGTGTGCAGGAGTGGGAACTGGAGAAGGCGCGCGCCAACGCGCGTCGTGCCTTGGTCGCCAGCCTGCAGAGCTCACTTCAGCGCGCGGTCGTGTTGTCGCAGAACGCGCTCTTCTTTGACGATCCCGACCGCATCAACACGCGGTCCACGATGATCTCAGCAGTGACCGCGGCCGACGTGCAGCGTGTCGCCAGGGAGTACCTGACTGACGCCAATCGCGCGGTCATCACGACGACGCCAAAAGCGGCGGCTCCTCGCCCGGGGGATAAGTAGATGAACGCCAAAATCGTAATAGGTACTATGAAACTGACGGCTCTTCTGCTCGCCAGTTCGAGTCTGGCCATAGCGCAGGCGGTTGGACCAGCTGCACAAAAACCGCAGGCCGTGGTGATCAAGGGCAAGGCGCCGGTGTCGGAGCAGGTGCTGAACGTGCGCCTGCCCCGCCCGCGCGAGGGCATGCTGTCCAACGGCATCCGCCTTATCGTGCTCGAGGACCGTCGCACGCCGCAGGTGACCTTCAACCTCACCATCCCCGGCGCCGGCGGCTTCTTCGACCCGGCCGGTCAGGCCGGGCTCGCAACGGTGACAGCAACGATGATGCGCGAGGGCACGCCCACACGCACCACGCTGCAGATTGCGGAACAGTTGGAGACGACGGCGTCCGCGCTCAATGTGGGCACCGGCATGTCCGCCCTGGACGCCACGGTGAGCGGTTCCGCGCTCACGGAGCACGTGGGCAAGGTCTTCGAGATGGCCGCGGACATCCTCCTGAACCCGACCTTCCCCGAGGAGGAGTTCACCAAGTACCGCACGCGCACTTTGGCTGGCCTGAATCAGAACCGCTCGCAGCCCGGCTTCCTGGTGCAGGAGTTATGGCAGAAGACCATGGCCGGCGATCACCCGTCAGGCCGCGTCGTGATGCAGCCCGCGGCACTCCAGGGATTCACCCGTCTGCAGTTGGTCGACTTCCACAAATCGCACTACGTGCCGGACTACGCGGCCATCGCGTTCGCCGGCGACATCTCGTTTGCCGACGCGCAGAAGCTGGTGGAGTCGCGGCTCGCCGGATGGAAGAAAGCCGGAATTCCTGTGCCCTCGGCGACTGACCCGGCGCCGGCCGCGCCGGGACGCGTCTCGCTCGTGGATCGCCCGACATCAGTGCAAACGAACTTCATGGTCGGCACGCAGGCTATTGCGCGCACCGATCCGGACTACGACGCGCTGCAATTGATGAACGCCGTAGTCGGCGCCGGCCCGACCGGGCGCCTGTTCACGCACTTGCGTGAGGAGAAGGGCTACACGTACGGCGCCTTTTCCGGTCTCAGTGCCGGCCGTTTCAAGGGCACGTGGTTCGCGCAAACGGACGTTCGTTCGGAGGTCACAGAGCCGGCACTCACGGATCTGATGGACGAATTGCGCCAGATCCGCGACGTGCCGGTGCCGGCCAAGGAACTCGCCGACAAGAAGCGTTCGTTGGTGGCGAGCTTCGCGTTGTCGCTGGAAAGCCCGCAGCAAGTGCTCAACTACTACGTGACCAGTTGGATTTACAAGCTCCCGGCGGATTATTGGGATCGGTATCCCGAGCGCGTCATGGGCATCACGACGACGCAGATCCAGACAGTGGCGAAGAAGTATCTCGACCCCAGCAAAGTGCACATCATCGCCGTAGGTGATGGCAAGAAGGTGACGGACATCCTCAAGAAATTCGGACCGCTCGACGTATATGACGTCGAGGGCAAGAAACTCACTGTAGTGCCGTGACCCGTGACCCGTGACCCGTGACCCGTGACCCGAAAAGGCGACCTATGACAAAGACCCTCGTTGTTTCCGCGCTCCTGGTGGCTTCCATGGCGTCGGCACAGAACCCGCCGACTGGTGGGGGCGGAGGAGGTGGCGGCGGCCGCGGACAGCAGCGTGTGATTTCAGAAGCCGAACGGGCCGCAATGGCCAAGAGCATGGGTGGCGGCACCTGCGAGTGGCGCAGCGGAGACACGGTCCGCGGTAACGCGTACAACTGCAGGGACGCCAAGAATCCCCTCCCCACGGCGAATACGGTGTGGATCGAGGAGATGACCTGGATGGACGTGCGCGACGCGCTGGCCGCCGGCAAGACGACGGCCATCATCGCGACCGGCGGCATCGAGCCCAACGGTCCGTGGCTCGTGACCGGCAAGCACAACTACGTGCTGCACGCCAACTGCGACGCCATCGCCCGCAAGCTTGGCAACGCGCTCTGCGCGCCGATCATCAAGTACGTGCCCGAAGGTCGTATTGATCCGCCCTCGAGCCACATGACCAGCCCCGGCACGATCAGCATGCGCGAGGATACGTATCGCAGCGTGCTGTTGGACGTGGCGCACTCGCTCAAGATGCACGGCTTCAAGAAGATCTTCTACATCGGCGATTCCGGCGGCAACCAAGCCGGCCAGCGGTGCATCTCCGACTCGCTCAACACGATGTGGAAGAAAGACGGCGTCCTCGTGGCTCACATCCAGGACTACTACACGTACAGCGCCGTTGGCGATTTCATGGAGAAGATTGGCATGAAGGAAGGCGCCAGCGACAACATGCACGACGACCCGGTCATCACGCTCAACATGTGGATGGACGACCCTAACAGCGTGCGCTATGACGCGCGCAAGAAGGTTGGCAAGGCCTCCATCAACGGCGTCGACATCTCCAACGAGAAGAAGAACCGTGAGCTCGGCAAGGCAATCATTGACTTCCGCGCCCAATACACGATCGACGCGATGAACAAGGCGATCGCGAACGGCGCGACGATTCCGGCCCCGGTGAACCCGAACAATCCGAACGCTCAGGCCCAAAGGGTCTGCGGCAGTGGTAGCGCCCCGACACCGTAGTTCTCTCGGTTGTCATTCCAAGCGTAGCGAGGGATATACTCGAATGTTGAGTAGATCCCTCGTTCGCATTCTATCTCCCTCGAGTTGGACAAACCGACCATTGGTCCGACTTGGAAATGATTCGTCGCAAAATGTTTCTATTGGAGGCGACAAAGGATTGGCACATATAGTTTCCGGTGTG
>JANNRQ010000011.1:0-3343 GCA_031401495.1 Gemmatimonadota bacterium
TGTCGGTCTTACCACTAGCGGTAGTGGTAGGTTGCTTCTAGTGAGCTGTGGTGGCGTATCAGACGCGCTCGCGGTGCTCGCGTCTATCGACGACGGACGCGGAGTCGTCGCATCACAGCTCGCCTTGCCTCGCGATCAGACGGCGCGAATCCGAGCTCGGCGCATCCTGCGGTAGTGCATTTCGCACAGGCCGACGGAATAGAAGAGCCGATCGCACCCAGGATCAGCGCACAGCTCGGCGCGCAGCGTCTCTGCCCTACCGGCCCGCTCGGCATGATGCAGCAGCATGTGCTCGCTCACGGTCATTAGCCGCAGGTTCTCGAGCCGATTGTCGGTCCGCTTGCCATTGACGTGATGAACGCACATCCCCTGCGGGATCGGGCCGTTAGCCGCTTCCCAGGCTAGACGGTGCTGCTTCTCGCCTCGCACTAGGACGTAGCCGTGTTCGGTGATGTGCCCATCGCCTGCGGCTCGCCTCACCGTCTCGAGCCGACCGAACCTGCGCTTGCGCTGGTAGTGCATCATGCACAGCCCGCCAGCAGCGTGCCGCTTCTCACATCCTTCTATCGAGCAGTACATCATGCTTGACAGTCTATGGAATCCTTTACGCCAATACCAGCGATAATATCCATTCTGTCCAATCGTCGGTCGCTTAGGCTATCTCGCGTCCTGGTCTGATCGGACGTGTTACAAATTCCCATCGGCATGGGGGCACCCCAAAAAACTCCGGCCGCCCACCCTACGTTGTCCCCCTTCCACCGCGACGCTCGCGAGCGATTGCGTCGCGTCACCAGACCGCATCGACCGACGGGAAGGCACGCCAGACCGCCAAGATCGCCCCAGGACCGACGACCGCCTTCGACACCGCTGCTCTACTGGCTTTGTGTCTCTTTGTCTTAGGAGGCTCGGAGGGGCGGATGCGGCGGGATGAAAAATGGCGGGGCTCGCGAGACGAGACTGATAGATTCGCTAGCGTGGGTAGATGCTGAGGGAAGACCAGACCCCCTACCGCGATATCGTCCGGGACCGACTGGCCGCATTGCGCCAGGAGATCGCCCGGAGGTCTTTACCTCCACAGCCTCTGCCTCTAGATCCGGTCCTGGAGGCTTTGAGGGTAGAGGTAGAGCGGCGGCTAGGCCGCGATGTCCTGCGCGTCGTGGTACTGGCGGAAGGAGTCGATGGGCAGGTGGTAGGCGCGGTGGTCAAGACCCGTCGGCGGACGAAGGTGGTGCGGGTGTGGATCGAAGCGCCTGTTGAACGTCCTCTGACTCGAGCGCCGATTGCAGCTCCGCCAGCGGCATCGACAGATCCACGATCACTTCCGCCGGAGTAGGCATCATCCCAGGCTCCGCGGTAGGCCAGATACGGACCATCATCGCGAGGCCAGTATGCGGAACGCCAGCTCCGCCTGCTGCGGCACCACCGCGTTGCCTAAGACCCTGAGTCTATCGGTACGGAACTCCAGTCCGGCGGTAGTCCCATCAGGCATTCGACGAATCGCGGGTTGAGGACCATCCCAGTCTGCCCATCGCGGATCCTCACGGCCTGGCGGCCAAGCAGGCCGGAGGTCGGAACGTCCGCATCCGAGCAGGGGCCGTCCTTCCAGTCCCTGCTCGTCGGGGTTCCCCACAGCAGCATCGCATCCGTCAGCGTCGTTCCGCCGTGCCGCGTCTTCGTCTCGTACCCCGCTGCTCCGCTCGAGGCCGAGTCCTTCGAGGTGGCCGACGCCCACCTCGCTGCGATCTGAGACAGGCCGGGTCGGACCCGGCCTTGACGACCCGCCGCTCCACCCTGATTCGTCCCGTAGCTCATCGCGGAAGGCGTCGGATAGAGCGAGGCAGAACCAGCGGGTTCGGCGGTGGGGTGCTCCCACGTCGGAAGCACGGAACAGATCCCACATCGCATCGAGCCCGAGTTCGGCCAGCGTGCCGAGAACGTCTTCGAGGCCGTGGGAGACGACCCCTGGGACGTTTTCCAGGAAGACCACCCTGGGCTCAACCTCAAGGAGAATCCGGTGGATGTGCGGCCAGAGCCAGCGGGGGTCTGCCGTCCCTCGCTGCTTTCCGGCAACGCTGAATGGCTGGCAGGGGAAGCCGCAAGTGACGACCGAAACGATTCCACGCCAAGCGCGGCCATCGAAGGATTCGAGATCGTCCCAGATAGGAGCCGGATCCATCGCCTTGTCTTCCATCCGCGCCACGAGAGCGGCTGCTGCGTAGGGATCCCGCTCGACATGGCACACCACGCGGTAGCGCGGTCCAACGGCAGCTCGGACTCCAAGCTCGAGCCCGCTAATCCCGGAACATAGACCCAGCCCATAAAGCTCCTTCATAGGATGTGCCACGCCCGGCGTTCGCATCGCCACGCCGTCCAGCACCCGGCCGTCCGGATGTGCTTCGGGTTCCGATCCCCACAGTGGACGCAATCGTGGAACTTCACCCCACGATAGGTCTTCGGATATTCCTTCAATCCGATGACCAGGACGAGTTCGGCGGCTTCCGCGATCTGGAGGTTCCGCTCCCGATAGCCGCCCGGCAGACTCCAATGCAGCACCTTCGGCGGGAAGATCAACGTCGGAATGTCCATCGCCTCCGCGATGTCCTCCGCCCAGATATCGATCCCGCCTAAATGGCAGCGACCAGAGACGACCGTCGTGGCCCCGTAGGTTTCGATCGCCGATTGGATCACCACGCAGGCCAGCTCCCGTTTCTCCGGTGTGAATTGCCTTTCGGGCGGTCCGACGATCCCTAGCTTCACGATGGACCCCACCCGAAGATCGCCCTGAGCGTGCGTTCCGCTTCGTTTAACTGCCTGACGTGATCCGCGGTCGCTGAAGGCCTCCGGCAACGATCCCGATGGAACAGAAAGTCCGTCACTGCGCGATACACGTCGGCGTAGTGCTTGCGATCAGGCATGACCTCGCGCGACATGCTAGGACGGCAACCACAGCCGGCCCCGTGTTTCACACCGCCAACGAAGTTGAGCGCGCCTGGATAGAGGCAGTATTCCGGCTTCCCCGCCGCCTCTTCCATCCGCGCCTGCTCGGCGCAGATGGCGGCGCAGCGCAGGTGCTTCTCTCTGTCCTGCGTCCACGTCGCTGCGATGCGGCGATACTCGCTCTCCATTTCACGCCACGCCTTCACAGTGCTCACCGCTTCCCCCACGCGGCCTGCATCTGCCGCAGCTCCGCCAGGCTCGTCGGCCCGATGATGAGCACCGGAGCATGGACGAACCCCTCCGGCTCCGGAAGCTCCTCCACGAACACTTCGATCATCTCCTCCCCCTTCTTGCACTTCTCCCAGACGACCGTCGGCGGTTCGACCATGAACGGCTCCTTGTCGTC
>JANNRQ010000012.1:0-4633 GCA_031401495.1 Gemmatimonadota bacterium
CGGTCGGCGAAGACGTGGGACTACCCATCGGGCATCATCACGTTCGGCGGCAACCGGATCATCAGCATGAAGCCGCTCAACACGCCGAGCGGCGGATTCGGATTCACGCCGGTACGCGGTGCGATCACGACGAGCAGCTTCTACGGCGCGAACGACGTGGCTCCGATGATTACGCTCCAGCGATGTATCGACATCATCTACACGCGCGTCGCCGAGAACGTGCAGTTCATGGTCGGCCCGCCGCTTATCTACGACACGCTCAAGGGCGGCGACCCCCCGGCCTACCTCGACATCGACCCGCTCTCCATTTTCCCGATCGAGGGTGGAGCGCAGGCGCTCATGCCGCTGTCGATGGACAAGGTGTCGCCCATCGTGTTCCGGTTCCTGGAGCAGTGCGAACGCTCGCTCTATCGTCTCGTCGGCGGCGAGTCGGCTTACGGCATCAAGGAGCCAGGCATCATCGCGGCGGCAGCGATCGGCAAGCTCCAGCAGCAGATCACGGTACGCCAGCAGCCGCGCAAGAATATGTTCAAGCGGTCGATGGCGCTCGATCACCGGCACTTCGCCGAGTTGACGCAGAAGAACGTGGACGAGAAGGAGATGGTGCGCGCGCTCGGGGAGAAGGACGGGAAGGCTTGGGATCAGTTGCGGCGCGACTTCAAACCGCGCTACGACATCAAGACGGACACGGGCAAGAGCGCGCGCGTCGATCCTGAGGCTGTGGTCAAGACGGTATTCCCCGCGATCCAGAATGGCGCGGTCGATCCCCAGCGTTCCCCCGAGGAGCGCCTGGAGATGATCCTTCCCATCCGCGAGTTCTGGCCGGGGTCCGACCGCCTCATCGCGGCCCTAGAGAAGCAAATCGAGGAACAAGCCGAAGCGCCCCCGCCCGAGTCGGAGACGGGCCAGCCGGTCGGCTCTAACCAAGAGTATGCGGAGGTCATGTAATGGCGAAGAACTACGCGAAGATGGCGGCAGCCAAGCAGACCGCCGCGACCCAGAAGCCCGCGCAAGCGGCAGCGCCCGCGCCCGCGACGGAGAAGAAGCCTCCCGCGCAGGCGGCAGCGACGGAGAGCGCAACGCCGAGCGGAATGCAGCGCGGCTGGAAGCTCATCCTTTCTGCGATCACGACCAATCCTAACCAGAACCTCGTGGCGTTCGTGAAGCTCATCGAGGACTGGCTTGTCGGGCTCCGGCCCGAACTACAGCAGGCGCTCTTGCAGCGATGGACCTCTGCAATGTCGAAGGGAAGCGCGGTGTCCGCAACTGTCAACCCGAACCCACCTCCTCAAGCAGCAGGCGCACCTCCTGGACCGTCCGCAGGCACGCAAGGCCCGGCGACGCCAAGCCAGAGGCCAGCACAGGCCGCGTGAAAGGCCAGGCACAATGAGAACGTACACGCAGGAAGAATGGGATGGACGCGAGAGTGAGATCGCGGTCCAAACGTCACGCAACGCTACCGCCAACTCGATCGCCAATTGGTTGAACAACCATGAGGGAGGGCCGAAGGTCTGGTCTCTCATCAAGGCGATGAACGAAGGCAAGGTCGCACCGGACGTGGTTGACCGCCTCTTGCATGGCGACAGCACGAGAAAGGACGAAGCCGCAGTGACGGGATCGAGCAAAGAGATCAGCGAACTCAGGGCCGAGCTTGAGACGCTGGGTACGACGCTCGGGCGGACACTGCTCGACGGCATGGCGACATCGGCTCGCGGCAAGCACAGGTGGGCGGACGATGGCGACATTGATCGGGCGAAGTCGCTGTACGGCGAGATCGGCGGCGACCGGATGAGCTTCGAGGACTGTCTCGTGATGGCGAACAAGGACAAGGCATTCAAGCATCTCGCGGTCCCGGATTCCAGCACCATGCAATCAGACCAACTCCCGCGAGGCGGGCCGGACAGTCTTGGCGCGGAACGTACTGAGGTGGCTAGCGACCCCAGGACGGCAGCCAACGACGCCTGGTCGCGGGTTGACGCGGCGATCTCGGCAGCGCAGTCAGCGCGGCCGTAATCACGCAATAGGAGACGGACGTGGCAAACGCACTCCAGGGGACATCGGCCTACAACGCCAACGTTGAAGCCGCCGCCCTGAACGCGATTGTTGACGAGTATACGAACCTGTTCTGGACGGACAACCTCCTCCTCAGGCTCCTCGTCGGCGATGGCAAGGACACGATGCCGAAGGGTTCGGGTAACGACGCATCCCGTGCCAAGAACTATCGTGGCAAGATTCGCAAGCAGGACGGCGGCGACTACGCTCGCCTCGTCTTCGCGAAGCAGGAAGCGACCAACACGGGTCGCGGCAACACGGGCGATCCCTACACGCAGTCGAGCGAAGACTTGCTCGACAAGGCGCTGTGGCCGTTCGTGGACATCGTTTCCCGCATGACCGTGGATCGTGGTGAGAAGGCTCGCGCGAAGGGGTACGGCGGACAGATGGGCATGGGCGATTACATGAAGGCGATGGCCCAAATCCTCATCGACTCGTCGCACAACAAGCTCGGGTACTACAACTACGGCTACGGCTACGTCCAGTCGTCGATGCTCGGTGCGACCACTTCGTCAGGGCGAGGGCTCGCGCAGGGCCTCTCGTTCATGTGCGACGGGCCGACCGACAACATCAACGGCATCACGGCGGGCACGGGCAACGGCAACAAGGACGGCACGGACCTCAACACGTCGAACACCCGCATGACGATGACGGCCACGAACGACCGCTACTACGGCGGACTCGATCGCGACCTGTCGGTGAACCGTCGCTGGCGCGGCAACCACTCCGTGGCAAGCGGTGCGCTCACCTACCGTCAGCTTTCGCAGGCGCGTCGGCGCGCGGTCCACGGTCGTCACAGCCCGAAGTTCGCGCTCACGTCGAAGCTCATTGAGGGATGGATCACCGAACTGGCGCGCACGAACCAGCGCGTCGGGCTCGGCGAGAATCTCGGGATGGGCGACGATCACGTCATCATCGACCGGATTCCCGTGTTCGCGGACGAGGTTCTCGATTTCGAGTTGGACGGCACGGTCGAGCTTTCGCCGTTCAAGCCTACGGCTGCGGGCGGTGGAAAGTTCTTCCAGTCGGCCGACGTGACCGCTTACCCGACCAACTCCGAACTCGTGGAGATGGCGGAGCAGGCGGTCTACTTCATCAATCCGGACTGGCTCTGGGTCGTGGCTCTCTCCGACATGTGTGCTGGCGACGGTACTCCGACGATGGAGGCCGAGCAGGCATCGCAGGTCGTGATTGGTACGATCCTCACGCTTCTCTGGTCGTATGCGCTCTGCGGCGTGCCGAGGTATCACTCGGTGCTGTCGACGATCGCGACGGCTCCTGCTTGATCGTTCTCAAACTGGATGGGGGCCGAGAGGCCCCCGTCTGGAGGAGATAGTCCTGTGTTGTGGGTAGCAAAGACCGTAGCGAGCGACATCATCACGCTCACGATTACACCGCCGAATGTGAGGTCGAACGTCTTCATCTCGCGCGCGATCGGCTCCGTGACCGCAAATCTTACCGCAGCCGGTTCTGTCACCCCTGGCCCGTACCTGATATTCACGAACATCTGGTGTTCTCTAAATGGGGCTGTTGACGCCGCCGTAACAGTTGAGGTGTCCGGTGGATACACTGGCGCTTCTAATAGTGCTGGAACTCGCGCGGAGTTCGATGCCTATGAAATCCACGATCACTACCTCGTCGGCGCTCGTGGCGCGGCGGTTGTTGTGACCTTCAACTACGTCGCATCCGGTGCCTGGACAGACGGCGACAACGGTTGCCTTATGGTGTGGGGCGGCTTCTCTGGGGACGGCTCGAATCCGCGATGACTGTCGCTCAGGTCATAACGCTCGCTCGCGTGTTCCTCAACGACGAGGGCGGTGCGACAACGGGGACGTGGCTGGATGCGTCTCTCATCCCCGTCGTGGACGCGGCTCAGGCGGAATGCGCGATGCTATTCCCGCCCGAGTGTCTCCGCGCGCTCCAGGCGACGAGTACGCTCACGATCACGGCGGCAACGGGCTCGGAGCCGTGCGCCGTGGTCGATCTCTCCACGCTCACGACGATGCTCTACATCCGGTCGGTGAGGTTGCGGGCGACGACGACGGCGATCTACTTCCCAGCGGACGAGCGGCGGCTAGAGGCGCTGTTCTCGCTGACGCGGCCCGCATCGACGCTGGTGCCGGAGACGAGCCCGCTGTACGCCACGCACGGCTCAACGCTCTACGCGCTACCTGGCGTGTTGACGGGTGCGAGCTCGGCCTCCGTCTCGACGATCATTCAGTCGACGCGACTGACAGCGACGGGGGACACGCTACAGATCGGAGAAGCGTTCCAGCGCCACGTCGCGCTCCAGACAGCGGCTATCGCTCTGGCGAAGATCGGGGCCGCGAACGAGATGGCGTTCTTCGAGCAGAAGTTCATGGTGGCGACGCGCGAGCTATGGACGCGGTTCGGTGACAGCGCAAGCCAGATGCCCCGCCACGTTGCCGAACGGCTCTATCCAGGAGCGCAGACGAAATGATGATGCGTGATGCGGTGCGCCGCGTGAAGGCCCACTTCGGCAAGAAGGCGGACGAGCTAGACGAGACGGCGATCCCGTACCTCTTGTGGGAAGCGGCCGACGAGTTGGCGCGCGAGACGT
>JANNRQ010000013.1:0-8682 GCA_031401495.1 Gemmatimonadota bacterium
CCGTGCCCGTGACGACGAATCCGGCGCGAACTCCCGACTGAGTGCTGCGAGACTTCCTGACGTGGCTGGGGCAGACTCCCTGGAGCATTGCCCTCCACGAGTCGCAGTACGCCTGGCCGTTCACGGAGTCATTGCATGTGCTGACGTTGGCGCTCTTCGCCGGCACCGCCGCGGTGCTCGATTTGCGCATGCTCGGCGTCGCACTCAAGGGCGTTCCGGTGTCGGCGCTCACCAACCGGCTGCTGCCGTGGACTCGCGTCGCGTTCGGTGTGATGGTCGTGACCGGCGTCATGTTGTTCTACGCGACACCGCTCACCTACTACCACAGCCTGTTTTTTCGCATCAAGATGCTGCTGCTCATCGTTGCGGGCGTAAACATTTTCGTCTTTCACACGCGCACGATGAACAGCATGGCTACGTGGGACAGCGTGGATCGGCCGCCACGCGCGGCTCGCACCGCGGCGGCCGTGTCGCTCATCGCGTGGGCGGGAGTGATCGTCTGCGGCCGCCTCGTCGCGTACAACTGGTTCGAGTGCGACCTCCAGCCGAAGTCCGCGGTCGTGCGATGGCTCGAGAGTTGCCCGGGCACCGCCCCATAGCGAATGGACCTGCTTCCCCTGTTCGAGTGGTGCGAGGCGTCATGGCTCGGCCAGCTGGTGCGCACGTCGACCTGGCTCTTTCCGGTCATCGAGGCAACGCACTTGCTGGGGCTGTCGCTGCTCGGCGGAGTGGTGCTGGTCGTGGACTTGCGGCTCTTGAACGTGATGCTGCGCGATCAAGCCATATCCACGCTGGGCCGCGGCGTGCACGCGTGGCTCAATCGCGGCGTGGCGCTGATGCTCTCGACGGGCTTCCTGTTGTTCATGTCGGAAGCCGTGAAGTGCTACCACAGTCCAGCGTTTCGCGTGAAGATGGCCGCGCTTCCAATCGCGCTCGCCTTCACGTACTTCGTTCGCCAGCCCGTCGTGCTCCGTGACGAACCGCCCGGCGAGTGGCGCAGTCGGGCAGTGGCGGCGGGGTCCATCATTCTCTGGTTCACTGTCGCGGCCGCAGGGCGCTGGATCGGCTTCTCATCCTGAACGTTCACAACACAGAGGAACCATGATTTCTCATGCCTTCACGGCCCTCGCGCTCTCCGCCGCGCTCGCAGTCGTTCCCGCGGAGCCGGAGTACGTCACGATCCGGATGGAGATTGATGTCAGCAAGCCGGCCGCGGACGCGTGGGCGAGAGTCGGCGGGTACTGCGACATCAGTCAGTGGTTTTCGACCACGCGCCCGCTTACGTGCGCCATCACGAGCGGCGATGGTGGCATCGGGACCGTGCGCTCCCTCGCCAATGGGGCCATCCTCGAAGTGTTGATCGCCAGGACCGAGCTGTCCTACGGCTACACGCAGCCCGCCAAGGAAGGCCAGTTCTACAACCTGTATCACGGCTTCATGGAAGCGAAGCCGGTCACTGCGACCACGTCGAAAATCATCTACACGTTGATGCTCGACGTCTCCAACCTTGCGGACAAGGCGGCGAAGGACGCCGACATCGCTCGGCGACGCCGCACGTTCGAGGCCGCCCTGGCGAACATGAAGCGGATCGCCGAGGCGCCCTGATACCGAAATCGCCTCACACGCCGCCCTCCAACGCGGGTTACATTTTGCCGCGTTATGCAATCACTCAGTCAACTGTTCGGCAGCGCCGTCTCGGTCGAAGGCGATAGAGTCACGGTTCGAGACGCCGGCGTCCTGAAGTCCGACAAGATGGATCTGCTGGTCCGGTCGGCGGTGTTCGGCGAGAAAGACGAGAAGGAATACGCCCGCTGGCTGTTGTGGGAACTGGGCCAGACCGTCGGCGTGCAGCCGTCTTCCATTCACGACCTGTACATGGCGCGCGGCCGCGGCGAGATCCGCGGCTTCACCGTCCCCGCGATCAACGTGCGCGGCATGTCGTACGACACGGGCCGCGCGATCTTCCGGACCGCCGTCGGCCGGAAAGCCGGTGCCTTCATCCTCGAGATTGCCCGCTCCGAGATCGGCTACACCGAGCAGCGTCCGGCCGAATACGTCTCGGTGATGTTGGCCGCGGCGATGCGCGAGGGGTTCCGCGGGCCGCTCTTCATCCAGGGCGACCATTTCCAGGTGAACCACAAGAAGTTTGCGTCCGACCCCCGGACCGAAGTCGACGCGGTGAAGCTGCTAGTGCGCGAGGCGGTCGCTGCCGGGTTCTACAACATTGACATCGACACGTCCACGCTGGTGGACCTGAAGCAGAAGACGCTCGCCGAACAGCAGCGCCTCAACTATGAAGTCGGCATCGACATTCTCAACGTCGTGCGCGACGTGGAGCCCAAGGGCGTCACGATTTCCGTGGGCGGCGAAATCGGCGAAGTCGGCACGGAGAACAGCACGGAGCCCGAGCTGCGCGCGTACATGGACGGGTTCAACAAGAACCTGCCCAAGGGCGTCGTCGGACTCTCCAAGATTTCCGTACAGTCGGGCACGTCGCACGGCGGCGTCGTCCTCGCGGACGGCTCGATCGCCGATGTGAAGCTCGACCTCGACACGCTCGAACGGCTCTCCAAGGTTGCGCGCGACGAGTACCAGCTCGCCGGCGCTGTGCAGCATGGTGCATCGACGTTGCCGGACACGGCGTTCAACAATTTCCCCAAGCGAGAGACGTGCGAGATCCACCTCGCCACGAATTTCCAGAACATGCTGTACGACGCGCTGCCGTCGGCGCTGCGCGACGAGATCTACGCGTGGCTCAACGTCAACGCGAAGGACGAGCGCAAGGAAAAGGATTCTGACGAACAGTTCTTCTACAAGACACGCAAGAAGGCCCTCGGTCCGTTCAAGCGGAAGTGCTGGGATCTGCCCGCGGACATCCGCGCCAGGCTCGGCAAGGTGTACGACGAGAAGTTCGGGTTTCTCTTCGACCAGCTCGCCATCGGTGACACCGCCAAGCATGTCGCCAAATACGTCAAGCCCGTAACAATTCATCGCGCCGCGCCCAGCAAAGGCGACGTGGCGATGACGGCCGCTCCCGACGATACTACGCTCAGTGACTAGAGACGAACGCTCGGACAACCGGGACGATGATCGCGACGACGAACGTGTCGTGGTCGTGAAGCGGTCAGGCAGCGGCATCAGCCCGTTCCTGATCGGCCTCGCCGTTGGCGCTGGTCTGGCGCTCCTGTTCGCGCCGGCCTCGGGTGCCGAGACGCGCCGAAAGCTGGCGCGCGGTGCGCGGCGCGTGCGCGACGCGGCAGCGGGGGCCGCCGAGGACGTTTCGGAGAAGGTTGTTGATACCTTGGCGGCCGCGCGGAAGAGCGCGGGCGACAAAGTCGAGGCCGTGCGCGAAACATTGGTAGCGAAGAAAGGGCATGTGGAGCGCGCCATGACCGAGGGCAAGGCGGCGGCGCGACTCGCCCGTGAGGATATCGAGAAGCGGCTCGCCCAGACCAAGGCCGCGTATCAGGCAGGCGCCCGCGTGGCGCGCGAAAGCAAGACGCGCGACGACTAGCCCCACGTGCTTGACCGCGCCTGGTGGTTGAACGCAGGGTGGTCGGCACGCGACTACGTACGCCGCGTCTGGGACAACAGCGAGGAGGACAACGTCTTGTTCCTCGCTGCCGGCATCGCGTTCAACATTCTGCTGGCCGCAATTCCGTTTGCGTTGCTGGTGATCACCGGCCTTACGTACCTGCTGCCGAAGCTCATGACGGTGAGCCCGACCGAAGCGGCGCGCCAGTTCGTCGACGTTTTCCTGCCAGCGCAGAACGACTCCGGCGCGGCGCTCGTTCACTCTGTCGTGGACGACATCGTGCGTACGCGAGGCACGGTCACGATCTACAGCGCAATCATTTTCGGGTGGCTGTCGACGCGGCTGTTTGCGTCGCTGCGGACGGCGCTGGCCGATGTCTTCGACATCGATCGCGAACGCAGCATGCTGCGCGGCCTGATCTTCGACATTCAAATCACGCTTGTTGCGACCGTGCTCTTCACGGCGAGCCAGGTGATCAGCGCGTACCTGCTGCTTGGAACGACGCGCGGCTTGGGGATGCTGGCGGAGCTGGGGCTCCAGCCAGACGTGGTCGGACAGTTCGAACTCTGGGCGGGCCGGTTCATGGTATTCGCGATCATCACACTGATGTTCTTCGCGCTGTACAAGTTCCTCCCCGTACGCCGCGTGCGCACGAGCACCGCGTGGCTGGCCGCCGCGTTCTCGGGAGTGGCGTTCGAGATCGCCAAGGCGGTGTTCCGGCTGATCGTCGCGCAGATGGACGTGTCATCCCTGTACACGGGCACGATCGCGGCGCTGGTGATCGTCGTGGCCTGGGTCTACTACGCCGCGGTCATCTTCCTGCTGGGCGGAGAAGTGGGGCAGGTGTACGAGCTGAAACGGACCCGCCGCCTGCAAACGTTCTAGGTTATTTTCACTGCGTCCCAGGTCCCGGAGGGCGTCAGCTCGCTAACTCCGTCAGGACCGAAAGGTAGCAGCGGCATGAGAGCCCGCCGTCGCTTCGCGGATCTGGGATACTCTTAACTTCGAACTGCCACAGCAGCTGTAAGCTGGAAGGGCTGTAAGTTCTCAGCGGGTACCTCGGCAACTGACCGGTAACCGCTCGGTTGCCGAGTCGGTGCTGAGGTGCCCGCTCGTCACCTACGGCCCTCCCGGCCCACGGCTTTTGGTTACTCGCGCCCCGATACAGAGTATCCGTACCTTCTCCAAATGATTGCTCTCGCGCGCAAATACCGTCCGCGCACGTTTGCGGATGTGGCAGTACAAACTCACGTCTCGAATACCCTTCGTGGCGCGATCGCTGCGGGTAGAGTAGCGCACGGTTACCTGTTGGCGGGTCCCCGGGGAGTGGGCAAGACGACGCTGGCACGCGTGCTCGCCATGGCGCTGAATTGCGAAAAGGGCGCGCCCGGCGGCGAGCCCTGCGGCGAGTGCCAGTCCTGCACGCGCATCTGGGCGGGGTCGGCGTCGCTCGACGTGGTGGAGATCGACGCAGCCTCCAATCGCGGCGTGGACGATGCGCGCGAATTGCGCGAGCGCGCGATGTACGCGCCGTCCGGCGACGAGCGCTACAAGGTCTACATCGTCGACGAAGCGCACATGCTCACCCGTGAAGCATGGAACGCGCTGCTCAAGGTGCTTGAGGAGCCGCCGCCGCGCGTCGTCTTCGTGTTCGCGACAACCGAGCCGCACAAGATCGCGCAGGCCGCCGCGCCGGTGTTGAGCCGCCTCCAGCGCTTCGACTTCAAGCGCATTGGCCCGGCGGACATTCGCGCGCGCCTGGAAACGGTGCTCAAGCAGGAGAAGATGAAAGCCGAGCCCGAGGCGCTGACCATGATCTCGCGCGCAGCCGATGGCTCGATGCGCGACGCGCTCAGCCTCACGGACCAGGTGCTTGCGATGGGCGAGGGCGCGCTCACCGCAGCCCGCGTCCGTGAAGCTTTGGGCCTCGTGCCGGAGGACGAGTACCTCGCGCTCCTCGATCTCGTCGCCGAACGCCGCGCCGCCGATGTGTTCCCGTTCGTCGGCAAGCTCGTGGACGCCGGCGTCGACTTCGGTCAGTTCATCGCGGGACTTGGCGACATCCTTCGTGGCCAGCTCGCCGTGAACCTGGGCGGCGAGGCCAGCGACGTGTCGGATCACGCGCGTCAAGCACTGGTGGCGCGGCGCGGCCGAATCTCGCCGGCAGACCTGCTGCGCATGCTGAACGTGATGGGCGACGGCGAGCTGCGCTTCAAGCGCAGCAGCCAACAACAGCTCCTCATCGAGACGATGCTGGTCCGCTTCGCGCTGATGGACCGCACCGCCAACGTCGAGGACCTGATCAAGTCGCTTGGCGGTGCGAGTTCCGGGTCGGCCGGCTCCGCGCGTCCGCGTTCTGCGCCGACTTTCTCGGCGCCGGACGATGTGTCCTCCATGCGCGCCGCACCGGCCCCCACTCCGGTTTCGTCCGTATCGCCTGTTTCACGCGGACCAGTCCAGTCGTTCGCGGCGCCAGCGGCAGTGGAGCCGGCCAGCGAGCCGAAAGTCGAAAGTCGAGGGCCGAGAACACGTGCCGATATCAATGCCGTGACCGGCCGCTGGGACGACCTCGTCACACGCGTTCGGGGAACCGGCAAGGCGCTTCTGGCCGCAGCGCTGGAAGCCTCATCGCCCGTTGCCATGACCGGCAAAGGTGATCTGACCATCGAGCTGGACGAGCCGAACGACTTCCACGCCAAGGCCATCGAGCAGTCAAAGGACGACGTGCTGGCAATCCTCGGCGAATGGTTCGAGGGCACTAACGGGATCCGACTGTATCGCGAGGAGGGCGCCCAAAAGGCTCCTGGCGAGCCCAAGGAGCGCGCCAAGCGCATCACGGACGCCATGGTGAAGGCGGAACGGCTCAGCGCCCTGCGAAAGAAGGACCCCTCTCTGGACGCCGCAATCGAGGTCCTGGACCTCGAAATCGACGACAGGGACGCCTAGCGTAACTCTATTCTGGACAGTAGGTTACAGCGTTTTAGCTTCCCCCAGACGCCGGATCGTATGCGCGATATCATGAAGCTCCTGCAGCAGGCTCAGGACATGCAGGGGCAACTCAAGAAAATCCAGGAAGAACTGGAGCAGATGACAGTCACTGGCGCGTCCGGTGGCGGGATGGTGACGGCAGAGGTCAACGGCCAGGGTATGCTCAGGCGCGTGAAGATCGACCCATCTGTGGTGAATCCTGCCGACACGGAGATGCTCGAGGATCTCGTCGCGGCCGCCGTGAGCGAGGCGCAGAAGAAGGCGCAGCAGTCAGCGCAGGATCAGACTTCCAAGCTCACCGCCGGCATGAACCTTCCGTTCAAGCTTCCGGGCCTCTAAGTCGTGCCGGGTCACGGGTCACGGGTCACGGGTCACGGGTCATGAGCGCCATCGACGACCTCGCCACGGAGCTATCCAAACTTCCGGGTATTGGCCGCAAGACGGCCCTGCGTCTGACCTACCATCTATTGAAGCAGAACCCGGAGCAGACGCGCCGACTCGCCCAGTCGCTTGTCACGCTCAGCGAAAACGTCCGGACCTGCGAGCGGTGCTACAATCTCACTGAGGACGCAGTCTGCGCGATCTGTCGTGACCCCCGCCGTGACCAGGCCCTGTTGTGCGTGGTCGAGGAGCCGGCGGACATCGGCGCCATCGAACGTGCCGGCGAGTTTCGCGGTGTTTACCACGTCCTCGGCGGCAGGCTGGCGCCGTTGGACGGCATCGGGCCCGACGACCTGACCATGGATGCTCTCGTTGGCCGCGTGACCAAGGGAGCTGTTCGTGAAGTCATCGTCGCGACCAATCCCAGCGTTGAGGGCGAAGCCACCGCTGTTCTTATTCAACGTGAACTGGCCACATCGGCCGTGCCGGTCACCCGCATCGCGCGCGGCCTGCCGATTGGTGGCGACCTGGAGTACGCGGACGGGGCCTCGATTGCACAAGCGCTGTTGGCGCGGAGGGTGATGTGAGCCGCTGGGGCAGTAGCCGTGTCGTCGCCACGGCGTTCATCACAGGGCTGGTTGCGGGCGTCCTGGTTTGGAGCATGCAGATCCGCAACAGCCGCCGCGCGCTATTCAGCCGCAGCCCAGTTCGCAGACTGGCAGCGCTGGGCCACTTGGCGGGACAGCGGGGTGTGGAGTCGGCTCAGCTCCTGGCGGAGTATGTCCGCTGGGAGACCCGGCCGATGCTTCGCAGGCGGGCGGAACGCATTCTGAGTCGCATGGAACGGCATTTGGCTTAGATTCGGTTGTTCGCGTCTGGTGTGGCGACGCCCGTTTTCATCCACTTCCAACCCACCCGTACCGCTTCATGGCTGCCGGCAGCGCTAGCTGGTCGTTTACCGAAGAGGACTTTGGCGCGATTACCAAGTCGCTCCAGGCTTTTCTCAAGGAGAGCAACGCGCGCTGCGCGCTGCTCGTCGACCGCAGCGGTCAGTTGGTGGCGACGGTGGGTGAGCAGCCGAAGTTCGACCCGACAACGTTCGCGACGCTTACAGCCGCCGATTTCAGCGCCAATGACCAGCTGGCGAAGCTCATCGGGGAGAACGACTTCCAGTCGTTGTTCCACCAGGGCGAGAAAGAGTCGATGTATCTCGCGGACATCGCGCGAAAGGTCATCCTCGTCGTCCTGTTCGACAACCGCACGACGCTGGGCCTCGTGCGCCTCAAGATGAAGGAAGTCGTCAGCGAACTTGCCAAGCTCTTTGAAGCCATGTTCTCGCGGGGCACTACCGGAGCCCAGAAGCCCAGTGTTCTCGCCGGCGCGGACGACGAGATCGACAAGCTGTTCCAATAAGGAGAAACAGCCATGTCGATGATCAACTACGCGTCACGCGAAATCAATTGCAAAATCGTGTATTACGGTTCGGGACTCGGTGGCAAGACCACGAACCTCGAGATCATTTACGGCAAGGTCACGCCGGACACGCGCGGCAAGCTGATTTCCCTCGCTACGGAAACGGAACGCACGCTGTTCTTCGACTTCCTGCCGGTGGACCTGGGCACGGTGCGGGGCTTCAAGACGCGCTTCCACCTGTACACGGTGCCCGGTCAGGTGTTCTACGACGCCAGCCGCAAGCTCATCTTGAAGGGAGTGGACGGTTGCGTGTTCGTCGCCGATTCACAGATCGAGCGCATGGAAGCCAACATCGAGTCGCTGGA
>JANNRQ010000014.1:0-27743 GCA_031401495.1 Gemmatimonadota bacterium
GGCATGACCACCCGCAGCCCTGGGATGTGGCTGAAGAACGTCTCCCCCGACTGGCTGTGGTAGGGCGCGCCCCCCTTGAGGTAACCCCCGATGGGCACGCGCACCACGATGGGCGCTTTGAAGGCGTTGTTGGAGCGCCAGCGCATCGTGGCCAGCTCGTTGCGCAGCTGCATGAAGGCCGTCCAGATGTAGTCGAAGAACTGAATCTCGACGACCGGCTTCATGCCGCGCACGGCCATACCGATGGCCCGACCGACGATGTTGGCCTCGGCCAGCGGCGTGTTGAAGACGCGCGTGCTGCCGAAGTGGCGCTGCAGGCCGAGCGTCACCGTGAAGACGCCGCCCTTGCCTTTGACCTCCTCGATGTACTCCTCGCGCGAGACGTCGGCCACGTCCTCACCGAAGATGACCATCTTCGGATTGCGGCGCATTTCGTCCTTCATTGCGGCGTTGAGGAGGTCCACCATCGTGGTCTCGTTGCCCGAGAACTGCGGGTCGTCTTCGGTATCGAAGTTCTCGCTCGTCGGATCCACGTCCGGCGAGTACACGTTGACGTAGACCGAATCCGCGGTGGGCTGCGGCTGCGTCAGCGCGTCGTCAGTCGCGGCCTGGACTTCCTCGTCGACTTCCTTCTGGATGCGCTCGAGGTCCGCCTTGGTCGCGTGGCCGTTGTCCAACAGCCACTTGGGGAACACCGCGAGCGGGTCGCGCTTGGCGTCTGCGTCGCGCTCTTCGGGCGGACGGTAGAACACCTCGTCGTCCGACAGCGAGTGTGAATACGGGCGGATGACGTGGGCGTGCACCATCGCCGGACCCTTGCGGGCGCGCGCATGCTCGATGGCGGCCTTCATGACGTCGTACGACTTGTGGAAGTCGCAGCCGTCCACTTCCTGGATGTAGAGACCGGGGAAGCCTGACACGAGCTTCGAGACCGAGCCGCCGGACACGCCCACTTCCTTGGGCACCGAGATCGCGTAGCCGTTGTCTTCCACCAGGTAGACGACCGGCAGCTTGAGGTTGGTCGCGGTGTTCAGCGACTCGAAGAACTCGCCTTCGCTCGTCTGGCCTTCGCCCGTGGTGACGAGAACGACTTCGTCCTTCGCGAAGCCCTTGATGCCGAGCTTTTCGGCTTTGGCGATGGCTTCGGCGGTGCCGACGGACTGGAGGAACTGCGTGCCGGTCGGCGACGACACGGAAACGATGTTGAGCTTCTTGTGGCCCCAATGGCTCGGCATCTGACGGCCGCCGGAGTTGGGGTCCTTGGCTGCGCCAACCGCAGAGTACAGCATCTCCGCGCCGGTCTCGCCAAGCTGAAGACATAGCGCGCGGTCGCGGTAGTAGAGGTAGAACCAGTCGTGGCCGGGCTTGAGCAGCATGCCGGCCGCGGTGGTCACCGCTTCATGCCCGGCGCTCGAGATCTGGAAGAAGATCTTGTTCTGCCGCTTGAGCTGGATCTCCTTGTCGTCCAGTCGGCGCGACAGGAACATCGTACGGAAAGCTCCCAGCAGCTGGGCTTTGGTGAGATCGGTGCTCGACTGGCGGTCCGCCTTGGTCTGAATTCCCATGGGCCTGAAAATAAGGGCTGTTCTCGGCCGCCGCTTCGCGGCGGATGCTTCGCTGTTCTCGGCGGGGCGCTACGCGCCCCGATCATGGTCAAATAGCGCGAAGCCACGACAAATCGGCGACCGTCAGGTCGCCGCCGAGTACCAAATCCGCGCCAAAGGCGCGGCCGAGAACACTTTCCCCTTGCGCGAATGGAAAAGGCATCACATTTATTCGGCGAGGGCGACCTCCTGCACGGAGAAACGAACGCTGGACAAACAGCGACGACACTCTGAGAGGATTGAGCGACGCGGCCGACAACGCCGCGTTCGACGGGTCGCCGCGAGCGACATCACAAGCCGGTGGTTCAGCGCCCCGCGATGGGAATCCTTCCCGTCGCGGGGCGTCGTCTTTTCCCGCGAGGTGAAATGTCCGTTCGTCAGAGTCATGGTGTCATCCTCCACTCCGCCCATGTTCGCCGGGCCTCCCACCATCACCGCCGCCCCAACCCTGCTTTTCGGGGCGCGCGCCACAAGCGAGCCATCAAGCGCGCCACCATGCGCGACTGCGGTCGGCGCTGTGTGTATTGCGGAACCGGCCTCGACTTCGAGACCGCCACGCTGGATCATGTCCATCCTCTGGCACACGGAGGAACGCACTCCGCGGGCAACGTGGTCCTCGCATGTACGCATTGCAATTCACTGAAAAGCGACACGCTGCCGGTTGAGTTCTTCTCGGCGTATCCGTGGGCCGGGATGAACTTCATGCGCTACGCCCGCACTGTTCACCGTGCACTCAAGAGGGCAGCGCGAAGGGCTGTCTCCCTCGCTTTCGCGCAGGCCGCATGAAATGTTCTCGGCCGCGCGCTCCGCGCGCGGATTGACGTTCTCGGCGGGCGGCAGACGCCGCCCGATTCGTTGTGGGCTCGCGCCGCGCTACTTCTCGATTAGCGCTTCGGCCTCGATCTCCACGAGCATACCGGGATCGATGAGCGCGCTGACCTCCACCAACGTGGTCGCAGGCGTGATGCCCTTGAAGTACTCGCCGTGCACGCGGCCTACTGCTTCCCAGTCGCGCGCAATGTTCACGACATACATGCGGGTGCGGACGATGTCGCTCATCTTCGCACCCGCTTTTTCCATGGCGAACTTGATGTTCTCGAGCACTTGACGTGCCTGCGCGGCTGCGTCACCCGGAATGAACTTGCCGTCCGGTCCCGTGGCAGTGGTGCCCGAGACGTACACGTGAGAGCCAAGTCGGACCGCCCGAGAGTAGCCAACGATCGGCTCCCAGGGCGTACCGGTGGTGATGAACTGCTTTGGCGGTTTACTCATGACTCATGCACTCGCCCGAATGAATTGCGGTTGACGATAAATCGGGCGGCGAAGCCGCCCGCCGAGCACCAAATCGGCGCCGAAGGCGCCGCCGAGAACAGTTCAGTAGTCGACAGGCCTCAGATACGCTTCCCCAATCGCGGTGGGTGAGAGCATCGCGACAGTCGGCAAGCGCCGCTTCCAGTGCGTGCTTTCCAAACGCTTGCGCACCAGCTCCACGTCAGGCGCCGAGTAGCCGCGCGCGACGATCTCGTCCGGCTTGTAGCCCGCGACCATCCAGTTGAGAATCTCGTCCGCCTTGGCGTACGAGATGCCGAAGTCGCTTTCATCTGTCTGACCAACGACGAGATCTGCAGTTGGCGGCTTGGCGATGATCGCGTCGGGCACGCCAAGGTGTCGCGCCAACGCCCACACCTGTGTTTTGAACAGGTCGCCCAGCGGATTGATCGGAGGAGCGTCGTCCGCGTGCCACGTGAAGTACCCGAACAAGCGTTCGGTCTTGTTGCCGGTGCCGAGCGGAAGCGCGTTGAGCTTCGCCGACTGGTCGAAGAGCACGATCATGCGCGTGCGCGCCATGACGTTGCCTCGGCGCGTCGCGTCGGCCTTGGGATCGCTCTGGAGGTAGCCGTCCACCGCAGCGCTGATGTCCATCGTGCATGACTCGATGCCGAGCGCGTCCACAACCAACTGCGCGTGTTCCAGGCTTTCCTTGCTCGACGTCTTGTAGGGCATGCGGATTCCGACGACGTTCTTGGGGCCAAGCGCCTTGGCCGCGAGATACGCGGTAACGGACGAGTCCACACCGCCCGAAATCCCGACCAGCGCCTTCGTGAACTTCCGCTGCGCGATTTCATCGCGGATGAACGCGACGAGCCAGGCTTCGGTCATCTTGGCATCGATGGCGAGCGGCACCGGCGCGACGCTGCCGTTTGTCGCGGCGACCACGGGCATGCCCGCGCCCGCCCGACCACTTGAGGTCGGCGCCGTTCGATTCCCGATTTCCGGTTTCCGATTTCCCTTGTCGACGGCAGGATCGAATCGAAGTTCGGCCGGCACGCGTTGCTCCACGCGCTCGACGTTGGCCACAAGGTGCGGCATCATCACCTGCAGGTCGGCCACGAGCGGCGTATCGGAGCGGGCGCGCGTCACGTCCTGAAGGTCCAGCGCTGCGGTGACGATGGCTTCTTCCCACAGCGGCCCCTGCACCCGCAGGTCGCCCCGGGGTCCATGCACCATGCTGGCTCCGGGGAACATTTTGCCGCCCTCGCTGCCCACCAGGCTCGCGAGTACGACGTAGACGCCGTGTTCCTCTGCGATGTCCTTGGCCAAGCGCTCCCAGCGGTCCACGCTGGCTGGAACGCCGCTGCCGTTCTCCTTGAGCCATGGCCCGCGCGCAGGGGGCGCCGCGAGCAACAGGATCATCTGCGCGCCGTCCAGCGCCGCGATCGTGCCCGTCATCGTGTGCCACGCGTCTTCGCAGATCAGCATCGCAAAGCGGCCATGCGGGGTGTCGAACGCACGAATCTCCCGGCCGCGCTCCACGAACCGCTCTTCGTCAAACATCCCGTACGTCGGCAAGAACACTTTCCGGTGTACGTGCCGGACAACCGGCTCGCCGCCGCCAACAGTCACGTACAACGCGCTGTTGTACAGCTTGTTCTGCCACACCTCGTAGAAGCCCAGGACCACGTCCAGCTGGTGCGGCGTGCCGACGCTGGCGCGATACCGCTCATTCAGGTCGCGGGCGAGCGTTCCGGCCGTCACCGCCACGTCGCGGACGCCGCCCTCGACGAAATAGCCGCTCAGCGCCGACTCCGGCAGGCACAGCAGGTTCGGGCGCGGACTCAGACTGTCGATCTGCGCGAACAGGGCGCCGAGGCGCTCGAGGTTGCGGGCGTAGTCGCCCTTTTTGGGCGCAAACTGGGCCACCGCCAGCTGGATGGTCATGCTACCATATGAATGTAGAGCGCCACGTCGTCCTGAGCGAAGCGAAGGACCTCCTCGCAACCGGGAAATCCTTCGCTTCGCTCGGGATGACAAGTCCGTCGCCAATGCTCAGGTGTACCAAGTGTCCATGCGCACCGCGCTCTTCCTGTTCGCGATACCCGCTGCGCTTCTCGGCCAAAAGCCGGCCGAAGCGTGGCAGATCATCGTCCCGCCGCAGGCGAGCGTCGTCTTCGCGGCCGATGGGTCCATGCTCGGCGAGATCGGAACGGAAAGCCGCTACAGCGTCACGCTGCGCTCATTGCCCCGGTACGTCGGCCAGGCGTTCATCGCGGTGGAAGACCAGCGCTTCTACCAGCACGACGGTGTGGATCTCATTGGCGTGGCCGCGGCGATCAAGGACAACCTCCTCGGCGACCGACGCGGCGCCAGCACCATCACGCAGCAGCTCGTCGGCAACATGCACCCGAAGATCATCGACCGCCGCGACCCGAGCCCGATGCGAAAGCTCCGGGAGCAGTCGGCCGCGCGCGAAATGGAGAAGCATCACTCGAAGGAACAAATCCTCGAGGCGTACCTCAACCAGATCGACTACGGGCACGGCTGGAAGGGCATCGAAATGGCTGCCCGCCATTACTTCGGTAAAGGCGCCGCGAAGCTGACGATCGCCGAGGCCGCGTCCCTGGCTGCGCTCCCAAAGAGCCCACCGCAGTACGATCCGATCGCCAATCCGGATCGCAACAAGCAGCGCCGCGATCTCATTCTCAATTTGATGGCCGGGCAGAACTACATCACCAGGAACCAGGCGCAGGTCGCGAAGGCAACGCCGGTCCGCGTGGCTCCAAACCTCGGACGGTCGGCCACGGCGCCGTACTTCATCGATGCGGCGCGCAACGCGGCGGAGCAGGCCGGTGTCGATATCACGTCCGGCGGGTATCGCGTCTACACAACGCTCGATCCGCCGCTTCAGCGCTCAGCCGTGGACGCTCTCGTCAGAGGCGCGCTCGACGTGGAGGCGCGCGAGGGATATCGCTACGCAAAGATGGCGCAGGTGCCAAGGACGTCGAGCGATTACCTGCAAGCGCTGGTCGTCGCGCTCGATCCGCACACCGGTGACGTCAAGGCGATGGTGGGTGGTCGCGACTTCGGACGGTCATCGTTCAACAGGGCGACGCAGGCGTTGCGTCAGCCCGGTTCTGCGATGAAGCCATTCGTGTACGCGCGCGCGCTCATGGACAGCCTGCCGGCCAACACGATGCTGGCGGACTCCGCCCTCCAGATCGCCATGCCCAACGGCGACATCTACAGTCCCAAGAACGCGGACGACGAATTCCTGGGCGAGCTCACGATGCGCGAGGCACTCGTCCGTTCGCGCAATACCGTGGCGGTGCAGCTGGGGCTCAGGGTGAGCATGGACTCCGTTTCGACGCTCGCGCGGGACGTTGGACTCGACACCCCGGTGCGGCCGTACCCGTCCAGCGCCATTGGCGCTTCCGAAGTGCACGCGGTGGATTTCGTCGCCGCGTACTCGGTGTTCGCCACCAACGGCGCCGCTGTCGAGCCGCGTTACATCCATCGCATCGAGGACCGCGCCGGACGCACGATCTGGTCGGCACCGGAGGCGGAGGCGAGGCAGGTTCTTGATCCGCGTGTGGCGTTCATTGTGCGTGACATCCTCAGCGAGGCCGCGGAGCGGGGAACCGGCATGGCTGCGCGGCGCATCGTGCCGCAGCACATCGCCATCGCGGGCAAGACAGGCACCACAAATGAGAACGCCGACGTGTGGTTCGTGGGCGTGACGCCGACGCTGGTGGCGGGCGTCTGGCTTGGCTTCGACAAGCCAAAAATGATCATGCCGGGTGCGGCTGGCGGTTCACTCGCCGCACCTATCTGGGCAAACATGATCGCGCGCTACTACGGCGACTCAAGCGCCGGCGACTGGCCCCTGCCCGCCGACATGAGCATCGCCGAGCTGGACCGCGTGACGGGCGCGCTCGCCGATTCCACCACGCCGCCGGACCGGCGCTACTTCGAGTACTTCCTCCCAGGGACGGAGCCGCCCCTGCTTCGGGTGAACCCCTGGAGGATTCCAGTCTGGGGCCCGTTCATCGCGCCCTGATCGGCGTGTCATCCCATTAGCCCAGTTGTCATCCTGAGCGAAGCGAAGGATCTTGTTGGCGTGATTCGCACACACCTCCTGCTCGCGTGCGCCTTCCTCAGTGCAAGCGCCCTGGCCCTGCCCGTTGCGGCGCAAAGCAATGGCGCCGGCGAGAAGCCGGCCGCCGGCTCGTTTTCTGACGATCAGGTCGCCAAGGGCGAGAACGTCTTCAAGGCGACGTGCGCCTCGTGCCATGCAACGGGCGACTTTACGGGCCAGACGTTCAAGATGAACTGGTTCGGCCGCACCCTGTACGACTATTTCGCGGGCGTGAAAAAGACGATGCCGGACGACAATCCCGGTGGCCTCAGCGATGACGAGTACGTGCGCGTTGTCTCTTACATCCTCAAGCTCAACGGGTATCCGGCTGGCACGGATTCGCTGTCGTCTGACTCCACGAGCATGAAGCTCATCAAGATTGGACCGCTGCCGGGCGATACCGTCAAACCAGGGCTGTTCAGATGAGCGACGTTGACCGTCGGGAATTCATCAAGCTCGCCGGAGTTGGCGCCGGAGCATTCCTCGCCGGCGGCAACAAGGCTCCAGCGTTTCTCAAGTCGGGCCTCGCCAGTACCCAGGTCGTCGTTGTTGGCGCCGGTGCGTTTGGCGGATGGACCGCCCTCCACCTTCGTCGCCTCGGTGCGAAGGTCACCATGATCGACATGTACGGTGCGGGCAATGCTCGCTCGACGTCGGGCGATGAGTCCCGCGGCGTTCGTTCGTCCTACGGCGACCGCGCCCACGGCGAGCAGTGGATGAAGTGGGCCCGCGTGGCGATGCAGAAGTGGACGGAGTTCGACAGGCAGTTCTCGAAGCCGCTCAAGATGCGCGTCTACTACACGACGGGCGACGTCATCATGCGGCAGCAGGAGGAGAACTTCACGAAGCAAACGAAAGAGTGGTGGATCAAGAACAAGATTCCCCACGAAGTCCTTACAGGTGACGAGGTGCGCAAGCGCTGGCCGCAGTGGAAGACGGACGACATGAGCCACGCGATCTACGAGCCGGACGCCGGCGTCGTGCGCGCGCGCCGCTCGTGTGAAGCGGTGGCCGAGGTATTTCGCCAGGACGGCGGCACGATCGTCATCGACCGCGTGGTGCCGCCTGAGGAAGCCGGCTTCGACGGCAGCGAACTGAAGCTCGTGAGCGGCAACAAGATTGGCGCGGACCTCTTCGTCTTCTGCACCGGGCCGTGGCTGTACAAGACGTTCGAGAACATGAAGAACCGGATGCGCACGCCCATGGGACAGGTGTTCTACTGGGGCACGCCACCGGGCGATCAGCGCTTCTCGTTCCCGAACATGCCCAGCTGGAACTTCGGCGGCGCGACGGGTTGGGCTGCGCTTCCAAACGACTCACGCGGCTTTCGTGTTCGCGGCGGTGGTGGTGGTGGTGGTCGCAATCGGCCGCCAACCGCGGCAGGCCAGCCGCAGGCAGTAAGTGCGCCTCCGGCAGCAAGCCCGGGCGCCCCGGCGGGTCAGAACGCGGTCACGCCGCCGACGCCAGCCGGTCCGCAACCCGCCCCGCCACAGGCGACGCCACCGCTCTCGGGTTTGCCAGTCAACACGGTGGATCCGGATCTCAGCTCGAGGTTTGTCGAGTCAGATCGCGTCCCGAATGCGCGCGCGTTCATCGAGTCCCGCTTTCCGGACCTCAAGGATATGCCGCTGCTCGGGACGCATGCCTGCCACTACGAGTCGACGTCCAGCCGCAATTTCATCATCGACCGACATCCGACGCTCAAGAACATCTGGATCTCGGGCGGCGGCAACGCTGAGGGCTTCAAGATGGGGCCCGTTGTCGGCGAGTACACCGCGCGGCGAGTGCTTGGCAAAGACAAGGACGAAGAGTTTGCCAAGCAGTTCAACATTCCGGCCACCGAATATGAGCCCACTACTGGACAGCGACCCGGAGATGGTGAAGCGGACGTCGAGTAGTGCTCGGCGGCGCCTACGGCGCCGATTTGATTCTCGGCGGGGCGCTACGCGCCCCGATTCCTCGCAGTCCTGCGATAAATCCGCGGCGTAGCCGCGGCCGAGCACAGCGAAGCATCGGGCCCGCGAAGCGGGCCCGCCGAGAACACTTCTACCCGGCCCGCTTCTTTGGAACTTTGAGCCGCGCCGTTTCGGTCGGCGTACTCTCGACGGCGGGCATGAGCGCGATCGCAAAGACCTCCTCGAGCGTCGAGACCGCGTGGAAGTTGAGCGCCTTCCGAACATCCTCGGGAATGTCCTCGAGATCTCCCTCGTTGGCCTTCGGCAGTACGATGTCCTTGATGCCGGCACGGTGCGCACCGAGCACCTTCTCCTTGAGTCCGCCGATTGGCATGACGCGGCCGCGCAGCGTGATCTCTCCCGTCATCGCCACGTCCTTTCGCACCGCGCGGCCTGACATCGCGCTCACCAAGGCGGTGGACATCGTGACGCCGGCCGACGGGCCGTCCTTCGGAATCGCGCCAGCGGGTACGTGCACGTGCACTTCGATCGAGCCGAGCTTGTCCTCAGAGATCTTGAGTGAGGACGCGTGCGTTGCCGCGAACGTGAGCGCTGCGCGTGCCGACTCTTTCATGACGTCGCCGAGCTGTCCCGTGAGGATCAACGAGACGTTGCCCCAGCCGCTCACCTGGGTCTTGGTCTCCGTGTCCGACAGCACAGGACCGCTGCCGTACATTCGGCGAATCGCCGCCTCAACGAACATGATGTCGCCGCCCGCGGGCGTGTAATACATGCCGGTCGCGACGCCCACTTCGTGTTCATCGGCTGCGCGCTCCGGGTGCACCTTGGGTCTTCCGAGCAGTTCGCGAATCTCGTTCGCGTCAATCTTGCCGTCGTCGATCACCTTGGAATCACCGGACGCGACCCGACGCGCCACTTTGCGCGCGACAGCGCCGATTTCCCGCTCGAGCTGGCGCACACCGCTTTCGCGCGTGTACTCGGACACGACTTTGTGCACGGCCTCGTCAGTGAACGAAATGTTCTTGCCCTTGAGGCCCGCGTCCTCGAGCTGGCGCGGAATGAGATAGCGCTTGGCGATCTCGGCCTTCTCCCGCTCCGTGTAGCCGGCGAAGTCCACGACTTCCATACGGTCCAAGAGCGGTCCCGGAATATTCTGCACGAAGTTGCCCGTGCAAATGAACAGCACCTCGCTCAGGTCGAACGGAACGCCGAGGTAGTGATCGGTGAACGTGTCGTTCTGCGCCGGGTCCAGTACTTCAAGCAGCGCGCTGGCCGGATCGCCCTGGAATGAGACGCCGAGCTTGTCGACTTCATCCAGCAGGAAGACCGGATTCTTCGAGCCGGCCTGCTTCATGCCTTGCACGATGCGGCCAGGCATGGCGCCGACATACGTGCGCCGGTGGCCGCGAATATCCGCTTCGTCACGCACGCCGCCCAGCGCGGCGCGCACGTACTTGCGTCCGAGCGAGCGCGCGATGGATTTGGCGATCGAAGTCTTGCCAACGCCCGGCGGGCCGATGAACAGCAGGATCGGTCCCTTCGCCATGGCGCGGGCCTTTGCTTCCTTGCTGTCCGTGATTTTCTGCTTCTCGTCTCGGCTCAGGTGTAGACCGGGCGTGGCGTCGTCTTTCTTGGCCTTGAGCTTGTCGATCGACAGCTCGCCGGTCTGTCTGAGTTCCTCCTCCATTTCCTGCGCGCGCAGTTGACGCACCGCGAGGAACTCGAGGATGCGGTCCTTCACGTCGGGCAAGCCGTAGTGGTCGTCGTCGAGCACCGTCTGCGCGTTGCTGAGGTCGAGACTGTCGTCCGTGCGTGTGTTCCACGGCAGCTCGCTCATCCACTCGAGGTACGTGCGGATGACCTGCGCTTCCATGGATTCGCGTCCGGAGCGCTCGAGGCGACCCAGTTCGCGTTCTACCTCGCGACGGGCGTCGTCCGGCAGCACGAGCTTGGAAAGCTTCTCGCGCAGTTCCGTAATTTCCTTGGACGAGTCGTCGTCGCCAAGCTCTTTTTGGATCGCCTTCATTTGCTCGCGCAGGTACATCTCGCGCTGCCGCTCACCCAGTTCTTCCTGGACCTGCGATTTGATCTCTTCCTGCGTCTCGATCATGGTGATCTGACGCTGGACGTGGACCAGCACGCGGCGCAGGCGCTCTTCCACCGAGAGCGTCTCGAGCAGTCCCTGCTTTTCGGCGACGGGGAGATCTTCGATGTAGCCGGCAACCAGGTCCGCAAAGCGGCCGGGATCGGTCACTGCGTCGAGCACCTGATGCACGACTTCCTCCGGCAAACCACGGCGCTCGCCGAGTTCGGCCGCGCGCTCGCGAATCTCCTTGTGCAGCGCCACGAACGCGGGATCCTCGGCGGAGAGTGGCTTCATCTCCTCGACCGGCAGCACGACCGCGCTGAGGTACTGATCGGTCGTCGTGTACTGGAGCGCGGTGGCGCGCGCTTCGCCCTGCAGCAACAGCTGCACGCCGCCGAGTCCGCGCTGGATTTGACCGATGCGCGCGATCACGCCGGTCTGGTACAGGATCTCCGGCGTCGGCTCATCCGTGTTGTCGCGTTGCGCAACCGCGAAGACCAGCCGCTCACCGCGGAGCGCTGCTTCGATGGCGCGAAGTGTGCCCGGTCTGCCGGCCGCGATTGGCGCGGTCAGCCCCGGAAAGATCACCGTGCCGCGGAGCGGCAGCACCGGTAGAGTTTGGCGTTGAGCCATTTGATTCCCTTTGAGGTCTCGACTCGTGAATCTGCTGAACGTCGCGCATCATGCGCTGCGATTCATTGCGCCAACGCACACTTCGTTCCACGCGGTGCGAAAACAGCTAACTGGTGCCGCGACAAGCCTTAGCTCGGATACCCGGCAAGTTCGGGGCGGGTCCTGACGTCGTCCGACCTACCTGTCTTACGACACGTTGGCAGGAAATGCAACCAAGTGTGGCTCATGTGACGTAGGGGATATGCCTGAACTGCAGTGCTTGGTGCTTGGTGGATGTCAGGCATGATCAACGAAACACGAAGCACGAAGCACGAGTAAGTACGTCCTAGCCATAGAGTTGCATGAGAAGTAGTATCTTCTGAGCGCACCCTATTCGCGCAACAATTCGATCGAGCCGAGTGCCGCCACAATCCCCAGTTGACCCGTCCGCTTCTGAGGCGGGTTCCGAATTGCGCGCTCATATCGAGCGTGTCCTCAGCGCCAACTACGAGCTTGATAGCGAGATCGGGCGCGGGGGCATGGGCGTTGTCTATCGCGCCAAGGACAAGCGCCTCAAGCGCGTTGTCGCCATCAAGGTGCTGCCACCCGAGATGGCGTTCCAGAGCCAAATCAAGATTCGATTCCTGCGTGAGGCCGAGACCGCCGCGCAACTGAGTCATCCGAACATCGTCCCGATCTATTCGGTCGACGAAGTCGAGAGCCTGGTGTTCTTCGTGATGGCGTACATCTCGGGCGACAACCTTGCCAAGCGCCTGCATGACAAGGGTGTGCTGCCGGTGGAGGACGTGCGCCGCGTGTCCCGCGAAGTGGCTGACGCACTCGCCTACGCGCACGAGCGCGGCGTCGTGCATCGCGACATCAAGCCGGACAACATCCTGCTCGACGCCAACACGGGCCGTGCGATGGTGACGGACTTCGGTATCGCGCGCGCGGCGGACGGCGACAGCCGGCTCACGGCGACGGGCATGGCGATTGGCACGCCCGCGTACATGTCGCCCGAGCAGGCGGCGGGCGACCGGCAGATTGACGGCCGCAGCGACCTGTACTCACTTGGCGTTGTTGCCTACCAGATGCTGGTGGGCGAGCCGCCATTCGTCGCCAACAGCACGCCGGCGATGCTGGTCAAGCACATCTCCGAGCGTCCCACGCCGGTGTCGCAGCGACGCAGCGACGTGCCGCAGGATCTGGCACGTGCGGTGATGATGTGTCTGGAGAAGGATCCGGCCGGCCGCTTTGTGAACGCCGGCGCGATGGTCACGGCGCTCGACACCGGCAACGTTCCGATGCCCCCGTCGCAGCCGGAGGGCGGCGCGCTCGTCCCGGCGCAACCCGTTGCCATGCCCGTGCAGGCGAACTACGGCTTCGACGGCGTCGATCACTACCCGACGCCCGAAGAAGCGATGCGGTACAACGCGCCGCAGGTGGTGAAATTCCGGAAGGGCGTGGCACCGTACCTGTTCGTGAACGGCGCGCTCATCCTCATCGACGTGATTGGCCCAAGTTTCACGGCGGTCCCGGTGATCTGGACGATCATCATGGCGTGGAACTATGCCAAGTTGTGGAGCGACGGGTACAGCTGGCGCGACGTGTTCAAGCAGCCGCAAGAGAAGGAACTCGCCGACGTCTTCGAGGAACTACTCGACTACGTCAAGTCGTTCTTCGACAAGAACAAGCGCTTGCAGATGCGTGCGCAGGCGCGCGCCCGCAACGTGGCCCGCCGATCGTCGGGCGCGGGCATGGTCGGAGGGCCCATGGGATCCATGAGTGCCGGCATGGGCGTGCTGGCGTCTCCCGGTATGTCGGGCGCGGTGATCGAGGCGGCGGGCTCACATGGCGACAAGGTGCGCGGCGCCATGTCCGACCGCGATGAAATCGTGCGGCTCGTCGGTTCGCTGCCGGATCGCGAGCGCGAGCGCGTGGCGGACGTCGTTCGATCGGCGAACCTGTTGTCGGAGCGCATTCACTCGCTGGCGGTCGCGCTCGCCGACCTCGAGCGCAACAATGTCGCAGGCGGTGTGGACGCGCTGGAGTCCGAGATCTCCCGTCTCGAGGGCCAGGCCAATCCGCACGACGCGGGCAGTGAAGAGCGCGTGCGCCGCCTCGCATTCCTCAAGCGCCAGCGGCGATCGGTCAAGGACGTGGGCGATCGCCGCAACGCAGTCGCGGCCAAGCTGGAGACATGTTCCATCGCGCTGCGCAACATGAAGCTCGATGTCCTGCGGTTGCGCGCCGGGTCGCAGACGCATCAGCACGTCACGTCGCTGGCACTCGAAGCCGTGTCGCTGGCCGAAAGTGTGGACAACGCGCTGTACGTCGCCGATGAACTTTCCAAGGTGACGGACCGGTCCGGTCGGGAAAGCGGCCGGCGGTCCGCGCGACCCGGGTGAGCGACCACTTGCGCGACCGCGTCATCGCGGCGGTCGGCGACCACTACCTGATCGAGGCCGAGCTTGGACGCGGAGGGATGGCAACGGTCTACGGCGCGCTGGACATTCGCCTCAACCGCAAAGTCGCCATCAAGGTCCTGCCGCCGGAGCACGCGTTCAATCCCGCCGTCCGTTCGCGTTTCGTTCGTGAAGCCCAGATGTCCGCGCGCTTGTCGCACCCGAGCATCGTTCCGATCTACTCGGTCGATGAGAAGGATGGGCTCGTCTATTTCGTGATGGCCCTGGTTGAGGGCGACAGCCTTGCGTTGCGCCTCGCCAACGGAAGCACCATGGCCCCCGACGACGTGCGTGCGGTGGTCAGTGTCGTCGCCGACGCGCTCGACTACGCGCACACGCAGGGTGTCGTGCATCGCGACATCAAGCCGGACAACATCCTCCTGGACCGCAAGACCGGGCGACCGATGGTGACGGACTTCGGGATTGCGCGCGCCGCGGCAGAGGAACACCGGCTCACGCAGACAGGTATGGCCATGGGAACGCCCGCGTACATGAGTCCGGAGCAGGCCATGGGCGAGCGCGAGCTGGATGGGCGCAGTGACATCTACTCGCTAGGGATCGTGGCCTATCAGATGCTGGCGGGCGAGACGCCGTTCAGGGCAACCAACACGCCCGCCATGCTCATGAAGCACGTGTCCGAACCGCCGCCGCCGCTGCAGGCGCGTAGCCCCGGTGCGCCGCTCGATATCGTCCGTTCCATCGAGAAGGCTCTCGCCAAACGGCCCGAGGATCGGTGGCAGTCGGCGGCGGAAATGCGCGAAGCGATTCTCGGCCGGCTTGAGACGCCGATCGCGCGCAACGCGCCGCCGCCGCACGTGCCGCCAGCGTGGCCGGTTCCCGCGTCCTTTCCGTCGGCCGCCGCGCCAATCGTTGAACCGCGGCAAGCCGCGGCACCGGCGTCGCGCGTGCTGCCGTGGCCCCAGCCACCGGCCGGACTCACGAGCAAGGAACTTCGCAACTGGTACCGGGAGCAGCGCAGTCAGCTCAAGGAAGCGGCGCGCGCCGGTTTCGCGGTGCCGGAGATGCCTGTCGACTACAAGATCGCGAAGTTCCGCCGTGACCTGACGCGGAACGGTGCCTTGAGCCTGATGCTGTTCGGAATCAACGCGGCCACGCAAGGGTTCCCGTGGTTCTTCTTTCCCGTGGGCTTCATGGCCGTCCGGTTGATTGCACAGCTCGGGTCATTGTGGGCGGACGGCGTTCCGCTGCGCCGCATCTTCTTTGGATCGCCGCGCGACACGGCGATGCAGATGGGCGTTCCGATGACGCCAATGGCTCCGATGGCCTCGTCGTTGCTGGCGCAACCTTCCAACGTCAACGCGCCGCCTGCCGCGCCCGACTTGTCGTCTATTCCCGCCGAGGTTCTGGTCGGGCCGCATGGTGTCGCGGTGCGCCGCGCCGCGACAAGCCGCGCGCAGGTGCACGACATGCTTGTCCGCATGACCAAGGCAGAGCGCGGCATGCTGCCGCCCGACATCGAGCAGACCGTGCAGGCCCTGGTTGACCGCGCGGTGTCCGTCGGCACGACGCTGCACCGACTCGACGCCGACGCCAACGGCAGCTCGCTCGGCATGCTGGACCAGCGGATCGCGGGCATCAGGACCGAGCCCGCCGGCACGGAGCGCGACCGACGGCTGGCGCTGCTTGAACGCCAGCGCTCCACGCTCGCTGACCTCGTCCAGCGTCGTTCAGCCCTTTTGGCGCAGTTCGAGAGCGCCACAGTCGCGCTCGAGAATCTCAAGCTGGACCTGGTCCGGTTCCGCTCCGCCGGCGTGTCGTCCGCTCTCGAGGATGTGTCGAGCGCGACGCGCGAGGCGCGCGCGGTGAGCCGCGAGATCGGCAACCTGCTGGACGCGCACGACGAAGTCCGGCGGATCTGACCTTCGTCGCGTAGCGCATGATGCCGTTCGGTTTCGTCGCACTCATCCTCGCGTGCACCGGGTTCTTCTCGGACACGCCGCCACCCGTGCAGGCGTCTGCCCGCCGCCCGCCGCCCGATACCGTGCGTGGCCTGTACGTGAATCGGTGGGCCGCGGTCGGGAATCGCATGTGGCAGCTGATCGAGATTGCCAAGACGACGGAAGTGAACGCGCTCGTGATCGACGTGAAGGACGATCGCGGCCTGATGCTGTACCGCTCATCGGTGCCGCTGGCCCGCACGATCAGCGCGGACACGACGCAACCGATGTCAGCGCGCCGCGTGAGGGCCGTGCTCGATTCGATGCGGCTCTACGGCATCCATCCCATCGCGCGCGTGGTCGTGGCGAAGGATCCGCTGCTTGCAACCGCGCGGCCCGAATGGGCCATTCATCGCAAGGACGATTCGGCGGCGGTGTGGCTGGACCGCAACGGCCAGCCGTGGCTCGACGCGACGCAGGTCGAGGTCTGGAACTACGCGGCCGACATCGCCATCGAAGCCGTGAAGCTCGGCTTTGAAGAAGTACAGTTCGATTACGTGCGCTTTCCGGACGAGCAGCGTGTCATCGAAGAAGGACTCTACGCGAAGCTTGGTGGCCGGGTGCGGGCGCAAGTCATTCGCGACCAGCTGTCCTGGCTGCGCGAACTGATGAAGCCACACGGCGCTCCCATGACGATTGACGTGTTCGGGCTCACGGCAACGGATTCCACCGACATGGGCATCGGCCAGCGCTGGGAGATGTTCGTCGATCGCGCCGATGTTGTTCTGCCCATGGTGTACCCGTCGCACTTTGCGCCCGGCACATACGGTTTGAAGAACCCCAATGCGTCGCCGTACGAAACCATCGACAACGCGATAAAGGACATCATCCGGCGCAGCAAACGCGTTGAGCGTCCCGCGAAGATCGTGCCCTGGTATCAGGACTTCACGCTTGGCGCGCCGCGCTACACCGCGGAACAGGTGCGGCTCCAGATACTGGCCGGCTATGCCAACGGCATTCACAGCTGGATGCTGTGGAATCCGCGCAGCCAGTACTCCGAAGCGGCCCTCCAGAAGGACTCCCTTCCTTAGGTTGTCATCCCGAGCGTAGCGAGGGATCTGCAACAGGTTGTCATCCCGAGCGTAGCGAGGGATCTGCAGTTGTGACCCGCAGATTCCTCGCTGGCGCTCGGAATGACACCGAGGCGATCAGGAGGACAGGAGCTTCCGAACCGCCACGGCCACGCCGTGCGCGGCTTCGCAGGGCAGGTAGTGACGCGATCCCGGCACCACGTCGAATGTGCTTCCGGGAATCATCTGACTCAGCGCGCGGCCGTAATGGACGGAGAAGAACGGATCCTCGGCGCCCCACACGACGGCCGTCGGCGACTTGATGTCCCGCACGCGTGGAGCCATCGTCGCGCTGGCCGGTGAGGTAATCGCGACTAAATGCGAGAGCAGCGCGTCGCGGCCGGGTGTTCCGCTGAATCGTCTGAGGAACAGGTCGAGGTCGTGCGTCGCTTTTTCCTGATCGGCATACCCCGGCGCAAGCATCCAGTGCACTCCGGCGCAGACCCACGACGGGGGCAGGAACCGCGCGATCGGCGCCAGCGCGCGTGCGAACCGGCCGCGCCACGTGGGCCACTCGCCGAACATGACACTATTGATGAGACACAATCGCGACACACGCTGCGGAAACCGTACCGCGATGGATTGTACGATCCCGCCGCCGACGCCGTGTCCCACCAGGCACGCGCGTTCAATGCGTAGTTCGTCCATCACGGCAACGATCCGGTCCGCATGCGAATCGATGTCGAGCGGAGCTCGCACCGCCGGGTCGCTACGCCCTAAGCCCAGCAGGTCCAGCACCACGACGCGGTGCCCCTCGGGCAGCGCAGCGACGACGTCGCTCCAGAGATGTCCGGACGTCGGAAAGCCGTGGATGAGAACGATCGGGTCGCCCGCGCCGCGTGAACCGGCAGCGTAGTAGTAGAGGCGCGAACCGGCGACATCGATGAACTCTCCTCTCACGCCTCAAAACTAGAGAGGCGAGGGGAGCGAGGGGCAGAAAAAAGAAGAGAGGAGAGAGGAAGCCAGCTCCTCTCTCCTCTCCTGCACTCTGCCCTCTGCAGCTACTCCTGCGGAGGACGGCCGCCGCCCTGCATGCGGGCAGCCATGTCAGCGACGTTCTTGTCGAACACCTTCTTTTGCTCGTCCGTCAGAATCGCCTTGATCTCGTCGTTCTGCTTGGTGCGATTCGCCATCATCTTGGTGCGGCGCTCCGCATCGTCCATTGGAATCGCGGCATTGATGACGCGATACTTGGCCACGACCGTATCAACCTTGACCTGCTGTTCGGCTGAAAGGGTGATGCCAGCCATGAGCGCCGTCATCTGACCCGCGCCGCCACGACCCTGACCGCCACCGCCACCGCCGCCACCCTGGGCAATTGCCGCCGTCGCGCTCATGGCGATCAATGCCGCCGCTGCCACCAATTGCATTTTCCGCATTGTGCTTCTCCGCAAGGATAAATGGTGTACCCACAACAACTTGCCTTACTCTCTAGCTTTACCACTGAAACGGTTTATGCTTACGCGCCCAAACCACTGGGTGTCCACAATTCTGCCGCAGCAGCCCGAAGGGAGACCGAAATAACCGCACTTGTGACAGTACCGACAAACCAGCCTGGCGCAACGACTTCGGCGCCGGCAATTCCGGCACCGGTGCCTGTCCGTTTCCCGCTCGGCTGGCTGCTGGACCACGCGGCGGCGCCCATACAGTACCGTGCTGTCACCGAGGTTGCCCGACTTGGCGATCAGGTCGGCGACCGCCTGACTGCTCTTCCTTATACGTATCGACCCGCCATGCTGCTGGCCCTGCAGCAACAGGTCGACGGTACTTGGAATAATGCCATGCTGAGCCTCCCGGCGGGTAGGGCCGACCGGTTCGAGGGCATTGGCACCGTGAATGCCGTGCGACGGCTGATCGAGTTCGGTTGGGACAAGGACTCTCCGCCGATGATACAGGCTCGCCGCCCCTTGTTCCGGCTCCTGGCCGAGGACAATGATCCGCACTTCCTGTACGAGCTGTCCGGCAAGGCTTCGGACGAAGAGTCGGTTCGGCGCGGACGGTTGATCCTCCGCGAGGCTGCGGGCGCGGCACTGGCTCAGGCCGGCTTTGAGGGGGACCCCCGTCTTCGCGGTGCAGCGCGTCGCTCGCTGGAGCGCGTTGCGAACTTCCTGCGCTCGCCACTGGCTGAGAAGCCGTGGACCCGCATCGGCAACCAGCACGTGCTCGCCGCCGAGGCCGCCCCGCCGTCGATGTACGCGTTGGTGATGTTTGCGCACATGCCGTTGTTCCGGACCGAGCATCACGACGCGTTCGACCGTTTGTACCGCTGGCTGACGCAGCCGATGCCGCGGCAGGATGCATTGCAGCTCGTGGGGAAGAAGGTCGTGTCACAGCCGCACTACGTCCTCGGCGATCAGCTGCCGAATCGCAACGCGGCGGACGAAGACGTGGCCAGCGCGATCACGTGGCTGGAGTTGATGGCGCGCTTGGGCTTTCTCCGTCGCAATGAGAACTGGACCAAGCTGTTCGAGCGCTTCCTCGACGACCGCAACGAAGACGGGGTGTGGCATCCGCACAAAGGCATGTCTGCCGCGCGGACGTCGAATCCGTTCGTGTGGCCGTCGTACCCGCTGGAGAGTGCGCTTTCCGGCGATGAGCGGTGGACCGACGCCACGTTCCGCCTCGGACTGATTGCGAAGCTGCTCGGCCGGCCGATAGAAGCAGTCTGACGTCCAGGAGCGGCGTTTCGGGACCCACGCCTGATCGCCCCGGTCGCCTGCCGCCCGAGCGGATGTATCCGGCCGGCGAAGCAGGGATCGCCGTGCGTCGCGTGCCGGTGTTGGGCGGAAGCATTTCCCTTCGCGTGCTCGAGGCAGGTCCGTCGTCGTCGACCGCCGTGGTGCTTCTGCATGGGTGGGCTGGCTCAGTGTACTCGTTCGCAGAGACGATTCCGCCGCTTTCGTCCGCCGGCCATCGCGTGATCGCGATCGATCTTCCTGGTCACGGCCTGAGTGGCAAGGGGCCGCGCGGCTGGCGGTACTCGGTTGCCGGCATGACCCAGGCGGTGTCGGAAGTGCTCGCCGAGCTTGGCGTGGCGCGCTACGCGATCGTCGCGCACTCGATGTCCGGTGCCATCGCACTTGAACTCGTTGAACGTGGGCGCGTCAAACCCGACGCGGTGGCGTTCATCGGCGCTGTTGGCGTTGGGCGCGTGCCGCTTGCCGTGATCGTTCGAATCTTCACGCCGGACTTTCTGTCGCCCCTGCTTGCGCCGCTCCTCAATCGGACGGTGGGGCGACTGGTTGCCGGGTTTGCGTTCGGAACCCGGGGGCGGCCGACGCAACGCGATGTCGATGAATACTGGGCACCGACTCAATTCAACGGATTTGCTGTGGCGCTCAGCGCCTGCTTGCATCACGCCAACTGGCACCGTGAGCGAGTCGAAGTGCTGAGCGCTCTTCGTCTACCGACGCTCGTGATCGCGGGCGGACGCGACCGCGTGGTGTGGGGCGTGGCGCGCGGAGGGAACTACATCCCCGGCGCCAAGGTCGTCGTGGTTCCAGAGGCAGGGCACTTGGTGATGCAGGAGTGCGCGAGCCAGGTGAACCCGCTGCTACTCGACTTCCTCCGGGCTACCAGCTTCGGTTGAACAGCGGCAACAGGCGTAGGCCTTTGGGGTTGTCCGCCACGTAGTTGAGGACGCCGATCTGCCAGCCGTTTGCCGCCCACGCGTAGTTGAGCAGGCCAAGCGACAAGCCGTGCTGGTTGCCCTTGATGTGATTGTACGCGCTGATCGACACGCCGCGCATGACTCCGGGATCGCCATCGTCATCGCTCACTTTGAAGTAGACTGGCGCCACAACGCCACCCTTTACATCGTGGCCACCCGCCGCAATCACACTCAAGATCAGCGCACGGACAGTCGGTGCGCCGACGCCAACCCCGCCGATCGCGAGGCCGCGAAGCGTTCCACCGGCACCGGCGCCGAAGCCACCGATGGTGATGCCGGTGATGTTGCCCCCGGCGCCGGCACCGAAACCGCCAATTGTCAGACCCGTGACGTTGCCACCAGCGCCAGCGCCGAAGCCACCAATGGAGATGCCCTTGACGTTTCCGCCAGCGCCGACGCCGAAGAGTCCCGCCTGAAGTCCGGTGATATTGCCGCCTGCGCCGGCGCCAAACCCACCGATGGTGATGCCTTGCACGTCGCCACCCGCGCCCGCGCCGAACCCGCCTATCGTGAGCCCCGTAACGTTGCCGCCGGCGCCCACGCCGAAGCCGCCTACGAGCACGCCGCGAACGTCTCCACCAGAACCGACGCCGAATAGCCCGGCGCCGATGCCGATGAACTCTTCCTCGGCGCCGACGCCGAACACACCAAGCCCTATGCCGTTGATCCGCCGCGCTCCCGTGAGTGGCAGGCCTATTGCCATCCCTTTCACATCGCCGCGCGCCGGCGAGTAGGGGCGCCAAATGGTGGCATTGATGCCGGTCACTTCGCGCATCCGGTCATCGCGGAAATTCAGTCGGACGCCGCGAACTATGCGGGAGTCGCCAATGCTCAACCCGGTGTTGTTGACCATCAGGTCCAGGCTCTGGGCTGGAAGCGAAACCGGGATCAGGGCAGCAAGCACCAAATGGCGGGCGCGTAGCGACATACGTCAGGGAGTGGGTTTAAGGGTGCGTGAATCCGTACGATGCGCAGCAGGTGAGGTTTCTACCCACAGCAGGTGGCCCGGGCCAGCCGTACTTTGAGTGAGTAGAGCCGAACGACGTTCGGTTTTGTCCCTTCCAAAGGAGATTTCCTGATGTTCCGCACCCAACGCGCACTGGCTGCCGCCGCCGCGCTTGCGCTGGCGCTCCCGACCGCCGCCGCCGCGCAGCAGGCCGAGAAGATCGACATGGCCTCGATCGCCAAGATCCGGGACGAGGGCCTGAATCGCTCCAAGGTCATGGAAATCACGAGCTTTCTGACGGATGTCTACGGCTCGCGCCTCACCGGCGCGCCGTCCACCAAGGCGGCCGGGGACTGGGTGCTGGGACAACTCAAGTCATGGGGCGCGTCGAATCCGCGATATGAGATGTGGGGACCGTTCGGCCGCGGCTGGAGCAACGAGAAGACGAGCGTGCGCGTCGTTTCGCCGACGCCGTATCCGCTCATCGCCTATTCAGGCGCTTGGCAGCAAGGCACGAATGGCGCCGTCACGGGTGAAGTTGCCATCGTCCGCATCGACTCCATGCCGGACATTGCCAAGTATCGCGGCAAGCTCGGCGGCAAGTGGCTGCTGCTCACTGAAGCGCCGGACTCACTCGCGGCGCACTGGACTCCGTTGGCGTCGCGCATGTCGGATGACCGACTCGACAGCCTGGCGATGCCGTTGCAGCCGCCGGCCGGTCGCGGCCCGGGTGCCGGTGGCCCCGGCGGACCGGGCGGCGCGAATGCAGCGCGCCAACAGGCGCTTCGCGCGCTGGCAGATGCCCGCACGGAGCTGTTCCGCAGCGAGCGCATTGCGGGAATCCTCCAGTACGGACGCGGCGACGGCGGCACCGTCTTCAACTGCTCAACCGGTTCGCGCGCAGCGGATGCGCCGGTGGCGCCGCCCACGATCTGCCTCACGGTCGAGAACTACGGCCGCATCGAGCGTACGGTAGAGAAGGGCATCGCCGTGAAGATCGAGGCGGAGGTGGCGAACACGTTCTACAGCAGCGACCTGAACTCATTCAACATCATCGCCGAACTGCCGGGCACGGACCGCAGGCTCAAGGACGAGATCGTCATGCTCGGCGCGCACTTCGACTCGTGGCACATGGGCACGGGCGCGACGGACAATGCCGCCGGCTCGGCGATCATGCTGGAGGCCATGCGCATTCTGAAGACGACGGGTGTGCCGCTGCGCCGCACCGTTCGCTTGGCGTTGTGGACGGGCGAAGAGCAGGGCCTGCTCGGCTCACGCGCATATGTGCGCGACAATTTCGGCACGCGCGATACCACGGGCCTCAAGGCCAAGCCCGATCACGAGAAGTTCTCGGCGTACTACAACGTCGACAACGGCACGGGCGCGATCCGCGGCGTCTATCAGCAAGGCAATGAAGCCGTGGGTCCGATCTTCAAACAGTGGATGGAGCCGTTCAAGGACCTGGGCATGACGACACTGACGATCCGCAACACGGGCGGCACCGACCACCAGTCGTTCGACGGCGTGGGCTTGCCCGGCTTCCAGTTCATTCAGGATCCGGTCGAGTACGGCACTCGCACGCACCATTCCAACGCGGACGTGTACGAGCGGATTCAGGCGATGGACATGAAGAAGAACTCGGTCATCGTAGCTTCGTTCGTGTTCCTGAGCGCGAATCGGGATGAGAAGCTGCCCCGGAAGTCGGTGGCAATAACTCCGTAGCGAAGAACTAAGAACGAAGAAATTGAAAAGGGCGGGAGGCTCCATTGAGCTTCCCGCCCTTTTCTTTGTGACTTAGTTCTTCGTTCTTAGCTCTTAACTATTGGTTTGATCACCACCACCCCGACCTCGCCATCGAAGTCGTCGCGAATCGACGGGAAGCCCGGTGGCGCGATCCACTTACCGCCATCGATGCGCATATTGATCTGGTGCACGCCAGCGCCCATCGGGACCAACAGCTCCCACAGATCGCGGCCGCGGCGAACGAGGTGCACCGGCGCCCAATCCGTGAAGTCGCCCATGATCTCGACAGTTTCGACACGGCCGATGCGAGCGGTCACGCGCTGAAGGGCCACCCCGGCCGCGCGCATTTCGAAGGCGCGCACGAGATTCGCGGGTGACTCAACCAGTACTGCGCCACGTGGAATCGGCCAGTATGCGAGCATGAGGCCGAGCGAGTAGAAGTTGCGCGAGGGGAGGCCGCGTGTCGGTTGAGCCGGCTCGCGTCCTCCGCCGGCGACGGCGGCGAGTTGGCTCGAGACCCATATCGCTGCGTGTGCCGAGCCCCAGGTGCGCGAGGCCGGGGTCACGTCGAACCGGTGACCGAAGCGTTGTCCGCCGCGGAGGCTCACTTCCATCAGGCGGTGCTCCCAACGCAGTCCGCCCTCGAGGTCGGTGACGCGAGACTCGCGACGGCAGGACGCGGCGCTCGTCGCCATCGGTACCGCGGCCGCTTCGGCTCCGAGACTCTGCTGGGCCGCGGCGGGGCATGCCGCGACCGCGCTGCCGCTCGAGGCCGTGTCGTTGGCCGCAGACCTGGTGAACGCGAACGTGGTGACCGAGGCGCGAATCGTGGCCGGGCCGTACCGAGTCCAGATGCCGCCGGAGCTGACATTCACGTTTGAGACTGTCGCGATGCGCAGCGGCTTCACGATGCCCGAGCCCAGCCACATTCCGCTGTTCTCGCGAATGAGGTGAAGCTTGCCGACGAGGTCCAATTGCTGGCTCAAGTTGGCCTGGTCGACGCGGATCCGACTGGCGCTCGTCTGAATTTCGGCGCGGATTCCGTTGACCGAGCCGGTATTTATCTCGGTGCTGAGTTCTGCGTCACCCAGCTGCCATCGCTGGCCTACGAGCCAGGCGGATCCTGCGGTTGTCGCGCGGAAGTTGCTGCTCGAATAGCGCAGGCTTGGCGTCACAGCCATTGCGTCCATCGGACTGAGGCTGCTGGACCGCGAAGCCGCGCGACCCGCATTGAGCCTGGCTTCCATTTCAGAGGCATTCTGCGCCACCGCGTGCTCACCAGTGGTGAGGAGCGCGAGTGATACCGCGACTGCTGTTGCAGGAAGCTTCTGACGAGCCATTCGCCTGCCGCTGGTTAGAACTTCGCGTCTTCCGGCCGGACGCCAGCGTTCGGCGGTCCGGCGTTCGGCGGGCCGCGAGTTGGAAGCTGACGCGCCCGACTCAGCAGCGCGACACCCGGATCCGTACCTGAAACTATGTCCCTCTCAACGTTGTGCCGCAAGCCCAGAAAGTCGTCGTCTGCAGCGCCGTTCTGAATGAGCTGATTGATGGTAAGCGAAGCGGTATCACGCGCGACGCCGCGCCGCACGAGATCGGACAGAACGATGAGCGGAACGGTGAGCGATGACTTGTTGCCGCGCGACGCCGCGATACGCGACAGCTCACTGGTCGAGATGCCCGCGCGCAGCGCATTGGCTCCGGCTGTCAATTCGTCTGCCGTGGCCGTCGGCCCGAGCGCCGAACGGGATTCGATCAGCGTGCGATGGACGCGCCGCACAGCAGTGAGAATCTCGCGGCCGCTCGCGCGCTTGGTGATGCCTTCCAACGCCTTGGATTCGAGTAGGCCATAGGGCAGCCCGGCGGCGCGCGCCGAATCGAGCAGGATCTCGACCGCGTAGCGCGTTTGCGGATCGAGCTTGTAAAGAGGATCAACGCTACGATCGCGGGTTTCCTGGGCGCTCAAGGCGCCAGCGAAGCCAGCACCGAGCGAAGCGAAGGTGATCGCGGCCGCGATAGCGGTCGAACGGAAGATCGTTTTCACGTTGCCGGTTTCCGCACGAGGACCACCGAACTGGGTTTGCCGAAGCCGTCGTCCGGCGCGATTGGGGCGGCAGGGTCTGCCACGAAATGCGCACCATCGACGACGAACGAATAAGTATGCAGGCCGGGCGTGAGCGGCAGGAAGACAGTCCACGCGCCATCTCTGCCGCGTGACGACGACATTGGGGTGGCGCTCGCGTCCCACCCGTTGAAGTCACCGACCAGCGAGACCCTCGACGCCTGCGGCGCGATCAACACGAACTTGATCGCGCGCGCGGCGAGAGAGTCCGGGAGCTGCGGATGAACCACAGCCACAGCGGAAGGCTGTTCGGCCCTTCGGCCGTCCCGGTTGATTGCGAGTCCGCCAAGGACGCCGATGCCAACCAGGCCCGCGGCGAGCGCGGCGGTGGCGTACGTCGGGAGCGCAAAGCGGCGCGGCTCGGACAGCCACGCCATGACCGGCGATGTCGCCGAAGGCACCGGCTCAGCCCGAAGGGCCTCGAGCAAGCGCTCGCGTGCGGCGGCATCCACCGCAACTGGGCGGCGAGCCTCGGTCACGATCCAGCGAACGTTCGAGTCCAGCGAATCAAATTCGTCAGTCATTCCTGATGTACTCCCATCTAGCGCGTAGTCGGTCGCAGGCCCGTTTGACCCGCATCTTCAGCGCCGAAACTCCTACTCCCGTCGCCGCCGACATCTCTTCGTAACTCAGTTCCTCGACGTACTTCAGGACGAAGGCTTCGCGGAGCAGCGGATCCAGTTCCTTGAGAATTCGCTGCACCAGCTCCTCGTCCTCACCGGCCCAACCCCTGCTGCGATCCGGCGCGCTCAGCAGCGCCGCTTCCTCCCTGACAAACACCCGCTCCCGCTGACTGCGCCGCGAGGCCAGACTGCGGCACTGATTCACCAGGATCCGGTACAACCACGCACTGAATCGGTCCCGCTCCTGATACCTGCCTAGTGACCGGTACGCGCGCAGGAATGTGGCCTGGAGCGCATCCTCGGCGTCGTCGCGACTGCCCAGCATCCGTACCGCGAAGCGCGCACAGCGCTCGTAGTACCGATCGACCAATTGCGTGAACGCGTCCGCGTCTCCGTTCAGAATCCGCTGAACGTACGCGGCGTCGGTCATCTCATTATCGATAACCCACCTCCGCCAGTCGGCGTCACATCTTCCCCTGCCACAGTGACTTCCGGCGCTGGTGCCAGCCGGGAATCCTGTGATTTATCACACAGTCCTGCGGGGGAGCCAAATGTAGCCGCCGGGCCGAGGACCGCTATTCGAGCTTATCGGACCCGGCCAAGTCGTGAAACGAACACCGTTTCCACCGCGGCACGACGCCGGACAATGACGCTGAGGTTGGCCGCGCCAAGGCCAAGGCCGAGAGGGCCAAAAGCCATGGAATCGCGGGTCTGTTTGAGTTCTACCCCGTGCGCTGATGCGATGTTGCGTGAGAAGAGGACAGACGACCCTCGGCGAACCGTTACGCCGACGGCGGGATCAGTGAAGTCGACCGCCACCGCTGAGTGAGAAAGCAGGGCGAACTCGCGGGCGGAACTCAACACCATCGCGAGGTCACCAGCCGCGGAATGGACCGAGATCCGGTCCAGCGTCAGCTGTGCCCTCGGGTAGGCAATCGCCATGAGGGTGCCGACAATCGTCAAGACGATCAGGATCTCAATGACGGTGAGGCCGCGTCTCCCACGAGTTGAACGGCTGACCCGAGACCCAAGACCCGAGACCCAAGACCCAAGTAAAGTCATCAGGTGCGAGGCGGTTGGGCCCTGACGGCGTTGATTAGCCCGACGAGCATGCGCTGTACTTCGGTGACCTGATCGTTCAGCACGAGGAATTTGTCGCGCTTGATGATCTCGATATCTCGTGCGACGATGAGGTGATTCTCGAGCTCACGCGCAGAGCCGATCGAAGAGTCGAGAAAGTGGAGGAATTCCTTGGGTGAGGTCTTCCCGCATCCTTCTGCGATGTTCGCCGGGATCGAAGCAGCGGCGCGGAGGACCTGCGATCGAAGCCCAAATGCTGTTCTCGTGCTGCCTGTCCCGAATGCCAGATGGAACGCGAGAAAGCACGCGTGCGCTTTGTGCCACACAACGAGTCGTTTGAAATCCTGCATGCCGCCGAATCTCGTGGCGCCGCCACAGTCGGTGTCACCATTTCACACTGCCTCGTACCCTTGCCTTGCTTGGGTCTTGGGTCTTGGG
>JANNRQ010000015.1:0-57343 GCA_031401495.1 Gemmatimonadota bacterium
TGAAGCGTCAGCTCACGGCGATGAAAGAGAAACGCATGATCGTGGAGCCGACGTTGGGCGACGCGCTCAAGCCGTTCCACGGGAAGCTGGGGTTTCTCGACTTCGAGACTGTGATGCGCGCGGTGCCCGTGTGGGACGGGATGAAGCCGCACGAGGCCGCGCCGGCGCAGTTCAGTTATCACGAAGCCAACGGCGATGGCACGTACCGGCACGAGTTCTTTCTCGCGGAAGGGCCGCTGGATTGTCGCGCGGAGTTGGTGGGGCGAATGCTGGACGCGACGAAGGCCGCGGACCGTGTGGTGGTGTATTCGTCGTACGAGAAGACGCAGATCAAGGCGCTGCAGCAGAGCGTGCCGATGCGGAAGGACGACCTCGTGGTGCTGGAGTCGAAGTTGATCGACCTGCTGCCGGTGGTGCGGGAGAACGTGTATCACCCGGACTTTCAAGGCAGCTTCAGCATCAAGGCCGTGTTGCAGCCGATGGTGCCGGAGTTGAGCTATTCCGATCTGATCATCGTGGACGGGCTGACAGCGAGCGTGGAGATCGCGCGATTGCTGTTCGTGTCCGGGAAGATCAAGCGGGAGGAGCACGCGCGAGTGCGGCAGGACCTGCTCAACTATTGCGAGCGGGACACGATGGCGATGGTGCGCCTCTTGGAGCGGCTGCGCTCGCTGGTTTGATCGTCAGACCCGCTTGGCGGAACGCGGCCGCTTTCGATCCGCGCGTTTTCTTTGGGAGACGACGGCCACAACCGGGTCATCTACTCTGTGAGACTTGCCGGCGCGATGGTCGCGCATGAACCTGCGATGAGCCACGGTTCCGCGCGGTGCAGGCGTCCCGGTGAAAAAGCCTTGCGCGCTCAAGTCCTCGTCGACGTCGGGCCAATGTACGCCGACGCCGCGACCGTTCAGCTGCCAGTTGTTGCGTTGTTCTGGCGTCGCCACTTCAAGTCGGTATGACCAATACAGCGGCACACTGACGATCCGCCCGTCCGCAAGCGTGGCAACGATGGCCTCATCGTTAACCTCGACTGATCGAATCAACGGCCCGGTGTACTGCTTACCCACAGCGCGCACGCCACGTCTCCATGATTGCAAGCTGATTCTCCAATATAATGGCGCGAATTCGCGTCAACTCGGCGTTCGCGAACCCCTTGTTGTAGGCGAGACGCACAGGGGCGACCCAGAACTTGCACTCCGCGTCGTCCCGCACAACGTGGATGTGCGGCGGTTCTTTACAGTCCTCGCTGTAGAAGTGGAGCCGGTACGGGCCGGGGATGTTTCGGATTCTAGGCATGGGCCGCTGAAGGGCGACCCATGGTATTGAAAAGAATTCGGCGACCGGTACGAAAAGGACGGCACCACGGATCAATCCCTTGCCTGGGTCACCGCAGGGCGACGAACGCCAGCCGCACGAGCGCGCCAGCGAACGTGTAACACTCCTTGGCAAGCTGGATTACACGATAAAGCGTGTAATCGAGACAATTCACGTGATAGCGTGAAGCGGCGCGGTGTTGATGGCCAGCTCTGGGCTGCCGAACGCAACCTTTGCGGTGCCGAACGAGTCCGTTGCGCTTCCGACCGAGTCCGTTGCACATCCGATCGTTTGCGTTGAACTGACGAATGACTCCGTTGGACTTCCGATCGACTGCGCGACGCTGACGAGTGAGTCCGTTCGACTTCCGGTCGATTGCGTTGGGCTGACGAACGACTCCGTTGGACTTCCGATCGACTGCGCGACGCTGACGAACGAGTCCGTTCGACTTCCGATCGATTGCGTTGCGCTGCCGGACGAGTCCGTTCGACTTCCGATCGATTGCGCGACACTATCGAACGAGTCCGTTGCACTTCCGATCGTTTGCGTTGGACTGACGAATGACTCCGTTGGACTTCCGATCGGTCGCGCGAGACCCTCGGGCGGTCGCGCCGTAGCCTTTTGACACAGCGCCTTGCTTGGACGGATGATGGACGCGACCAGGAACGCCGACCGCGTCGTCATGTACCCGGCGTACGAGAAGACCCAGATCCGCGCGGCACTGGCGAGCGGCGATCAGGAAAACCATGATTGGGTGCAATGAGAGCCCTTCACCCTCTTGTGCTGGAAGCGATCGCACGGCTCGAGGCAACGTGGGAGGCGCGGGAAGATCGCCACGCTCGGCGTGGCTGAGGACTGGTCTCCTGAAGAGGTGGCCGCCACCGTCGCGGACTACTTCGAGATGCTTGATTGCGAGCTTCGCGGCGAAGCCTATAACAAGCGCGAGCACAACCGTCGCCTACAGGGCGTACTCAACAACCGCTCAGCCGGGGCAATTGAGTTCAAGCACGCCAACATCAGCGCGATCCTGATCGAGTGCGGCTTCCCGTATGTCGACGGCTACAAGCCACGCGGCAATTATCAGGAGTTGCTCAAAGCGGAGGTCGTCCGTCGCCTTGATGTCGACTTCAAGCTTGACGTGGCCGCAGCCGCATTTGTCGGGGCCACCGCACCTACGCCCGTGGCTCATCCAGCCTTGGCAGACGTCTTTGTCGACCCTCCGCCGCGTGACCCGACGGACTCCGCGTACGAGCGTCGCCGCACAACCACCATCACGCCACGACACGTTGACTAACTGGCCATGGAAGCGCGCAATGCGTCCTTGGGCGCTGCGGGCGAAGAGTTCGTCCTCGATGTGGAACACCGACGGCTCTGGGAAGCTGGATGTCGACCGTATGCAGAGCGCATCGAACACGTTTCGAAGACGCAAGGAGACGGTCTTGGCTACGACATCCGCTCCTTTGACGTCGACGGCCGCGACAGGCTCATCGAGGTCAAGACGACTGCACTCGGCGTCTTGACCCCCTTCTACGCCACGCCACGCGAGGTCGCGGTATCGGAAGAGCGCCAGGTCGACTACCACCTGTACCGTGTCTTCAAGTTTCGGGACAACCCAAAGATTTTCTCGTTGACAGGCTCTTTGAGGACGTCCGTTCGCCTCGAACCGTCGCAGTTCAAGGCTTTTGTTGCGTGACCCTGGCAACGTGCAGAGCGAAAGATGGCGGGAAATCCGAACCGTTGTCCTCGCACGCGACGGACATGTTTGCAGATCGTGCGGTGAGGCGTGTGCCCGGGGCGAGGCCGACGTCCATCATCTGATTCCGCGTGCTGCTGGCGGAGACGATGAACCCGCGAACCTGATCACGCTCTGCGATGGGTGCCACGCGGTGCACCATCCGAACCTTCAGGGTACGCTCGCGCGTCGAATGATCGAGCGTTGGGGGTTGAGCCTGGCGAAGTGGCTGGATGGCCAGGGCCAGCTTGGCAGTGTCGACGAATCCCTCGGTGCCGCAATGCGGCTGCTCGGTGTGACTCGCTTTCGGACTCCTCAGCTTGAGGTCGTTCTTGCCGCGCTTCGAGGGGAATCGCTTTTGCTCGTCAGTGCGACCGGATCGGGCAAGTCGCTGTGCTTTCAGATACCGGCGCTCTTAAGTCGAGGCTGCGCCTTTGTGCTGTCTCCGCTGAAGGCGCTCATGAGCCAACAGGTAGCGGATCTCCAGAGGAAGAAGATTCCGGGGACGTTCATCAATGGTGACCTGAGCCCGCACGAAAAGAAGATTCGGTACCGGCTGCTGCGCGATGGCGCTATCAAGTTCCTGTACTGCACCCCAGAGCGTTTCGATCCCGCGATGGTGCGCTCGGCGGAGGTTGACGAGATCGTCCGGACAAAGCCGAACTACCTGGTGGTCGATGAAGCTCACTGCATCGACCGCTGGGGAAAGGACTTTCGGCCGAACTACGACAGGCTGGGCGCAGTTCGGACAGCGCTCGGCAACCCGCCGGTACTGGCCTTCACTGCCACTGCCGGCTTAGAGAGTCAGCGTCGCATTCTCAAATCGCTCGGCGTACCGAATGCGCGTGTGGTGGTGACCGGCGTAAACAGGCCAAATATCAAGCTGTTGCGTTTGGTCGACCTGGAGGATGCAGAGCGGTACTGGGTAGTCAAGAATCTCCTCAGTCTCATGCCAGCGGGTCGTGCAATGCTGTTCGTGCCGACGGTGAGGGTCGGTCAGCAGGTTCAAGAGGGCCTTCGGTCGGTCGGATTAGACCTTCCCTTTTTTCATTCCAAGCTCGGCACCGCGAACGACCGTGAGATGCTGCTGGGACGGTTCATGGGCAGAATCGCCCCACCGGCGAACGTCGTGATCTGCACCAACGCTTTCGGGATGGGACTCGACCTGCCCGACGTCCGTTTGGTCTTCCACTGGCAGCATCCGGCGTCTGTTGAGGATTACCTCCAAGAATTCGGGCGCGCAGGTCGCGACGGCAAACCCGCCATTGCTGTGTTGTTCGTTGGTGAGGGGGATGAGAGGTTGCACAAGTTCATGGCACAGAAGACGGTCGCCATGGCAGGCCTTGGCCCGGAGGAGCAGGCGGCTGCGCTTCGCGCCAAGTACGCGGCCATAGGCGCGATGCGAGAAGTGGCACTTTCGACGGGGGCCTGCTTTCGGACCGCTATCGTTCGGTACTTTGGCGAGTCGGTGTCGTCAGTGCGACCGACGCTGGCGATCAGAATCGTGGACTGGCTCTTCTCGCGGTCAGCGCGCATCCCCATGACTCGCCTTTGCTGCGACCGATGCGATCGAGTGCGAATGGAAGGCGCTATTCCTTGGGCCCGTGAGGTCTTTGGTAACCCTGCGGAGCCGTGACTACCCGGCGCTGCCCGCAACTCGACGCGAAGGAAGTCCGCACTCTTTTGGATCCAGCCAAGCAGCGCCGGATCCCGTGACGCAAGCACGTCGGACAGTGAGACCTTCTTTGCAGTGACGCCGAGGTGGCTGGCGAAGGTTGCGCGTCGCGCGAGCCTAAGCGATCGCTTCGGCTTTCGAACGAACGACGTCGACAGACATCCCGCCGGAGGACGAGCCGAAGAACTTCTCCATTTCGTCCACCGCCTCGTACGGCAAGAACTGCACTTTCCCTCTGAGCTCCAGACGCTTGAAGGCCGGCCGGAGCAGTTGCTCGCGCACCCTGTTGCGGCGCTCCTTTGGAGCAACGATGAACATCGGGTAGGTCGTATTGGGAGCCACTGTGCTCAGATCCGCGAAACGCAGGAGGCCGGAGTAGATGGACGTGGAATTCTCCACTTCGAACGCTGCATTGATCCGGAACTCCTGCTTCCAGACGACGTCAATGTTCTCGAAGTAGTTCTTGGGTAGATCGATTCCGACTGAAAACTCGGCCTCAAATTCGTTGAAGTCGTACACCTTGCGCAGTTTCCCTTGGTCGGCGCTCGGGACCCAGACCTTCTCGCCAGCCTTGATTCCCAAGCTCGCCAACTTCCATTGCATTCTGACGTGGTCGGAAACGAGCGGACTCCGGAGAACCTGGTCAACATCCTCGGCGGCGATCTCTGTCAGCGGGGCCTCGGCCGGCGCCTCGATTGCGATCGGCAGTTTCAACTCGACGGCCTGGCCAGTTCGAATACGAGTCAGAACCGAATAGAGATCGTCGTACCGGTCGTAGAAGGACTCCACCCTCTCTTCGCTTACGGTACTGAAGCCTCGAAGCTGAAAGGCTTTCTTGTATCCGAGCAGTCCGCAGAATGCTTTGAACGGAACCTCCATCTCGACTGGGTTGCCGATGAAATAGATCAGGTCCCATCCAGCGGTAGTTCCCGGTCGCAAGTTGTGCCACAGCTCACGCGACAAATCCGCATTCACTGTCTTAAGGGCAACCTTGCCCATGAACCGAATGAGGTCGCCCTCTACAATCAGAAGGTCGTCCCCCTCTGACATCTTTTCGAACTTGGTACGATTGGCACTGCTGTCCCGTGACCCCCAGACAGCGATGCGACGATTGCCGAAGATGCGGTTGAGGCGACCCGCGACGGCACGATCCACGAACCGAGCAATCCGATCCAACGGGACTTTCTGTTGAATCGTATCGCGATAGTGCGTCATGGCCTCTTGGTTCGTCGGAGGCATGTAGAGAAGGAAGATGTTCCGCATGACGCGTTGGAGGCTCAGCGCGCTGAGATTTCTGTCAGCAAGTAGCTCACGTCCTCGATCTTCCGCGCCATCGCAAAACTCCACTCTCCGTACTGCCCTGCGGCGTTCACCGCCGCCACCCAACGCTTCGCGGCCGCCTCCTTCACCTCAGCCAACTCGTCGTAGCCTTTGGTCTCGAGAATGAAATGCCGATTCGGCGCACCGGCCAGCTTGATGATGAAGTCCGGGATGAAGTCGTGGGGCTGGCCGTTGAAGTGATACGGAATCCGGAAGTCGAGGCCTGAGTTCTTCACGAACGCGGCAACGCCCTTGTGTCGGTTGATGTAGAACGCGGCTTGCTGCTCCCATCGCGCCGTGTCCGCCACCACATAGTTCACATGGCTTTTCTCAACCTCGCGCACCGGACGACTGGTCCAGAAGTCCACGCTGGACGTTGAGCCGAGCCTCTCTTCGACCCTCGGCAACTCCGGCGCCTCGCCGGCATCCTGGTCGGGATGGATTTGATCTCTCAGGATGTCCAACGCCCACCCGTAGTACGGCGCAGTGAAAAGGTCGAGCGCATCGCTTCCTTCTCCGCCTGTTACGACAAAGTCTCGTGCAAAGCGATCCGCGATCGCCCGCAGCTGCGGAAAGAGCACGTGCGCCGGCAACTTGGTCTCCGCCACTTCGCCATACTGTCGAGTGAGATCGCGCGCCAACAGGAACACGCCTTCCTGAAAACGTTTGCCGATGCGGTACGGCGCCATCGTCAGCTCTTTCACCTTGCCGAACTTCTGCGTCGTGATTCTCCCATCATCAGACACAGTCAATGACTCAGTGGCAACGATGGTCGGGACATCTCCCGGCTTGAGCACCAGCTTGGGCACGCGAGACCAGTCCACGGTCACGCGGTTGCGCACGGCCTGCGTATACCCGATGACACGCGGGAACTCGATCTTTAGAGCGACGCGATCCTCAAGCGCCTTCACATTGAAGCGCTTGACCTTCGGCGCCGCAGCGTCTCCTGCTCCCTTGAACGGAATGACCTCGAATGGCACACCAAACACCTGTGCCGTCTCCTCGGCGAACAGGCGGCCGTCGCCAACGGTGTCATAGGATGCGCGACGCAGCGCGCGCCCCACCACCTGTTCGCACAACAGCTGGCTCATGAACGGCCGCAGGCCGATGATGTGCGTGACGGTGTTACAGTCCCAGCCTTCGGTGAGCATTCCCACGCTCACAATGCATCGCACCGCCTTGCCTGGCGGAGTGAGTGGCCGCTTGAGCTTCCTCGCCAATTCCTCGAACCCTGGCGGATAAAGATCGCGCCCTTGCTTGTCCGACGGCCACGCGCGTTTGCCGATCGTGTCCAGCGTAAATCGCATCCAACGCTGCTCGTCAGCCTTGGCTCCGCCACCGGATTCGCCACCCGAAGCGTCGGTCTCAGCGACCACTTTGCTATCAACACGAATCGTGTTTGTGTCGCTCTCCGAGTTCCGCAGTTCGGCAATGCCAAGTGATGGAATCCCTTCGGGTCGCACGTCGTCGGCAATCCAGTCGTGGGCGACCTTGGCCAGTTTGGTGTCCTTGCACACGATGATGAACACCGGCGGGCGATCCTCCTGCCGCTCCTCGCGCCACTCTTTGAGCGTCGCGCGCCACTCGCCGGCGAGCATCATGATCGGCTGACTGGCCCACTTGAGCACGGCCTCCGGCTTGAACCCGCCTGCTCGACCGCCGCGCTCTGAGCCAGTGAGCTTCGACTTCACCCACTCCCAAATGTTGAAATAGGGTGCCTGCTCCAAGCCAGTCGTGTCACGCGCAGGCAGCTGCGGAATCTTGACCAACCCGCTCTCGATCGCGTCTACTAGGCCGAAGTCGCTCACCGTCCACGGAAACGGCCGGGCCGTCTCTCGACCCACGCGCGCCAGGAAGTAGGGCGTCGCAGACAAGTCGACGCAGAAGTTGATGCCGCGATGCTCCTGAACGCGATCCAGGCCCTCCACCCACACGGTGGCCTCGCGTGTCAGGTCTTCGTCGCCTTCCTCAACTGATTCTTCGCCCGCTTCGCTCTCATCTGCTTCCGGGCGAATACGATACGCGTGGTGCGCCTCGTCATTGAACACGAGCAGATGCTGTTTCTTGCCCAGTTCGCGTTCCAGCACGCGCTTGATCAGGGCCGAGTCGCTCTCGACGTACTTCCAGCTCACGATGCGCGCCTTCTTGACGTTCCCGTCGCCGTCGTGCTCCTCGCCCTTCACCACCACGTCGCCGGAATGCACCAGCGCGTCGTACGACGCCTTGGTCATGTAGCGTGATCCGCGCGCGGTGGTGTTACGGTCGCCGATGGTCACCAGCTCCTGCGTCTCCACTCGCACACCGGCCTTCACCACGCGCGACCCGCCCTGGGTGCCCTGAGGTTCGAACGTGTGCCAGTTGGTGACGAACACTCGTCCTCGCGCCATCTGCGGCAGCATCTCGGGGGGCACCAGCTTGCGCGTAGCGTAAATGGACGCTTCGCCTTCCGTCGGATCCAACTCGCGCAGGCGATCGCGGATCGTGACGTTAGGGCAGATAACCAGCACTGCGTCCGAGTGAATCGCGCTGCCGCGGTCTGCCACTTTGTTGAGAATGCTCCACGCGGCTAGCATTCCCATCACGGTCGTTTTTCCGGAGCCCGTGGCCATTTTGCAGGCGTAGCGCTGAAACGATTTCGCGCCCGCTGCGATCTGATCTTCACTCAGTAACTCATGCGGCACCGAAATGCCCTGGAGCAGGTCGGCACGCGCTTCCTTGAGGAACACGATCGTCGCGGCTGCTTCGCGCTGCGCGAAGAAGAGCGGGTACTGCTGGCCGTCGCGATGCCACCAGTCCAGCAGGTCGCGTGACGTGCGCGTTGCGCCCGGGTAGCCCGCCGCGCGCCACGCATTGACACGTTCGCGGATGCGGTTGACCAACACCATCTCGTATGTGCGGCCCGCGAACGCGCCCTCGTTCTCGCGACCGGCCTTCACCAGCGATCCGTCGCTCAGATCCCACTCGGCGCGCTGATCGGGTGGCTGATACACCACAGCCTTGCGCCGACCGGGTGCCAACACCGGGGTCTCACCGTGGCGGATCTGCCAGTACTGCGTGGGCTCCGCGAACGGCGAATTGATAATGGGTGTTTCGACTTCGAAGCTCACGCCTTCACCAGCTCCGCGACTGTCTTCACGACCATCAGCTCGTTGCCGCGATGGTCAATGACTTTGACAGCGATTTGCGTGTCCGGCTTGGCTTCGAACGGGGCGCTCGTTGTGCCGCGCAGGTGATCCCACACGCTGTCTTCGAAATCCGCCTTCAGCGATTTGCGGAGGCTCTCCCACGCTTCAGTCTTGGGGAAGAACGCCTGACTCACGCGGAAGCAGCGGCCGTTGTAATCACTGTCGAGGAACCACGCGGGAATGTCGTTCTCGCCGAGTGACGTGACGTCCATGCTGATCGGGTCGAATGTGTCCACGCCGCGAAGCGTGACTTGGTACCGGTCCGGATCGCTCTTGTCCTTCTTGGCGACCTTGGTCGCGTTGACGTCTGGCAAGCCGCACACGCTGAAGATCTGCGACGAGCGCATGTTCTTGAGTAGGTCGCCCATCATGAGATCGGCGGACGCCTGTACATATGTAGCGGGGACGCCGGCCATTTCGGTCGCTTTGTCCACTAGCTGGCGCGCATTGGGCTCGATGCCGAAACCGATGACGTAGAGGTGGGAATACTGTTTCGCGCCAGCTTCTTTGGCAGCTTCGTAGACAAGGCGTTCGCTGACTGCGCCGTTCTCGGGCCCGAATACAATTGCGACTGGCTTCGTGCCGCCGTTGCTGCCGACCACTGCCTCGGCGGCGATGGTAAGCGCTCGGGCCGGCGGGCGGACGTTCTGCAGCGTGACCGTCTTGTTGCCTTCGAGGCGAAGATTGGGGCTGCGACGGAGGACTTCCATCATGCGTTCGATGTACGAACCGAACGCTTCTGCACTCACACCACCATCGTCGACGCCATCGCCATCGAAGTCGACGGGAGTTGGAATTGTGGCCTCAAAACAGAAAGGGCCCGTTACTCTCAGAACGGATTTGTCAATCTCAGGGCGATCAACGAGAACCTCCTCGCCCGGAGGTTCGTTGTTGGCGATTGAACTAAGCATGACGTGCGGGACAACGCCGCCAACCTCGTCACCCTTGTTATTCTGCCTGCGCCTGTAGACAAATCCGCCAATAGGCCCACGAGGCTCATCTTTGAGCTCGAACCAATTGAAGTCCGCAGACAGCAACCGTTGACGCGCCAACGCCAAGGGGACGCGCGAGGTGTCAATCGTGATCCAGCGGCGACCCCACTGCTCGGCCACGTATGCGGTTGTCCCTGATCCACATGTCGGATCGAGAACCAGGTCGCCCGGCTGCGTGGTCATCATCAAACAGCGCTCGACGACCTTTGGATTGGTCTCCACAACGTATTCCTTCTTTCGCCCAAAGCCGCTAACAGCCGTGTCATTCCAAACATTGTCGAGCTCATATACTGGGTAGTCTTCGACATAGCGCTTGTAGCGCAGCGTATTGCCGGAAAGCATGAGGCGATTTGCGTCGGCGAGTCTCTGCATGCCGCCGGAAAGCACACCGGGCTTCCAGTGCGTATTCGCTGGGCACTCGAAGCGCCGTCCGTTCCAAACAAACACCTTGTCGCGCGGATCTGACGGGTCACCCTGTGAATACAGTGTATCGTGGGCAAGAACTCGCCAGCCCTCGGGCGCGAGGCCGGACCGGAGCTCCTCCGCGGTCATCGAGCGCGGTGGTACGGCGGAATCTCGCGGCTCAACGAGGGAATACTGACCAGACGCATCGGCGCCGCCACCACGCTTGGGTACCGTAATTGGCTTGAAACGCGACCGTGCCAATTCCCGTTCCTTCGCATACCAGACTAGGTAGTCGACCGACGATGAGAGGAGCGCCGAGCTCTGCCCGCCAGTCTTCCTGAACGAGACTAGACCACAAAAATTCTCAGCTTTAAAGATTTCATCCATCACCTCTCGAACGTGATGAAGGTTGTCGTCAGAGATTTGCACAAAAATGCTACCACTCGGTGCCAGCAGCTCGCGCGCTAGGTGAAGGCGATCCCTGAGATATGTCAGATAGGAGTGCGTCTTTAGCTCCCACGTGTCGCGATACGCCTGCACCATTTCAGGTTCACGAGTCGCATGCTGATCATCGTTATCACCAGGGTTTCCGCGAGTACGCACAAACGGCTGAAAGTTCGAGCCAAACTTCACGCCATAGGGCGGGTCCATATAAATCATCTGTACTTGCCCGCCCATACCTTCGTACTCGAGCAGTGAGTTCATCACCACCAGTGAGTCGCCGAGGATCATCCGGTTCACCCACTCGTCGCGATACTCGTAGGCCTTGAGCGTCTGGTCGGTGATGGATCGCTTGGGATCACCAAAGAGATCGAACTCGGTCTGCTGGTTCTTCTTGTGACGCGATAGGGTCTCAAGAATCGCCGAAGTCGAAAGCCGCTCATGCACGAACAGCGGCAACGTGGGCACATCGAACGACAGGCGCTCGGCTTTGCCAGCCCACACCAGCTGCGGGTCCAGCGACGAGTCGTAACTGTACATCTTCGGCGCCTTCTTCTTCTTGAAGAGCGCCTGCGTGCCCACCTCGGGACGACCGGCCATGTCAGCCGTTGGATGCGTGTACGGCTCGGTAGGCTGACCAGCTGGAGGCGCGGCTACGGCGCCGCGAGACTTCTTGCCTCCCGAACTCTTCTTGGCCATTGCGATGCGGTGGGGTTGAGCGGTCAACTGCACGCCAAAGGCAATATCGGGCAGATGCCAGGCTCGGACTAGTGTTCCGCGAGTGCTCGTTTCGGCTGGCCGCGCTTTGCGGCTGGCGCTAGGTCAACTCAAACCTCACATTCGGCTCGCGCTTATGCGCGCACGACGTTCGTTAGCACACGCTCACTGCGTCAGTCGACTTAGGCCACGAAAGGAAGGGGGATTATGGGCAAGGCAGAGGCCTCGGTTGAGGAATTGGTGGGGATGGTCGAGCGCGGGGAACTTCGACTGCCCGAGATGCAGCGACGCTACGTCTGGCGATCTCCGCGCGTGCGCGACCTTCTGGATTCGCTGTACCGGGGGTACCCGTCCGGTGCCATCCTGCTATGGGAGACCGACGAGAAGGTGCCTCTGCAGGATTTCTCGATAAGTCAGAAGAAGAACCCCTATGAGAGCACGCGCCTCCTCCTCGACGGCCAACAGCGGATTACCTCCCTCTCCGCGGTCATTCGGGGCGAGCCCGTAACGGTTCGCGGGCGCAAGAAGCCGGTCGAGCTGCTCTTCAACCTGGAGCACCCGGATAAGCTGTCGATTGTTACTGAGGTCAATGAGGAAGGCGACGACGATGATGACGATGAAGATTTGAACGAGGATGAAGCCGATTCAACCGACGACGACCTTCAAACCCGGTTCAATCGCATGACGTTCGTTGTGGCCACGAAACAGCTGGCCAACCTTCCGCAATGGGTGAAGGTGTCGGAGGTGTTCAAGACAGACGAGGACGCGCCGTTCCTTGAACGCGCCGGCATCGAGAAGGTCAATGACCCACGCTACAAGAAATACAGTCAGCGTCTGGCGAAGCTGCGCGGCATCAAGAAGTACCCGTACCGTATGGACATTCTCGAACGAGTCATGTCGTACGAGGAGGTCACTGAGATCTTTGTTCGGGTTAACTCTTTGGGAGCAAAGCTCCGAAGTTCGGATCTCGCGCTGGCGCAGATCACGGCAAAGTGGCGGGGGGCGCTCAAGATATTCCAGGCGTTCCAGGAGAAGTGTGCGAAAGCTGGGTTCGACCTCGATCTCGGCATTCACCTCAAGAATTTGATCGCGTTCGCCACAGGCCAATCGCGATTTCTGACCGTCGGAGGTCTTTCGCTTGAGGCGCTCAAGGCTGGCTGGAAGGAAAGCGTCGATGGGATGGAGTTCGCCCTCAATTTTCTCAGGAGCAATGCGGCGATCGACAGCCCAGCCCTTCTGTCCTCTCCATTCATCGTTGTCACACTCGGATACTTGGGCCACAAGCGGAAATACAAGATTTCGCCCAGGGAAGCCAAGCTCCTAGAGCATTGGGTGCTCTTGGCGAACGCGAAGGGTCGGTACTCTCGCGGTTCGAGCGAGACCTTGCTCGATCAGGACTTGTCATCTCTGAGGCAAGGTGGCGGAACGGCCGAGTTGCTGGATCGACTGCGTCAACAGGTGGGCCGCCTTAACATTGAGCCGGAGGAACTTGAAGGTCGCAATCAGCGGAGCGCGATCTTCAAGACGATGTTCTTGGCGTTCCGAGCCGCCGGCGCGAAGGATTGGAGCTCGAACCTGGCGATCGCCATCAACCACAGCGGCGCGCAGCACCGACTCCAGTTTCACCACATTTTCCCCAAGGCGGTGCTCAAGGGAACACACACGAGCCGCGAGGCAGACGACATCGCCAATCTGTCGTTTATCGGGGGAAAGACAAATCGTCAGATCAGTGACCAAGCACCCCGCGTCTATTTCCCACCGCTGATCAAGAAGGCAGGGCGGGCTACGTTCGATGCTCAGTGCATCCCGACTGAACCTGAGCTGCTTGAGCTACAGTCCTACGAGGCGTTTCTGAGCGAACGACGCGCGAGGATCACCGCCTGTCTCAACGAGTTCCTTGCCGCCCCTTAGGGAAGGTTCGGTAGCGGCCAAAGGTGATCTTTGTCCAGTCTCTTTTCGATGACGTCTCGTGAAACATCGAACTGGTCGGCAAGCCAGTCTGCCAAGTATGTCTTCCCAGCATCGCTCCACAGGGTTGCGTCCGACATTCCAGCCTCTTTGGCCACCGCGACTCCCGCTTTGAACCGTTGACTCAGCTCGATCGACGGAACCAGAACGAGGCCCGCAAAGGCGTTGGCCTGCCACTCAAGCCACGCGTAATCGTCCTCGCTGATCGAGGCCTGGAGCGCCTCCCAGTCGCGCACCGATTGTATGCGCGCCTCTTCGTAGAGCTGCTGATGTAACTGGAAGTGGCCGAGCTCGTGCGCAAGGCTGAATCTGTAGCGGTGACGTCGATGCCGCATGACAAACTCGTCGACGTAGAGTCGCCTGAGGTCGCTGGTGAGAAACGCGACTACTTCCAGGTCGTCCTGAATGCCTTCGAGCGGAATGATCTCGAGCTCAAAGTCGAACTCGACGATCTCCTCGATTGGAACCGGGAGCGTTCGCTCCTCGTGGAATTCGCTGAGGAACTCCTCGGCTCGCCCGCGAAGGTCATCGTACGAAAGTATCGCGCGACGAAAGGCCACGACTCACGCCTTCCGAATCGACTCGATGAGCTTGTCGAATTGTTCCTTCGACAACGGCTTGCTGCGGAGCGTGCGAAACAGGATCGGCAACCGCTCGGCAACCTCACTATCAGAGAGCAGATCCGCGGGCAAACGCCCTTTGGCTGCAGCTGCAAGATCGTTGAGCCGCTCGTATTCCGGGGTTCCAGCAGCTAGTTGAAGGGCTGCGGCAATTCGGTCGAGGATCTCAGGGGATTCTGGGGGAGGCACCTGTCCGCGCTCGACTCGGCTGGCGTTGCCGGGATCCATGCCGGCGGCCTCTGAAAAAGCTCTAAGACTCAAGCGAAGTTCGGTCCGCCGTTCACGCAAATAGTCACCAAAAGCATTGTCTGACATGGTGTTACGCCTCCTCGGCGAAAGGGGGATTGACACCGTTGTACAAGAAGTACAATTTGTGTTGTATTCAACATACAACGCCACAATCGCTGCGCAAGTGGCCCCACCTTCAACTGAGAACGGAATCATGACCACCGCACTGATGCCTGGGCAGTTCTGGATGAAGTACCTCGAAGAGCTTGGTGCAGGAGGCCTGGGGCGCGTGAATCGCGCGCTCATAACCGCGAGCTATTGCGACACGCTTCCTGTTGGTAGCGAATGGGCCGCAAAAAGACTCAACGCCAAATGGCAGCAACATCCCGAGGCGCGAACGCGGTTCGAGCGGGAGATCATGGCTCTCTCGTCGATGTCTCATCCGAACGTTGTGTCATGCGTGGGCTTGAGTCTCCCCGGACACGAGCGGTTCTACCTCATGCCGCTCTTTCGCGACAGCGTGCGCCGGCTCATCGCGCGCCACGGCAATCGTGGCGATTGGAAGTCAGTCGCGGCCTTTGGGGCCGTTCTCGCCGACGCACTCCAATACGCGCACGACCGAGGATTCATTCATCGCGACATCAAGCCGGACAACATCCTGTTCAACGCCAACGGCCCGCTTGTGATCGCAGACTGGGGCATCGGATACTTCATTCACCGTCAATCCCGTGTCCTTCAGCAGTTGACGCAAGGCGGCATGGGGACCGAGTACTATTGCAGCCGAGAGCAGTGGCTCACTGGGAAATGCGATGCCCGGGGCGACATTTACTCACTGGGTATGACCCTCGATGAGTGGCTGAACGGCGGTCAGCGTCAAATCGTTCACGGCGCCGGCGTCGGCCACGCGACCCTGCTGATTGGATCTTCTGGTTCTCGGGCCCTCGGCGAATTGCTCACGAGCATGACACAAGCTCGCGCGTCGGATCGGCCGACGACAATGACTATTGTCGCTCGTGAACTTCGCGCTTTGGCGAGCATGGCATAGCTCCACTGGGATGGCATGGAGGTCGCAAGCGACACGCGATTGTTCGCTCGTTGGCCGACCTTACCGCCGCCGACGACCCCCGCCCTCCGCCTCGCAACTGCCTCGGCCGCGGACGCGGTCGAAAGGAATTCGTCAGTCCGGTGCGCCCGCGGCGCTGCGTCCGTAATTCACACACTACAACACACAATGCCGTAACACCTCAAGCACCTTTCAGCCTCCAGCTAGCCGACTCCGATCTCGGTGAACAACCTCCTCATCAACAACAGCTAGGCGGCTGGCAGGACCGATTCCCCGGACCGCGCGCCGCTGCGCTGACCATCGCGCAGTGCAATCGCGCCGTTCACGATCACCGCACTGACGCCCACGGGATAGCTGAAGGGCTGCTCATACGTCGCAGTGTCGGCGATGGTGGAGGCGTCGAAGACGGCGACGTCGGCCAGCGCGCCGACAGCCAGCCGACCGCGATCGATGCGCACGCGGCTCGCGGGCAGCGTGGTCATCTTGTGGATGGCTTGCTCGAGCGTGAGGGCCTTTCGCTCGCGCACGTACTTGGCGATGACGCGCGGGAATGACCCGGCGCCGCGTGGGTGCGGGCTGCCGCGCCGAGTGGGGCCGTCGGTGGCGAACGAGCCTCCGTCGCTGCACACCATCCCGAAGGGATGGGCCAGGATGCGATCGAGGTTCTCCTCGCTCATGGCAAACCCGACCATGCCGACGCTTCCGCTGTTGCGCTGCAACATGAGTACGGCGAGCTCGTACGGATCCTTCCCGACGCTCTGGGCGTAACTCCCCAACCGCTTGCCCTCGGCGGGTTTGTCTTCCTCGGCGCGCGCGGACGCGATTTGGACGTTGTCCCAGCCGCCGATGAGCTCGATCTTGCCCAGCGCCTCGGTGCGAATTCGCGCAGCAGTGTCAGGCGCAACCAGCCGAGCGAGAAACTGAGCGGTACCTCCGTCTCGCGCCCACACTGGAAAGAGGGTGGTGAGCCCGGTCTGATACGCGGTGTACGGGTATCTGTCGAACATGACGTCAACGGCCGTGCTCGGCCGGCCCGTAAGCGGGCCGGATTGGTTCTCGGCGGCGCCGTTGGCGCCGATTTGCAGTGGCTTATCACTCCCCGCACGCGCTTGCGCGATTCGCTCAAACACTGCATCGAGCTTGGACCAGTTCCTCGGCCCCTCAGTTTTCAGGTGCGCGATCTGGAGGGGACAGCCGGCGCCGCGGGCGACGGCGATGGACTCGTCGATGGCCTCGAGTAGCTGATCGGCCTCGTTCCGCATGTGCGTGGCGTACGGCAGGCCGCGCTTGGCGAGCGGCTTGCACAGCTCGATGAGCTCGGACACGGACGCGAAGGCGCCGGGGGTGTATTCGAGGCCGCTCGATGCGCCGCAGGCACCCGCAGCCAAACTGCGTTCTACGTGATAGGTCATAAGTAACAGCTCGTCCGCTGTGGCAGGCCGGTCTGCCTCGCCAACCACTGCTGCCCGGATAGAACCGAGCCCCACCATGGACGCAACGTTGACGCTGGGCTGCACGCGCTGGACCCGCTCCTTCCAGTCAGGACGCCAGCCGCCGTCCTGCCCCACGACGATCGTCGTGATGCCCTGCCGGATGAGGGACTCCTGGCGGGGGTCTTCCTCCATGGTGCCGTCGCCGTGGGAGTGGATGTCCACGAAGCCGGGGCACACGGCCAGCCCTCTCGCGACGATCTCTTCTATGGCCCCTTGGCTGCCACCGAGCTTGCCTATAGAAATGATTCGGTCGCCTGAGATAGCGACGTCGGCTTCGATGCCGGGGTTGCCGAGTCCGTCGAAGACGGTCCCGCCGCGGATGACGAGGTCGTACCGGGGACGGCCACTTCTATAGAAGGGGGCGCAGGCCGTGGCGATGGCCGCAGCTGCGGTGGTCGCCAAGAATTGGCGGCGGGTGGTTTTGGGCACGCCCTATTCTACGCTTGGCGGGAGCGAGCGGGGGTGCTCCCGCGTTACAGCGCCTTCCCCACCATGGCGCGCGCCCGCGCCAATTCCGCTTCCAGGTCGAGCCGCGTGACCCAATGCCCGAGGGCTTCCGCATCCAAGGCGCCCCCCCGGATCTCCAGCATCCGCGCGACATCGCGGAGATGACGATCGGAACCTCCCTGACGTGCGTAGATCAGCTTGTACGCGATGACGTACTCAATGGGTGCAATCCGCACATCTTCATCCATGATGCGGTGCATGACGGTGCGGTCCAGCGCCCAACGCTGCAGTTCGTTGTCGCCCACAAGGTAGATGTCGGCGCGCATTGACGTCGCGGTGTGAATGACGTTGAAATGGCCGTGCTCCGCGCGCTGCGATTCGGCCGCTACGACTTCCGCGGGTGGGCAGTAGAACTGGTCCGCCGGCCACAGGCCGGTAAAGCGCGACGCGTCCGCGGGCCTCAACTGAAGGATGAGATCCAGGTCGAGCGTGAGACGAGGGTGACCGTAAACAATGGCGGCGAACCCTCCGGTTACCATGTACTCGATCGCCGCCCGATTGAGGGGCGGAACGAATAGCCCGACGAGACTAGGGTCCGGCGTCACGCATCAGGTCGCGCACGCGCTCGGCCACTTGCTGGCTGGTCCATTCGGGATGCTGTGCCCGGACCCCGGCCGAAGCGGCGCTCCAGGCCTCGAGCCACAAGCCGTGCGCTACCCGCACCTTCTCATCGGCCGTCATTGCCTTGAGGCGCTCCGATTGAAATGCCATTGCAGCGTTCACGGGTGCAATATGCGACCGTGGCCGGCCGCGGGCCACTCGGCCCCAACGGAGTACTCGGCGGCCGGTAAGCCTGACGGCTGTGCTCGGCCGGGCCGCTAGCGGCCCGGACTGGTTCTCGGCGGCGCCGTTGGTGCCGATTTGTCGTGGCTTCGCTAGGGCCTCTTCTTCAGATCGAAGAAGTCGAACATGGCGGCGAGGTTGGGCACGACGATGTCGTTGTGATTGCCGCCGGGGATCTCGATGTACTTGTGGTCAACGCCGAGCTTCTGCATTTCGGCGACCATGGCCCGTGAGCGGCTGACGTTGACGGTGTTGTCGTTGTCGCCGTGCACGACGAACTGGGGGATGTGCTTCATGCTCGCTTCACTGGCCGGGAAGCCCATGCCGGCGAACGAGCCGATCGCGGCCCAGAGGTCGGGATATTTCGCGGCCAGGTGCCACGAGCCGATGCCGCCCATGGAGTGGCCCATGATGTAAATGCGCTTGGGGTCCACGTTGTACGCGGCGCGCATGCGGGCCAGCACTTCCATGACATCCTTCTCGCTGTTGGCGCCGGCGCGTCCGCCGAGTATCGGCGAGCCGTAGCCGCCGTCCACGCGGAAGCCCATGGGCGTTGCGACGAGGTAGCCGCGCTTCTCCGCCTCCCGTGGCAGGATGCGGTCGTAGCCATCCATGAAGCCGTCTTCGTTGCCGCCGGCGCCGTGAAGGGCAATGATCAGCGGCATGGCCTTGTTTTGCTGATAACTGCCAGGCACAAAAACTCTGTACGGCATTATCTCGCCCGCCGGCACCAGGAGGTAATGGCGCTCGAAATTGCCGTGCTTGGTGCTTCGTGCTTCGTGCATCGTAGCAACGACGGATTCTGAGGCGGCGAGTTCGGTGGTGATGTTGAAGTTGCCGACGGCGATGAGGCCGCGTTCCACGCGGCGGATGTAGTCGGCCGGATACAGGATGCTGGCCATGAGGTCCGTGGGCGCGCTCGTGGCACTCCTGGTGAGCGCGTCGAGCCGAGTCGAGAGCTTGGCAACGACGGTGATGCGCATGCGGGCGGAGCCAAGCTCGCGGACGCTGTCGGAAACGGCCACTTCAATGAAGTAGTCGCCGTCGGGCGCGCCGTTGAGGTCAGGGTCAACGCGGAGCGGTGTGTCGCGCAGGTCGCGCGAGACGTCGGCGTAGTCGGCGAGATGGCGGGTGACGCCCGGCGCAGCGGCCACTGTGGCCGGACGAATGCTGAGCTTGGCGCTGAGGGGGCCGACGGGGGTGATGTCGGGCGCGTAGGTCTGCTCGAGTCGCGCGGTGAAGGGCTGCGAAGGATCCACGAACAGGTGCTCGGCGCGCAGCACGAGTGACTGGCGGTAGTCGTTGGTGTCGGCCCACGCGCGGCCGTTCATGAGCGCGGTGCCCTTGGCGATGAGCCGGCGGACCTGGGCGGTGTGCCCTGCCCGGCTGGCCACGTTCATGGCGCTGTCTATAGAAGCGATCTGGGCGCCGAGCTCACCGGTTGGCCTGACGCGGGCTTTGAGCGCGCTATAGCTGATGAGCGCGAGGGTGGTGTTGGGAGCGGCTTGGGCGGCAACGCTGGTGGCAGCGAGAAGTAGTGCGAGGCAGAGGCGCATGGCTGGAATATGCTGACGCGCCGCGGTGGGGCGAGTCCATTCGGTACGTGGCGCGGTGATTTGGTGGTGCGCTTATGAATGGAGATTGTACTGTTGGCCATGCTCACGAGCAGAGGTGTACCTTTGGGTGGCCAAGGAGGCCTCGTGCAACTCCAATTGACCGCAATCTTCCGCAAGGTGCCGGACGGCTACGTCGGCTTTGTGGAGGAAGTGCCGGGAGCAAATACTCAAGGGGCAACGCTGGACGAGGCCCGGGCGAACCTCCGCGAGGCCGTCGAGTTGGTGCTCGAGGCAAACCGGAACTTGGTCGCCGAGGAGTCACACGGAGCCGACGTCATCCGCGAGCCGCTGTTGCTGACGGCGTGAAGCGGGTTGATCTCATCCGTCATCTTGAGGCCCATGGATGCCGGCTGCTTCGCGAGGGCGGTAACCATTCGGTCTATGTGAACGCCGCGCCGCGCAAAGTGTCCACCGTGCCGCGGCATCGCGAAATCAATGAGCTCCTCGCTCGCAAGATCTGCCGCGACCTGGAGATTCCGCACCCGTAACCTGATCCGGCGGTCGAAGCCAGGAAATGACGGCGCGGCGTGTTGGGCAGGCACCGATTCTACGGCGCGAGTGACTTTCCGAGCGCTACCGGCCTGTCTGAGGATGCGCTTCTCGGGACCCGGGCTCACCCTGCGGACACGCTCGCGCGGCAGAACGGCGCTGCCGGCTCGCTTGGATTCCGCGCCGTGCCTTCGGCCGGCGCTCCATACAGTCCGCTTTGGTGAGCCCGGTTCCCGCTCGCCCACCATCGAGCCGGCCGCGAGCGGGCGTCGCCGCTGCAATGGACTGGTCCGCACCACAACCAAACAGTGATGGCCCCAAAGGCGCGCGCACGATCATTGCCCACCTGCGAGAACAGGGATTCGCCTTGCCCCCTGTATATACACCGGTATATTCTGAATGCGATTCAGCTGGGACGCGGCCAAGAACGCGCGCAATGTCAGGGAGCGCGGGCTCAGCTTCGCCGACGCTGCTGCGATGTGGGATGGGCCGATGCTCGTGTGGATCGATACTCGGCGAGACTACGGCGAGGTGCGAGAGGTTGGGCTGGGCCAAGTGAGAGAGCGGGTCATGGTCGCTGCTTGGGTGCGACGAGGCGTCGACGACATTCACATCTTCAGCTTTCGGAAAGCCAATGCCAGGGAAACGAAGCGGTACCAAGCGGCCCTCAAGGCAGAAGGCGGCCGCGCCTAAGCGGGCGAGTCCTTCGCTGCGCTCAAGGACACGTCAGGACCGGACGGACTGGGCGCGCGTGGACGCGACGACCGATGCGGAGATCAGCGAGCAGGTGCGGGCGAATCCGGAAGACGTGGAGTTCACCGACGAGATGCTGGCGGCCGTCCGCTGGGTGATGCCCGAGAAGAAGGTCCCGATTTCGCTCCGCGTGGATCCAGACGTCCTGGAATTCTTCAAATCCGACGGCGATGGCTACCAGTCGCGAATGAACGCGGTCTTGCGGGGCTACATGCGCGGGCGCCGCGGCTAGCCACGCAAGCGGCGCGTCGGATGAGCTGAGGCGCGTCCGCGGCTATGCTCGCTGGCGATCGGCTGACCGACGCCGCGCGCGCGGGTTGGTGGCCTGACGACCACGAGCCTCGCGCGAGTCCATGTACTTGTAGAGGGCAGTCGCCGCCACGAGCCAGTCTCGGCCGCGCTTCTGACCAGTCAGCCGATCGCGATTGATAAGGACACGGAGTGTCGATGCACGGAGGCCGCTCTCGCGCTCGGCTTCAGCCAGAGTCAGCCACCGCGAGGCGGGAAGCGCAGTCAGTGTCTTGGTGTCCATGTGGGACCTGACTTCGAGGACCTCGAGGCCCACCAGCCGCCCCTTGCTGTCGAAGTCAACGTTCACCGTCTCACTCACCGCTACGGTGCGAACGCTTCTTCCTCCCTGGCGAAAGGACACCGCGAGCGCGTTGGCTTCCGGGTCGTACAACATCTCGATCATCGATTCTCCCAGTTGGGGAGCCTGCAGTAATGGCGTGCTCACTTATGCCTCGTCGGTCCATACCACCGTGATTATCAGGTAGCGGTGGGCGTTCTCGACAAACACTACAGCCGCCTCTCGCGCTCCCAAGTACGCCCGCGCCTTCCACACTGGCTCCGCACCAGCACTCGATATCAGTTCCCGCGCCCCGCGGGCCAACAGGAATCGAATGTCGTGACGCCTGAACCCGCGCTCTCGCAGTCGATCATCGGCATGGAGCGTGTACCAGACCGGTTTGGCGATCATGAATATACAACGCTAGCGTGTAATAAGGAGGACCCGTTGCATTGTCTGTAGGGTGACGCCAGCCCGCCGCCGACGCACGAGTTTCCCTTTCAGACCGGTACCGAATCACCCAAGGAAACGGATCTACTTCTTCTTGGAGTCGACCTTGCTCGGCGGCACGACTGGACTCGGCGGCCGAGCCGAGCGTAGACTCGGCCCGAGACAATTCGGAGGCGCACGGCATGGGCGGACTCGGTGGTGTCAATTGGGATATCCGGCGCGTCGGTCGCGCGTGGGGCGACGATGCGCACGACCGGTGGCAGCTGACGCCGGAGAAGTTTGAGATGTACGAGGGCCGGCTGTTCTGGAGTGATGAGGAGCGTTTGCTCCTGCTGGGCCTGTTGCTCGAAAACGTCGGCGCAGATGCCGCGGTTCGGCTAGGCGACCCCACGGTGTGGCGCGCCGCGGTCGCCTCCCTCGCTAACGAAAGCGACTCACCCGGGCGCTAGAACCGCGAGGCGGTTTTTCGCGCGAGTCTTCGCTTAACTGCAGATCCCTCCCCCTCCCCCTCGCTTCTCTCGGGGTCGGGGTCGGGATGACACCGCGACAGATCCCTCCCTTCGCTGCGCTCAAGGGCAGACGCTTCGCTCGGGATGACATTTAACCCTACGGCACCGGCCTCACGTTCCCGATGCGCTCTAGTATCTGCGCGGCCCTGCTGACGAGGTCGCTCTCGCGCATCAACGCGGCGGCAGCGCGTGTGATCTCAGTGTCCGCCTGCTTCCAGTCCTTCTGCTCGATGGCCTCGCGGACACCGGGCATCGTCTTGACGCCGTAGCCGGTGTAGTAGCCCGGCGCATACAGCGAGTGCTGGTACCACGGGCGCTTGGGCAATCCCCCGGGCAGCAACAACACCTGGTCGCTTTCGCGGAGGATGGCGTTCACCTGGGCCAGCGCCGACGCGGGCGCATTCACGGCTGACGCCGCGGCATAAGCCTTCTCGAATCGCGCCGAAGCCATGTTGAGTTGCTCGGCGGCGTTGTCGAGCGGCGCAAAGTTGAGGAACGGTGCGGGCGTTTCGCTCTTGGGCGGCTGAAGCGGACGACGCGGGTCGTTGACCATGGCATAGTAGCCGTCGGCGATCTGGCGGTTCACGTCCTCGATGCGCTTGGCCACTGTGTCGCGCAGGGCCTTGAGCTGGGTGACGTACCCTTTGCTGGTTTCGTACATGTTGCCGAATTCGTGCGGGAGCACGTCGGCGTTGGCCACGCGCATCACCATGCTGCCCGCGACTTGCGCCAGCGCCCGGCCGTAGACGAACGACGTGTCGCTGAAATGGGTGTACCAGTAGAAGCTGTCGTAGATGGAGTGATAGATGCCGCCGTCGTCTTCACCGCCGAAGCCGATGTTGAGCGTCGGCACGCCGGCGTGCTGGAGGAAGGGCGTGAAGTCCGAGCCGGAGCCCAGTGCGTCGATGCGCAGGTCGGCCCGCGTGCGCGCTTCCGCATTGCCATCCACCACGCGGTTGGCGCGCAGGCGCTGTGACACCGGCACCTTGGCCTCGGGATCCTCGATGTCGCGCGTCACTTCGTTGACGAAGCGTTCCAGCGAATGCGAACCGCCAACGTCCAGCATGCCGCGACCGTTGCCGTCGGTGTTGAGGTAGAACACGGCTTTCTGTCGCAGCTCGGTCAGGTGCTGCTCCACCCACTCGGTGGAACCAAGGAGCGCAGGCTCCTCACCATCCCACGCAGCGTAGACGATGGTGCGCTTGGGACGCCAGCCCTGCTTGAGGAGCAGACCCAGGGCGCGCGCCTCTTCCAATTCGGGCACCATGCCCGAGATCGGATCTTCGGCGCCGTTGACCCAGGCGTCGTGGTGATTGCCGCGCACGATCCACTCGTCCGGGAAGGTGGAGCCGGGGATCTTCGCAATGACGTTGTAGAGCGGCTTGAGCGTCCACTCGAAGCGGAGCTTCAAGTGCACACGCGCCGCGCCGGGCCCAATGTGGTACGTGATGGGCAACCCGCCGCGCCACGCTGGCGGCGCGACCGGTCCCGTGAGGGCCTCGAGCAGTGGCTGCGCGTCCGCGTACGAGATGGGCAGCACGGGAATCTTCATGATGGTGATCGCGTCCTCGCGCGCGAGGCGCTTGGCACCATCCACTGCGCCAACGCCCGGTGTGAGCGGATCGCCCGGATACGTGGGCATGTCCATGACGCTGCCGCGCTGCACGCCGTCCTTGGGGCGGAACGGACCGTTCGGAAAGGTCTCGCCCACAGCGAATCCGTCGTCCTTGGGATCGGAGTAGATGAGGCAACCCACGGCGCCGTGTTCGTACGCGACCTTGGGCTTGATGCCGCGCCACGAACCGCCGTAGCGCGCGATGACGATGGCGCCCTTCACGGAAATGCCGCGGCGCTCGAGGGCTTCGTAGTCAGCCGGCACGCCGTAGTTGACGTAGACCAGCGGCGCGGTGACGTCACCGTCCGCCGAGTAGGAGTTGTAGGTCGGGAGCTGCTCGGACTTCTGGTTGGTGGTGGGGTCTTCCTTGACGGCGGGTTCCTCCAGCTTGGCGACGAATCTTGTTGGCGCCACCAACTCCACGACACGCTCGAGCGGCGTAGGAAAGAGCACGTCAAAGCGCTCGATGGTCGCGTCCCATCCGTACGACGCGAACTGCGCGCGCATCCACTCGGCGTTGTCTTTGCCGTATGGCGAGCCAAGGTGGTGCGGCCGCGCGGTGAGCCTGCGCATGGCTTCGCGCATGCGCGCAGGTTCCGGGATGGCGCGGAACTTTGCTTCCCACTCGCGCTGCACTTTGGACGAGGCAGCGGAGTAGCCGCGGAGCGGCGAATCCTCACGCAGTGCGGCCGGGAGGGTGAGGAGGAGGGCGGCGGGCAGGATGAATGGGCGCATGGCTAACGGCGTGGGTTGGTCTTCATGCAATGCAGCGTCAGGATGGAGCAAGTCATGCGCCCAATATCGGTTGCCCCTGCACTGTGTGCGAGTGGCACGGGAGTGGCCGCTTGACCGTGGTCATCCGCGGAACATGTTCAATGGCATGAGATCACACGCCCTGAAACTGGCTTCGCTTCTCGCGCTGCTGCTCGTCGCACTCCCCGCCGAGGCGCAGGACAGCACCGCCACTTTGTGGACGAAACACTCCATCAAGTCGGACAAGCTCCGGGAGGAGCGGGACCTCTACGTCGCGCTGCCAAACGGCTATGCGTCCGCGCCACTCCAGTCGTATGCTGTCCTCATTCTCCTCGACGCCAACGACGCGGCGCAATTCAATGCCGCCATCGGCAACATGCGCTTCCTCGCCAACAACGGCGCGATTCCGGGGCTGATCCTTGTCGGCATCCCGAACGGCAAGGACCGCATGCGCGACCTCACGCCACCAGCCACGGGCAAGACCGCGAAGGATTTTCCCACGGCCGGCGGCGCCGACGCCTTCGCGGACTTCATCCGCAGCGAGGTGCTTCCGCTGGTGCGCGCGAATTACCGAACGCGCCCAACGACCGTCCTCGCAGGCCACTCGGCTGGCGGGCTGACTGCGCTGCACGTCGCCGCCAATCGGCCGGGCGAGTACGCTGGAATCATCGCGATGAGCCCGAGTCTTTGGTGGAACGACTCGACTGCCGCACTGCAGTACGCCGACGCCATCGGCCGGTCGCGCGTTCGACAGCGGATCTTCGCGACGAGCGGACGGTTCGAAGAAGCAATTGACATCACGACCAAGCGCTTCGCGGCGCGGCTCGAGTCACACGCCAACACGGCTGTGGCGTTCAGTTATCGGCACTATCCCGAGGACACTCACGGCCTTACGCCCCAGCCGAGCTTGGTGGATGGACTGCGCTTCGTCTTCGCGCCAATTGCGACGAGCAAGCTCGCGATCTACAGGCTGACCCCGAGCAGTGACTCAGCCGCGCTGGCCAGGGCCATCGTCGAAAGCGAAATCGAGTATGCGCGGGGTGCCCGGCTGTTCGGTGAACCCGAGAAGTTGCCTGAGCCGGAACTCAACCAAATGGGCTACAACGTGTTGCAAGGCCTGAAACTGCCACGGTCCGCCGTCTCGATCTTCCGCCGCAATGCCGAGCTCTACCCCGAGTCGGCCAACGTCTACGACAGCCTCGCCGACGGCCTGCTGGCCGCGGGCGACACCGTTGCGGCGATCTCGGAGCTCCGGAAAGCCGTCCAAATCGGTACGCGCACCGGGGATCCCGTCACGCCGGTGAGCCGTGACAAACTCTCGGCGCTGGAGAAGGCAGCTGCGCAGGCAAGCAAGGCGAAACCCTAGTCGGGTTTGCGACGACCAGTCGCGCATGAACCCTGTGCTGCGGGGCTGCATGCGCGGGCACCGCGACACGGTCCGTGCGCACCCTCTTGACTCGGCCCGGTCGCCGAGGGTACGCTCGGCAGTCAGCCTCAGGGAGGGCTATGCGTCAGCTGGACACGGACCACGTCCGCGAAATTGTGCGGTTCGAAATATGGTTTTTTGCGTTCAGGGCTTTTGCGATCGCACAGATTGCTGTCGCCGTTGCCGTCCTGGTCTATCGCTCGCAGTGAAGGCGGCGCCGGCGATCGTTTGGTACGAACCGAGCAACGGAGGTGATGGAGATTCGCGTTCGATTCGCATCGTCGGCGCATGCCGACGATCAGCGCGTTCTACGGCGTCACCATCTACATGTACTGGGACGACCACCAGCCACCCCACTTCCACGCCATCCGTGGCGCTGACGAGGCTGTCATCGACATTCGAAGCCTCGCAGTCTTGCGAGGCACTCTTCCTCGGCGAGCACTCGCTCTAGTATTGGAATGGTCAGTGCAACACCGCGAACAGTTGCTGGAGAACTGGGAACTATGCGCAAAAAAACGCGCCCCAAAAAGAATTCCACCGCTCAAGTAGTCCGCGTCCCCTGGCGAGTCGTCGGCGTGCGCGTGCTTCCGAAACACCGGCTGCACGTTTGTTTTGCCGATGGAACTGAGGGGGCGGTGGACGTGGCGCCGATGCTCTTTGGACCCAGGCCGGGAGTGTTCGAGCACCTGCGAGACGAGGCTCGGTTCGCCGAGGCGTATGTCGGCGATGGTGCGGTAACATGGCCAGGCGAATTGGACCTCGCGCCGGATACGATGTACGACCAGATCAAGGCGCACGGTCGGTACACGCTTAGACGGTAATTGCGCGAGGGCTTCTTCCACGTACGCTCGGTGTGCAAGCCGAGTCAAACAATTGCCCTTACAGCCACGGCGACGCCGCGTACTTTGTAGCTGCTGCTGCGCCGATGACGGCGCCGCCATTTCCCAACCGGCATGGACGCGCAGACGCAGATGAACGCCGCCCTCACGGGCCGCTACGAAATCGAGCGCGAAATCGGCGCCGGTGGCATGGCCACGGTCTTCCTGGCCCGCGACCTGAAGCACGACCGCAACGTCGCGCTCAAGGTGCTGCGCCCGGACCTGGGCGCGGTGCTGGGCGTGGAACGCTTCCTCAGCGAAATCCGCGTCACCGCCAACTTGCAGCACCCCAACTTGCTGCCGCTGTTTGACTCGGGCGAAGCGGGCGGGCTGCTGTTCTATGTGATGCCGTACATCGAGGGCGAGTCACTGCGCACGCGCTTGATGCGCGACAAACAGCTCCAGGTGGACGAGGCCGTCCACATCGCCACGGCGGTGGCCAGCGCGCTGGACTATGCGCACCGGCACAACGTGATCCACCGTGACCTGAAGCCGGAGAACATCCTGCTGAGCGAAGGTCAGCCGCTGGTCGCGGACTTCGGCATCGCGCTGGCGGTAAGCAACGCGGGCGGCGGACGCATCACCCAGACGGGGCTCTCGCTGGGCACGCCGCAATACATGAGCCCCGAGCAGGCCACGGGCGACCGCGTGATCAACGCGCGCACCGACATCTATTCGCTGGGCGCGATGACCTACGAGATGCTGGTGGGCGACCCGCCGCACGTGGCCAGCACGTCGCAGGCGATCATCGCCAAGATGCTCACCGAGCGACCGAGCAGCATCCGCACGTCGCGGCCCAGCGTGCCGGAGCACGTGGAGGCCGCTGTGCTGCACGCACTGGAAAAGCTGCCGGCCGACCGCTTCGCCAGCGCGCACGAATTCGCGGACGCGTTGACGGGAAAGGCCGTAGTCATGAACACGTCGGTGACCACGCAGCGTCCCAGCGCCGCAGCGCAGCGTGACGGCGTCGCCTCATGGCGTGCCGCGCTGAGGCAGCCGCTCACGCTGGGACTCGCGCTGGTGGCGGCACTGGGCGTCGCGGGCACGGCACGCTACCGGATGCTGGCGGAACGCGCAGACACCGGAACAACGGTGCGCTTTGCGCTTCCCTTCGGAGGGCCACACAACTGGGTGGACGACAACGGACCGCCGTTCGCGGTGTCTCCCGACGGGCGACACGTGGCATACATCGGGGCCACGGCGAGCAACCCGCGCCGCATCTACATGCGCGCGCTTGGCGACCTGACCGCACGTGAGATCGCGGGAACCGACGGAGCATCGCAGCCGTTCTTCTCACCAGACGGCGAGTGGATCGCGTTCGAGGCCGCCGGGCAACTCAAGAAAGTGCCGGTCATCGGAGGCACCGCCGTCCCCCTGGCCTTCGTGGGCATAGTGCAGGGCGCGAGTTGGGGAACTCAGGATGAGATCATCGTCGCGATGCAGGGGCGGCTCGCGGCGATTCCCGCCGCCGGCGGAGCGCCTCGCATTTTTGCCGCGCCCGACAGCGGCATTGCGTCGCTGCGCTGGCCGTTGGCGATGCCCGACGGGAAGTCCGTGCTGTTCACGGGATGGCCGACCGGCAACGCGGGACTGCAGGGCGCCAGGATCGGCGTGGCGACGCGGGACGGATCGGTTCGTCTGCTCGAGTTGGCCGGCACCGCGCCGCAGGCGGTGATCGATGGGTGGCTGGTCTACGCCAGCGTCCCAGGGAGTATCTCGGCGGCGCCGTTCGACGTCGGCGCGCTGCGGCACTCGGGCACGCCGACGCCCGTCATCGACCCGGTGGCCGTGGGTTCAAATGGAGGGCTCAAGGGCAGCGTGTCGCGATCGGGATCGGTCGTCTATCTGGCTGGCACAGCGGCCGCTGGAGCGGACCTCGCGCTCGCCCGCCCCGGCACGGCGGGCCAGACGATCCTGCCCGCGACGCGCGCCTACGCGTTTCCGAGGTACTCTCCCGACGGCCGCCACATTGCACTCACGATCGGCGGCGACCGCAGCGATGTGTGGGTATACGATCTGCCATCCGGCCCGCTGCGGCGGCTCACAACGGAGGGCGGCTTCAATGACCGACCGGAATGGACGCCGGACAGCCGCAACGTGCTGTTCCGCTCAAACCGTGGTGGACGGAACGCGTTCTGGATCCAGCCGGCGGACGGGAACCGCGCCGCCGAGCCGTATTTCTCCGTGGCCAACGGCGCGGTGGATGAAGTGGTGCTGTCGAGCGACGGAGCATTCATGATTCTTCAAGTGGACACCACTGCGTGCAATTGCGTGGGGACGTCGTACTACCGCCGCACGCGCGGCGACACGTCGCTGGTGTCCATCGCCGGAGGCAGCCGTGGGCAGCACACAACGGCGCGGATTTCGCCGGACGGCCGCTGGGTGGCGTACCGGTCCAACGAGACAGACCGGCCGGAGGTGTACGTGAAGCCGTTCCCGGCACTGGACCGCCGCTATCAGATCTCGCTGGCGGGCGGCGAGCAGCCGGTGTGGTCGCGGGACGGACGGCGGCTGTACTACATCAATGGAACGCAACTGGTGGCCGCGACACTGACGTACACGCCGGCGTTTGCCGTGACCTCGCGCGATGTGGTGATGGAGAACCTCCTCAGCAATCCGTTGCCGCCCACGAGCGCGAATCATGCCAACTACGATGTGGCGCCGGACGGCCGGTCACTGCTGTTCCTGCGCGGCGTGGCGACCAACGCCAGTGTGATCGTGGTGCACAACTGGAAGACGGAGCTGCTGAAGCGAGTCGCCGGGACGCGGTAGGCGGTTCCGCACCGCTGGACTCGGCGGTAGTGCCGAGGGTATGATGCAGGCATGCAGGCAACGCGTCGTTTTGGTGGGCCGCGAAATGGATCGGTGCCGGTCGCACCGCCTGTCCGTTGTATCGTGAGCGCGTGTCGATTCCACCGCGCGTTGCCAGCAAGCTCAACGAGACCCTCGGGCCTGATGCCGCGGAGGACCTCGTGAACTGGCTGGATGAAATGCGCGCCGAACATCAGGAACTGCGTGACGCGGTCCGGGCTGACTTCGCTGAGATGCGCCAGGAGATGCTCGCAATGGAAATGCGGCTCACGGAACGCTTCACCGCGCAGATCCATGCAATGGACACGCGCTTGGGCGAGCGAATTCAGGCCGTGGAAGTTGACCTGGGGCGCCGCATCGGCAACGTGAGCAACGAAGTGGAACGCAGCTCCGCCAACCTGATTCGCTGGTCGTTCGTGTTCTGGGTTGGCGCGGTGGCCGCAATCGCCGTACTCGCCGGCGTCCTGCGAACCTGATCAGAACCGGCAGTCGGACATCTGCGTCGTGGAACTGATGAGGCGCCAATTGCGTTCTCGGCGCCACCGTGGACGGCGGTAAGTTCTTTCGGCTTCGCTCAGGCGGCGAGAAGGATGAATGCGCGCATGGCTGAAAATGGTACGGGCGGCGCGGTTGCGGTGATACGAACCTGGCTTATCGTGCTACCATGACCGACGATGTGGGCAGCTTTCGGATTGACGTTGAGCTTGAGAACCCCGCGGCGCCGGGGCCGCGCGGTGAGATTCGCTCGGTGCTCGTGGACACCGGGGCCGAGTTGTCGTGCTTCCCCGCAGCGATTCTCGACTCGCTCCACATCGAGCGGCGACAGCAGCGCCGGTTTCGTCAAGCCGACGGGTCGGTGCTGGTGCGGTGGACGGGGCCGGCATTTGTGTACACGGCTGGTGCGTCCACGACGGACGAAGTGGTCTTCGGCGAACCGGGCGACTTGGTGCTGCTGGGTTCGCGCTCGCTCGAGGGGCTGAACCTGATTGTTGACCCGGTCGCCAAGAGCCTGCGCGACGCGGGGCCGATGCCCCTCGCGTACTCGGGGTAACTCGCTGCAATCAGGCATCGCTGCGCTAGCCGATGAACTGGCTCAGCACGCCGACGCAGCCCGGCAGCCGCTTGTTGCGCAGGATGCCGCCGACAATCCGGGAGACGCGGAGTAGCGAGGCCCAGTGATCGCCCACCTGATTGGGCATCGCCTCCGATTGGCGCTCCAGCATGTCGAAGAACGCGGAGTCCGACGGAAAACGCCCGAGTTCCTTGCGCTGCCGGTCGAAGATCGCCTTGACGTCGGGCGATAGGCCAAAGACCAGTTCACGCACGTTGGTGCACGGCGTCAGCGACAGCAGGCTCATCATTTCCATGCGCTCGCCGCGAATCGCGCGCGGATCCTCGGCGTCGCGGCTGATGGCCGCGCGAACGGCGCGCGAATCACGCGCATCGATTCCCGGAAAGAGCGTGCGGGAATTCGGGTTGACGGCCGCTTCTATCTGAGCGACAACCGAGTCAACGCGCGCCTCGAGCGCAGGCCCGCGCGGATCTCCGGTTGCCTTGAACAGATCGATGAGCCCCTGGCGCGCGATGCCGACCAAAACCGAGCCCACCACTTGATCGAGCGCGAAGTTGCCGTCGTCGAGTATCCGAAAGCCGAACGCGACGCCGCGGCGAAGGACAGCCTCCGCCGAATCGCGGCGTCCGCGCGACAGATGGTACGCGGCGCGCGAGACGTTGGCGTACGCCACCAGCTTCGTGGCTTGAAAGCGCGGCAGCGGCATGAGAACCGTGCTGGCGCCGGGCGCGAACGGCAATTGGAAGCGCGCACCGAAATAATCCATCGATCGCGCGCGGCCAATGATGTCGAAGTGTTCCCAATGGGGTGCCGCGGCGACGCGCTCCAGGAACGCACGTTCGTTGGGGCCCAATCCAGCGCGCACGGCTGCAAAGACCTTGAGCGTGGACGGCAGGCCGGGCACAGTGTTCCAGCGTGCCGTCCTGAACAAGTCGCTGGCCATTGCACCGCCCTCCCACTGCGCCGTTGGCAAGACAACCGGCAGGGGCAGCTCGGGGAACTGAGCGTGCGAGCGAAACCTGCCGGCCGCCAATGGCTTGCCGAGGACGACATATGCTCGGCCGGCAGCGAGCGCGCTTACGCTGGAATCTTTGGGCGACTCATACGGTCGGGCGAGTTCGGCGAGGCGCACGCGTTCGCGCACGTTGACGAACTGGGGAATGACCACGCTCCAGTACGCGGGGCCGATCGTGCCGACGATCGCGAACGGCGCGACCAGGATGAGCAGCACGCCGAGGAAGGCGCCGACGCCCGCGACAATCCAGCGGCCGGCGTTGGGTTGCGTCGCCGCACCGCGACCCACGACCTGGCCCGCCCGCACCGTTTCGAATGACTCGTTCCAGGGTGGAGCGAGGCGGGATACGCCGGTCGCGTCCGGCGCGGGGCGGCGTTGGCGCGGAGCGAACTTGTTGCGTTCGATTTCGTCAGCGATGACCGCGAGGATGAGTGCGGTCACCGGCACTGCAACGCCGAGCCATGCCGCGCGCCAGTCCACCACGTCCATTGACCCAAGCATCAGCGTGATGACCAGCATCGGAAGCGCAAGCAGGCCGCCCAACAAGAGCGCAACCTCGCGGCGAACGCGGCGGCGGCGAAGGTGATCGCGCTCGGCGGGTCTGAGACCGGCGTACTCCCGTGACGCGGTGATCAGGTTGCCGGTGTCACCGCGGACATCTGCCATGGTCTCGAGCACGGTCATCCATGCGTAGCCGCTCTTGATTGCCGTCGCGGCCGCAACGCCCGCCAGTGATGCGCGATAGAACGCAATGCCCAGCGGAACCGAGCCGCCAATGGCGCCGATGAGCGCCAACAGCGTGGCCAGCGACGTGAGCGCCGAGTTGAGGAGTGGCCCGGCCCAGAGGATCGCGAGCATGATGCCGGTGATCATGAACCCGCCCAGCACCGCCATGGCAGACACGCGGCGCATGGCGCCGACGAGGCCATCAAGTCCCGGCGGTGGCCACTCGAGCAGTGCGCCGGCGCCGGGCGTGAGGCGTCGCGCCACTTCAGCTGCGGCAGGCCGGCTGGCGGCGGATTTCTCCAGACAGCTCGCAATCACGGCGTCGAGTTCAGCGTCCACGTCGGGGCGGCGCACCGAGAGCCGCGCGGGAACGTCGCGCAGGTGCGCTGCGATCAGCTCGTGCGGCGATGAGGCCTTGAAGGGCGACGTGCCGCAGAGCAGTTCGTGTGCGAGCAGGCCCAGGCTGTAGACGTCCGTCTTCTCGGTGACGGGCTCGGAGAGGAGCTGCTCGGGACTCATGTACTGCGGCGTGCCGAGTATCGAGCCCGTGGCCGTGAGCTTCATGTTGACCGGAGCGTGCTCGGCCTCGCGGCCGATGGCGGCAATGCCGAAGTCGGAGACGAGCGAGCGGCCGGTGGATTCCTCGTACAGGATGTTGGCCGGCTTTACGTCGCGGTGGATGATTCCCTGCGCGTGCGCGGCGGCGAGCGCGGCCGCCACTTCACCCAATGCGCGTCGCGCTTCCGCGACGGAGATGGGACCATCGCGCTGGATGCGATCGGACATGCTGCGTCCTTCCACGAACTGCATGATGAAGTACGGCGTGCCGTCGTCCAAGTCGCCGACGGTGTGGACGGCGACGACGTTCGGGTGCGAGAGCCCGGCGACCGCCTGGGCCTCGCGCTCGAATCGGGCGCGCGCAGCGTCGGTGATGGCCTGGTCGCTGGCAAGGACTTTGACGGCGACGTTGCGCTTGAGGGACGGCTCACGCGCGAGGAAGACGCGCGCCATGCCGCCGGCGCCGATCTCGCGGACCAGCAGGAGGTTGGGCGCGAGCGCGGCGCGCAGTTTTGCTTCGAGCGGATCCGGCAGTTCGCTGGTGTCGGGCAATTTCGGGGCAAGCAGGGCGCTCAGGAATGATGCGGGTCTGCTCGGTTCTGAGGCAATGCTGTCCGAATGCGTCGCTCGGCCGGAGGCGAAGGGCAGCGCGCGAGGCCGCGGTTGGCGCGCGCGCCGATGCGGAACGAAGTGAGTGTGCGGACGAAATACGTCTTGTAGTAGTCCCGAACTACCGCCTTGGTCGGCGATGAGTTCTTTCGACTTCGCTCAAGCGGCGGGGAGGATGAATGGGCGCGTGGTTGCAAAATGGTACGGGCGGACATCTTCGTCGTGGAACTGACGAAGCGCTAACTGCGTTCTCGGCGGTTCGCCGACGAGGCGGGTGCCACCGTCATGCCGCGAGACTAGTCGGTCGACTGGAACTCGACGTGCCGAGCGTCAGTGACGCGCTGAGACGCATCGAGAACTTCCAACGACACGAGGTTGCCGCGGTCGTCGTAGTCGAGAATGACGCCAGGCTTGCCTTCATCACTCTCCGCAACAGCGACGCCTTCGCGCAGCAGCATCGTGAGCGTGTCAGTCCTGCGATCGTAGGTGACCTTCATTGCCTGATTCTCCAGTAGGTCGGCAGTCTGCTTGTGCGGTAGACGCTTACGACCTCGGGCGGAACTCGATCTACATCGACGAACACCCGAATAAGGTATAGTCGAGCGCCAAACCAAGCTCGGCGCTGCAAGACGTCACGACCTGGACGCTGTTGGAGTCGCTGCTCAGGCGCCATGAGCACCTGCCTGACAAGCTGAGTTGGGATGTTGCGCGCCTGCATTTTCTCAGCCGCGTGCTCAGTGATGACGAAATCGAAAATTGGCTCCGGCACGCCGCAATCTTTCGTCCGGTCGGTTCTGCCCCAACACAATCACTTGCGCGCGCAACCAATTCCTTCCAAGGGGCTGCATCGACCTGCGCGGCGTGGTTGCGGATCTCCGTGAGTGGGTGAAGCACCAGCTTATCGGGACCCCGTGAGACGAGCGTGAGCGCAGCGTTAGAGGGACTGCAGCCCCTCACAGAGCCTATTGCTGTGCCTCAGCCCTTCTTGATGGCGCGCGACGCGCGGGTGCGCCTGGTGGCGCGACGCTTGCCCGCGACCTCGTACTCGCTCTGCACCAGTCCGTTGGGGTACGTGCGGGTTGTGACGTGCTTCAGGCGCACATCACCGCGGTCGAGTTTGCCAAAGAGCGGGATGCCGGTGCCGATGAGAACCGGAATGCGCGTAATGATGAGGCGCTTGATGGCGCCGGCGTTGATGAAGCGCTGAATGGTGACGCCGCCATCCACGTAGAGATGGTACAGTTCGCGCTGGGCCAGCGCGTTGACGATGACGTCGGGCTTGCCTCCCATGGACGACACGGTCCGGGCGAGTTGCTTCGGGATGTCAACGCGTTTGCTGCTGAGGACGATGACGGGGGTCTTGCCGTACGGCCACACGGGCAATGACCGCGCGAATTCGTACGTCTTTCGGCCCAGCACCATCGCGTCCACAGTGCCCATGACCACGGCATAGCCGTAGTCCTCGCCCGGTGTATCGGGGACCTCGTTGAGCCAGTCAATGCCGCCATCCTCGCGGGCGATGAAGCCGTCGAGGCTGGTGGCGATGAAGACGGTGGTTTTTGGGTCTGGCATGCCGGGGAATCAGCGGCGCGGGTTGGTCTTCATGTAGTGCAGCGTCATGCCGATGAGCGCGCGCACGCCAACGTCCAAGCCCGAGTCATCTATATAGAAGTCGGGCGTGTGGTGGTCGGCCGCCTGCTCTTTCGTGACGTTCGCCGGACGTCCACCCAGGCCGATATAGAACCCGGGGACTTTCTCGGCGACGAAGGAGAAGTCCTCGGCGCCCGTCTCCGGCTTGGTGAGACGCACTTTGTCGGCGCCGGCGGCCTCGCGCAGCGCTGGCAGCATGGCCTCGGTGAGCGCCAGGTTGTTGAACGTCACCGGATACGCGGTGGCCGCGCCGATTTCGACGTTCACCGTGGCGCCCATGCTGCCACCTACTTCGGTCGCGATCTTGCGGATGCGCTCGTGCAACTTCTTGCGATCGTCGGGATGCAACGAGCGTATCGTCCCGATCATCTCCACCTGCTCGGGCACGATGTTGTTGCGCACGCCGCCGCGGATCATGCCCACCGTGACAACGGACGGGTTCTGCGTGATCTCCATCTGGCGGCTGACGATGGTCTGGAGCGCGGTGATGATGTGGGCCGACGTGACGATGGGGTCCACACCGTTCCACGGCGCGGCGCCATGGGTTGATCTGCCCTTCACCACGATCCGGAAATCGTCGCTGCTCGCGGCCATGCCGCCGGGCGTATAGGTGATGTGGTTCACTTCCACTTTGGCGTCGATGTGCAGCGCGAAGCCCACGTCCACCGCTGGATTGGTGAGAACGCCCTGCTTGATCATGAGCGCCGCGCCACCCTCTTCGCCTGCCGGCACGCCTTCTTCCGCGGGCTGAAACATGAACTTCACGGTGCCGGGCAGGTTGGCCTTCATGCCGGCCAGCACCTCGGCGACACCCATGAGGATGGCGACGTGCGTGTCGTGTCCGCAGGCGTGCATGACGCCCACGTCCTGGCCGTTGTAGGTAGAGCGCACAACGGACTTGAACGGAACATTGGCGCGTTCCGTGACGGGCAGCCCGTCCATGTCGGCGCGGAGCAACACCACCGGGCCTGGCCGGCCGCCGCGCAGGATTCCGACGACGCCGGTGTACGCGACTTTCTCTTGCACCTCTATGCCGAGCGACTTGAGGTGGTCCGCGACGATCTTGGCCGTGCGCACTTCGCGATTGCCGAGTTCGGGATGCTCGTGGATGTCACGGCGCCACGCAACGAGCTTGGGCTCGATGGCGGCGATCCTGGCGGCGAGGTCCGCCGGAAGAACGTTGGACTGTTGCGCGGAGGCACCAGAGGCGGTGGTCGCGACGAAGACCAGCGTGAAGATCAGGGCTCTTGGCATTTTCAGCTCTCGGCTCATGGGCGCGACATCAAGGTGATTGAGGTGCTTGAGAAGCTATTGCGGCGCGACGGCGACGGGGGATCCACGTGGTGCCGAAGGGCTAGCCCCACCGAGGAGAAGGTGCGTTTCGATGCTGTCCTGACGAGCGGTTGGAGGAAACCGCAGGCTCCGACGCGCGATGAATTGGTGATGGAGCCGCGCTGGGCGACCGTACACTCGGGGGATGCCGAGTTGTTTTCTGCCGCCGAGGCCGAGCACATTATGGGTATGCCCGCGATCGCGAAACATCACTGGACCGCAGCCGACGTCCGCGAACTCATGGACGATGCGCGCCATTGGCCGCGCTACGAACTGCTGGACGGCGAGCTGCTGGTGACGAACGCGCCCACGGCCGCGCATCAAATCGCGGTCAGCGACGTGCTGCTGAAAGTCGCAGCGTATTGCAAGCACGAAGGAATCGGCGAAGCGCTGATGTCTCCAGCCGACATAATGCTCGCGCCTGAATCCATCATGCAGCCGGACGTGTTCGTGGTACCGAACAGTGTGATTCCGGTGGATGAGCCCTTGCGCTGGCCGCATGTGACATCGTTGCTCTTGGCAGTGGAGGTGCTGTCACCGTCCACAATGCGCGAGGACCGCATTCGCAAGCGGGATTTCTTCTTGGCAAACGGCGTTGGGGAGTACTGGATCGTGGATCTCGATGCGAGAGTCATAGAGCGATGGACGGCGGACCGGAACCGTCCCGATATCCGCCGCGACGGACTTGTGTGGCGACCGGCCGGCGCGCGCACGCCGCTCGTTCTCGACGTGGCAGCGTTCTTCGCGGAGAACAAGGGCCTCAGGCGCACCATTTAGGGACGTAAGCGGCGATATTTGGGCCCATGCTCAAGGCCTTTGTTGTCGCAACAATTGCGCTGCCAACAGCGCTTCTGGCGCAGTCAATCCCGATTGACGGTCCGCCGGCGCCGGTTGCGCCCGCCGTGATCACGCGCGACTTGGTGGGCAAGGCGACAGTACGCGCGATCAAGCTCACTGCCCCGCTGACGCTGGACGGCGTGCTGGACGAGGCGATGTATTCGCGCGAGTTGCCCTTCGGCGGATTGATCCAGGTGGCGCCGAAGTACGGCGAGCCATCCACAGAGAAGAGCGAGATCTGGATCTCGTACGACGACAAGCACATCTACTTGACCTGCCGCTGCTACGACGCGGCGCCGCCGAACGAGTGGGTAGTGAACGAACTGCGGCGTGACACCGGCGGCCTGCGCAACAACGAACACATCGGCGTGATGTTCGACACGTTCTACGACCGACGCAGCGGCTTCGCCTTCTACACCAATCCACTCGGTGCGCGCGCGGACTATTCGGTCGTGGACGAAGGCGGGTCGAACACGGATTGGAACCCGGTGTGGAGCTCGAAATCCGGGCGCTTTGATGGTGGCTGGACGGTGGAAATGGCGATTCCGTTCAAGTCGTTGCGGTTCCGGGCCGGGCCGGACCAGACCTGGGGCGTGCAGATCCGGCGGTCCATTCGGCACAAGAACGAGTGGGCATACCTAACGCCCGTGCCGCGCATTCTCGCCGGGCCGCAGGCGCTGAACCGTGTTTCGGCCGGCGGCACACTGGTGGGATTGGACCTGCCTTCGGCGGGCAAGAACATCGAGGTCAAGCCGTACGGCATTTCACGGTTGGCCACAGATCGCGTGCGTACTCCGGCGATCAACGATGACCTGACCAGCGAGTTTGGTGGCGACATCAAGTACGCGGTGACACCGAATCTCACGGCGGACGTCACCTTCAACACGGATTTTGCGCAGGTGGAGATTGACGAGCAGCAGGTGAACCTGACGCGGTTCAGCCTGAACTTCCCGGAGAAGCGCGACTTCTTTCTCGAGGGGCGGGGCATCTTCGACTTCGCTCGCGGCGGCAGCGGCGCGACGATGAGCGGCTCGGCCGACACGCCCAACCTGTTCTACACGCGGCGCATTGGACTGAACGCCGGCAGCGTGGTCCACATTGACGGCGGCGGCCGGCTCACGGGCAAACTGGGGCCGTACGCGGTGGGCCTGATGAACATCCAGACGGCCGCGGGCGCCACGTCGGCCACCAAGGCGACCAACTTTTCCGTGGTGCGGCTCAAGCGCGATGTCTTCACGCGAAGCGCCATTGGCATGCTGGCGACGAACCGATCCGTGACGGCAACTGGCGCGGGATCGAACCAGGCGTACGGCGTGGATGGCGCCTTCCTCCTGACGCAGGAGCTCACGGTCGGCACCTATTGGGCGCGCACGGCGACCACTGGCAAGACGGGGGACGACCAGAGTTATCAGGGCCGCGTGGACTACAGCGCCGACCGGTATGGCGCGCAGGCAGAATTTCTTTCGGTGGGCCGCAACTTCGATCCGCAGGTGGGCTTTCTGCGGCGGTCCGCCTTCAACCGTTCGTTCGGCCAAGCGCGGTTCAGCCCCCGCCCCAAGCGGATTCGCAATGTGCGGAAGGTCACCTGGACCGCGTCCGGCGAATACGTCGAGACCGACTCGGGTGTGGTGGAGGCGCGGGGCTGGACCGGTCAGATGGGGACAGAATTCGAGAACAGCGACCAGCTCACGATCAACTTTTCTCACGACTACGATTTCCTGCGGGCGCCGTTCACGCCATCGGGTTCGCCGGCTGCCATCGCGCCGGGCGCATACCGCTCCGAGGACGTCACCGTTTCATACACCTTCGGCGCGCAACGCCGCGCGTCTGGACTGGTTTCGGTGCGTGGCGGCAGGTACTTCGACGGCACCATCCGGAGCGTCACGATTGGGTCGGGTGGACAGACCTTCACGTCGCCGGCCCGCCTCACGCTGAACCAGCGTCTGGCGGTGGAGCCGGCGTATTCCATCACGCGCGTCGAGCGTTCGGCCGGCTCCTTCACCACTCGGCTGGCGCGCGCGCGTGTGGACTACGCGTTTTCTCCACTCATGTTCGCGAGCACGCTGCTCCAGTACAGCTCGGCGGACAAAGCGCTGAGCACCAACGTGCGGTACCGCTGGGAGTACGCGCCGGGGAGCGAGTTGTTTCTCGTGTACACGGATGAGCGGGACGTGACTGATCCGTCGTATGTGCCGCAGCCGGCGGTGCGGGGTTTGAGAAACCGGACGTTTGTGGTGAAGGTGAATCGACTGTTCCGGTACTAGATGATTGAGGTCCGCCCCTCCCCGCTCAAGCCACTTCTCGGATTTCGCGAACAGTACCGAGCCGCCGTCGGCGCTCAGATCGTCCACGACTCGTGGCACAGTCGGGGCCGCACCTCCCTCTTCAAGATCCAGGATCGAGGCCGCGACGTTGGCTATGCCGCCCTCGCAGCATCCCAGGGCGAGCTCCACGACACCATTAAAGAATTCTACCTCGTTCCAGAGGCGCGGGATCACACCGAGTCGCTCTTCAAGGTTGTGCTCGCCGCCGTACAGCCGCGCTTGCTTGAGGCACAGACGAACGACCCGTTTCTCGCCCCTCTTCTGGCCCGGTTCGCTCCGAACCACGACCCACACACGCATCTCTTCGCCGAGGGCGCCCGCACAACACTCTCGGCGCCGGGAGCGCAGCTGCGCCGAGTGTCTCCCGACGAACACGCCACGGTCTTCCAGCACACCACCGAGCCCGTCGGGGACTGGGGACTGGAACTCAATGGCTCACTGGTCGCAACCGGCGGGCTCTTCTTCCACTACAATCCTCCGTACGCCGACGTCTATATGGAAGTCGCGCCGGCGCATCGCCGTCGGGGCTTCGCGAGCTACCTGGTGCAGGAGCTGAAGCGCATTTGCCGCGAACTGGGGCACGTCCCGGCCGCGCGGTGCGGCGTCGACAATCCGGGGTCCCGCGGCGCCCTCGAGCGCGCGGGGATGGTGCGGTGCGGCCACATTGTTCGTGGTGCGCTTGCCGCCTCGCGTTCCTGACACCGAAACTCAGCGACGCCCGGCGCGTAGGCCCTTAGGGTGACCAACGGAGGCCTCATGACCAAACGTTCAAAGATTTGGGTTGCGGTCGCAGTCATTTTCACGCTGATCAACCTTGGCGGCGGGATATATGCGGCCGTCCTGGCTGAGGGACTGCACGCAGCCACCCATGCTGTGCTGACGGTGGTCGGCGTGTACATCTTGCGACGCTTGCTCCGGTCCACCTCGCAGGCCAGCGCGTCCGAAGCGTCGCTCGCGACAGATCGCCTCGATCACTTGCAACAGTCGGTGGACGCAGTCGCCATCGAGGTCGAACGCATTGGTGAAGGCCAGCGGTATGCCACCAAGCTGGCTGCGGAGCGGGCAGGCGCTGTCCCGCGGAAGGGCTTGTAGTCCGGTCAAGATTCCTCTGGACTCGGCTGCCGAGCCGAGCGTATGATGCAGGATGCGGCCGCTGGGTGTATTTGATGAGTCGTGCACTCGAATGGTGATGGTCGACAGCGTCGATCGCATTACCCTTGGCGCATGTCAGTGCCGCCCAGATTGGCAAGCCGACTCAACGAGACCTTGGGCCCCGACGCGTCGGGGGATCTCGTGACTTGGCTGGACGAGCTGAGGCGCGAACATGCGGAACAGCGCGAGGCGAGCCGGGATGACTTCGCCGAACTACGACAGGAAATGCGGGCGATGGAGTCCCGCATCGTGGAGAAGCTCGGTGGGCAGATGCACGCGATGGAAATCGCATTGCGCAACGAAATCCACGCGGTCGACCTCAAGGTGGAGCGCCGATCAGGCGACCTGATCCGCTGGTCGTTCGTGTTTTGGGTCTCTGCGGTCGCAGCCATCGCAACGCTCGCCGGGGTGCTTCGGAACTAGGTCAGCACCACGAAATCGGTTGCGCGACAGGCAGCGCTACTTCAGAACCCGAGCCAGTAGCTGGCCTTGATGAGAAACACGTTGCGGGCCGGCGCGCCGAAGAGCGCGCGGGTGTCGCGACCCAAGGCAAAGTCACCGCGCATCACTTCCTCTTCCTGTTGACGCTGCCACACAAGGAAGAGCGTGGATCCGGGCCGGTACTCCCACCGGAACACCGCATTCCCGATCAGGGAGCGGACATTGAAGTCGCGGTCGGTGAATGAGTAGTCGCTCACGCCGTCGCTGTCGAAATCGATGAGCCGCCTGCCGTCGGGCGCCTGACACGTGCGGCCACCGGAGCACGTGGGTGTGGCGCCGCCGACGTACGCGCCCGGCGCGAACTCGCTGAACGCGAATGACCTCGGCTGCACCAGTTGCTTGTACGAGAGAAAGTCGCCTGAGGAAATGAGCGGCTGGGCATAGAGTTGCAGCGTCACGTGCGGCGTGAACGTGACGTCCACGCGCGTTTCTAATCCGAGTTCCTTGCGGGCAAGGTCGGCGAACAGATAACGGGTACCAAAGGTCGCCGCATACGGCAGTGCGGTGGTGCGGCCGACGAACTGGGTGCCACGCGACTGCTCGTACCGTGGCTCCACGGTGAGCTGCACGCGCGAGGACGGGCGAAAGCCCACGCCAAGCGCGAACTCTTCGCGACCACCGGCACCCAGCGCGCGCCGCTCCACCTCGATGGACGGCTCGATCACGAACGGCCGCCGATCGTCTGTCGCGAGATCCAGTGACCACTGCGCGGACCGTGGCGCAATCATCATGGGCCCGCCGCGCGTGCCGCTGCGGTCAGAGAGCTCGGGACGGAGCGACAGGTTGGCGCCAATCTCCCAGTAGTTGAGGAGTGTGACGTCCGCATTGAGCGAAACGGAACCGGCCACGTGCGCATCGCCCCATGACTTGGCCGACCACACCTGGTCCAGCGCTTCGTGCGACCAGTTGTGGAAGGTGGAGGCGGAGACGCGGTACGAACGCAGCCGTTGGCCGGGCGTGATCTCCCGGTACGAAACCCGCGCGCCCCCGTCGAGCACTTCCTGCCGGCTGCTGAAGCCAAGGTCGTTGACTTCGAACGTGGGCGTGACTTGCGCGGCCCACGCCGATCCGGTCCAGTGCGTGCCGCGGCGCTTTTCCACGGTCATGCGCCAGTCCATTCCGGAGAGAGACGTGGCGCTGGAGTCCACGCGCAGGCGTGTGGCGTCCGGACGCTGAAGGAAGTGCGCGCTGGAGCGCTGGATGCGAATCATCGCGGTAGAGTCGCCCCGCACATGGCTGCCGGCGACGTAACCGAAGAACGCGTAGGTGCGATCGCGCCACTGATGCTCCCAATCCACGCCGCCGCTGATGGCGTTCGCGGGCAAAACGTCGAACGAGCCATCGGCCGGCAACTGTCGGCGCTGAACCGTGGCGATGGCGCCCAGGGTGGAGGCGCCGTCAGCAAAATCCTGTCGGGCGCGTACCGCGCCATGCACCGCGCCAGGCTCCGCGAGGAACGAGCGCGTTTGGTTGGTGCCGGAGTAGAACGCGCGCCCGGTGGCGCGCTCCGTTACCGCCGCGATGGCGCCCAGTGACAGCCCGCCCGATGTGCGCCCGGTGATTTTGGCGGCGCCGAGGATTCTGGCGGCGTCCGGCACGTGATCGAAGTCGGAGGTATCGGGCGCCTGCCCCGTGGGGCTGCGGCCAACGCGCCTTCCATAGAAGAGCCGGTTGTTGCCGCCCGAGAGTGTGAAGTCGAAGATGCGGGCGTCCTCCACGAAGAACGGCCGCCGCTCCTGAAAGAACGTTTCGAACGCGGTGAGGTTGATGACCGCGGGGTCTGCTTCCACCTGTCCGAAATCCGGATTGACGGTGGCATCGAGCGTGAACGACGAGCCGAGCCCGTACCGCATGTCCATGCCCGCGCGACTCGTGCTGGTAGAGCCGTCGCGAAACGGATTGCCCGCCTCGGCCGGCTCGAACTGACCACCGCCGACGACATAGGGCCGCAGTTCGATGCGACGCGCGGCGTGCGCAGCGCGCATGGCGGTGAGTGTCCCGAACTGCGAGACCATGCCTTGTCGCAGATCGGACATGAGCGAGAAGTGCGTCTCCTCGTTGGACCGGATGCGGCCGCGGGCGAAATTCACGCCCCACGTCTGGACTTCACTCGAGGCTACGTAGCGGAGTTGCGAGAGCGGGATGCGCAGTTCCGCGGTCCAGCCGAGCGAGTCTGCGTGTACGGCGGATGCCCAGACCGCGTCCCAGGCGTCGTCGGCATCGTCGTCGTTGTAGACGTACATATCGCGCTGCACGTTGGCCGCCGAAATGAAGAAGACGTAGGCGGTTCGGCGATCCAGCCGCGGGTCGAAACCGACGGCGAACCAGTCGGCGTTGCCCTCCTCGTCGCGGCGCACGAGCTGGCGCGCGATGCTGCCGGGTTCGCTGTCGAACATCCGGGCCCCCACGTACAGGGCGCCGTCGTCGAAAAGGATGCGGACTTCGGTGGCGTGCACAGCCGGCGCGCCTTCCACGGGTTCTTGCTGGACGAAGCCTTTGGCGACGGGTGCGGTGCGCCATGCTGCGTCGTCGAGCCGCCCGTCAATGGCCACCGGTCCGATGCGAGCGGCGGCGGCGACCGCGGGGCGATCTTGCGCGCCAAGGGGGGCAGCTAGGCACGCGGCCAGGAGCGCACCACCCATAACGACGGCTGCGAACGCGGCCTGGCCGCGACTAAACGAACGCCTCATCTGCTGCGGGCGTCGCTCGTTACAGCCACTTCCTGCAGTGGTATCGCGTCGGCGGGTGGGCGTGCCGACGGTTGTGCGGCTGCGGCCGAGGCCAGGAGGCACGAGGCAACGGCGACGATTCGCGCGCTTGGCATGCGGACCATACTAGTCGCCACGCCGCCGGTCCTGCAACGATGCCAGACGTTGCAAACCGGTTGCTGGGCAAGCAGAATCATCTGCCGATAACCACCTTATGAAGTATGAAGTGCATTCCCATGCTGCTGACGGGCCACCTGTGTTCGTTCGGCCTCGCGGCGGGATGGGGCAGGGCTCGAGCTGACCATGCATTGCTGCCGTACTGTGCTGGTCCACCTACACTTTTGGCGAGGTCGCTATGGGTCAGGAAGCGGAGTCCCCTGAGTTGAAGGCCAGAAAGGAAGTGTTCGAGGAGCTGGAACGGATTGTCCAGCTGGATGACTCTGGCAGGGCGGAAGCAGAAGCGCTTTGGGGCATGACGTTGGGCAACTTCTTCGTGCACGGGGACCGAGCTGCCGCCAAGTGGCGTATCCCCGCCGTGCGCGAGTACGGCATGAGCGCCGTTACGGACATCGCGCATGAAGCCAAGCAACTTGCCGCCGGACGCCCCGCCAGCGGGTCCAACCTGCGGCGGGCGGCGATCATCGTGATCAAGAAGTACCGCCCCCCGGAGGAAATCGGTGGCGGCATGGGATATTCACCACTCTGTCAAGATTTTCGACTGAAGTGATCTTCCCGGTCCCGTGGCATCGGTTTGTCGCGGGGCTGGCAGCGGTCAAGGTCGCCCTGGCCCTGGTCCTTGCCGGCGCAGCGGTCGCGTCGGTCGAGGCCGGCCTTGACCCGCGACGCTGGTTGATGAGTGCGCTGGCCTTCGCCTTCAGCGCATCGGCCGCCTCCCTCCTGCTCGGGGCGCAACGCGACCGCCGTGCCGCGTTGCTCGGCGTGGTGCTTCTGCTCTTCGCCACACCGTTCGCGGATCGCCTGTTTGATCCATACCGCGCGGCAAGTGGCACGGTGTTCGACCTGTTGCGTGCGTTTTTCCTCTACGTGCGCATCGACGTGCTGGCTCCCTACTTCCTCTGGTCCTTTGTCGGCGAGTTCCCGCGGGTGGCGTCCTTTGGTGCAATTCGGACCGTCACCCGCACGGCGACGTCGCTCTCGCTGGGGGTCGGACTCGCGTTGCTCGTCGGCAACCTCTCGCTGGCCCTGCCCGATGACGCGGTGGTCCCGGCGATTCGCCTATTGGGACGCGATTCGCCATCCCAGCTCTACTGGATCACGGTTTTCGGCTTGTCGCTGTCGGCCCTCGCAATGCTCGTCTTCCGGGCGAGGTCCGCTGCGGGGGTCGAGCGGCGTCGCGCTGAACTGCTCGTCTTCGGGCTGGTGGTGACTGCGGCGCCGCCGTTGCTCTGGGTCGTCCTCTCCGCCACGTGGCCCGGCTTCCAGCGCGCCGTCCCGTTCAGCACTGCACGGTGGGTGCTGTACCCCGCAATCCTGTTGGCGCCAGCCTGGACGGCCTACACCGTGCTGGTCCACCAGGCACTCGACGTGCGGCTCGTGGTGCGCCGGGCCGTTCGCTACGCGTTCGAGCGCCAGATCGTCGTCGCCCTGTCTGCAGTTCCCTTCCTGGCGCTGCTGTACCTGCTGTGGGAGGGTCGCGATCAACGCGTCGCCACGCTTCTCTTCAGCGCCGACGGCATCGTCATGGCGGCCTTTGCGGCCATCGGCCTGATGGCGCTGCGATTCCGCCGGCCGGTTCTCGACAATATCGACCGTCGTTTTTTTCGCGAGCAGTATGATGCCCGACTCATCCTCGGTCAGCTCGTTGACGAATGCCGCCGGGCCGCCAACCGGCGGGACTTGGCTGGCATCCTGCGACGTGAGATCGATCGGGCGCTTCACGTCGAGTCCGTTCATCTCATGCTCCTCGATTCCACGCAACGTCTGCTGGTGTCGGTCGACGACTTGCTCCGGCCGCTGCCGGAGGACGCAACCTTGCTCAGGTTTGCACAGGCTGCGCAGCACCCGCTCGACACGCTGCCGGATTCCAGCAACCCGCTCGTGGCACAGCTGCCCCTGGAGGAGCAGACATGGCTCGCCGACAACGGGGCGCGCCTCATTGTGTCGCTCACGGACGCGGAGCGTCGGCTGTCGGGCCTGCTGCTGCTTGGCGACAAGAAGAGCGAGTTGCCGTATTCGCACGAGGATCGCGCACTGTTGTCGACCGTGGGGGCCGCCGCCGCCCTGTCGCTGGCCTACGTCAGCGCGGATCCGTCGCCTGCCTCGTCGCCCAGGAGCCAGTTGGACCAGCTGGACGACGCCGACACCGCGGCAGCCGAGTGTTTGTCGTGTGGCTTCCTCCAGAAGGTCACGCGCTCAACGTGCGCGCGGTGCGGCGGCGTCACGGCGCCGAGCGCGGTACCGCTCGTCGTGGCCGGCAAGTTCCGCCTGATCGAGCGCGTAGGCCGCGGGGCAATGGGTGTGGTGTACCGAGGCCTCGACGTGGATCTCGATCGGCCGTCGGCCATCAAGACGCTGCCGCGCATCGGGCCCGACGAGGCCTGGCTGCTCCGACGCGAGGCTCGCACGCTCGCCTCGGTGTCGCACCCGAATCTCGCGCTCATCTATGGCGTGGAGTCGTGGCGGGGAACGCCGATGCTGATTCTCGAGTTCCTCGCGGGGGGGACGTTGCTCGACCGTCTGCGCAGCGGACCGATGCCAGTGCCGGACGTGCTCGCACTCGGTATCGCGCTTGCCGACGCCGCGGCCGCGATGCACCGCGCGGGCATCCTCCATCGGGATATCAAGCCGAGCAACATTGCGTTCACGGCCGACGGTACTCCCAAACTGCTCGACTTCGGCATCGCGCGCCTGCTGAGCAGCGCGCATCGTCACGAACCAACGGACGCAGAGTCCCGCGCCGCCGCGCGCGCCGCGGCCACCGTGTCTGACGGACGAACGACCTGCTCCTCCGAAGGGCGCCTGGTGGGGACGCCGCTGTACATGAGCCCAGAGGCGGTTGACGGCTTGCGCCCAGAACCCGGCTTCGACGCTTGGGGCATTTGCGTCGTGCTCTATGAGGCCATCGCGGGCGTCAGCCCATTCGAGGACGTGTCGGTTCCGGCGATCCTGAGCCGCATCAGCCGGTGCGACGCGCCAAGCCTCCAGCAACACGTACAGGGTGCCCCGCAGCCGTTGGTAGAGTTCTTTTCAGACGCGTTTTCTCCGAACCGTCACGTCCGCTCGGCCGACGGCCGGGATCTGGGACACCGGCTGCGCGCCCTGAGTGACTCGCTGTCAGCTCGCCGGCGCTCGTAACCAGCCGCCCCTCCATCAATTGAGCGCGACCATGAGGTCGTGCTTGATGTCGGCAAACCCGCGACTCACCGTCCGCCTTGCTCCTTCGGACGCCCAGAGCGCCTGCGTCGCAGTTCCCGTCGAAATCAGGAAGCGCCCGCCCGGCGCGCGGAACGAACCACTCATGGCCTGGCGGTCGCCTTCGGCTTTGGTTCGACAATCACTGGCAGTGAAATGTGCCAGCCACCTACCGCGACCACATCGATTCGCCACTCGCCCGGCGTTGCCGCTAGGAACTCGAAGTCCGCGGTCTCGCCCGGGCCCATCACGACATACGCGGGCCGTTTGGTGGCGAGCGCCGGCGGAATATCGGCGCCGTCCTTGGCCACCGCGCGCCAACGAGCGATGGTGGAGTCGTTCCTCAACGTGTACGTCACCTCCCAATCCGGATGCAGCGTCACGAAGCGCAGCCGGTGCACGTCGCCCGCGACAAGCTTGAGCGGTTGCGGGCTGACACGACCGTTCACGAGCGCGAACGGGCTGCTGCTCACCGGATCGATGACCGGCCCGCCCCCGCCCGCGACGATGAGATGATCGTGCGCAAGGTCGCGCGGCTTGTCCGTCACGATGATCGCGCCGTACATGCCGGACCCGATCTGCATCCGGTCAAAGAGGTGTGAGTGGTACGGAAACGTTCCGGCGCGCGGCGGCGTGAACTCCGCCACGAATGAATCGCCTGGCGCTATCTGGGAAAAAATCTTGTTCCCCATGCCGCTCCAATGCGGCACGCCATCCGGATAGCTCTCGATCTCAAGGCCGTGCCAGTGCACGGCGGTGGGCACCTCGAGATTGTTCTTCACGGTGATGGCGACGGGCTTGCCGCGCACCAGCTCCAGCACCGGACCGGGCAGCGTGACCTTGTTGCGATGCGGAACCGAGTCTCCCTTCTGCTCGATGAAGCCGATCGCCGGCATATCGCCCGGCAGGCGGTTGGGCTCGGCCTGCACCAGGAGCTTGATCTTGCGCGCGTTCGCCGTGGAGGGCTCGACGTATCCCGCCGCTGGCGTCACCTGCAGCGCCATCACGAGACCACGCATCGAGTGTTCGCGCGACGTGTGCTCCCCATGCGCCTGCGCCGCGGCAGCCGCGGAGTCTGCGGGTGAGCCGACGAGCGACGCCACATCGTCGACGTGGAATGCAAAGTGGCAATGGAAAAGCCAATTGCCCGGCGTGGTGGGCAGGAAGCTGAACACCTCGGTGCCCTCGGGCGACACGAGATCGGTGTTGGTGAGCATCTGGCGCGCGGGCGGAATCGCCTTGCCGTCCTGCTCCTCGATGCGGTAGTAGAACCCGTGCAAGTGCATGGGGTGCGTGAACGCCATGGTGTTGATGACCCGGAATCGCACCGAGTCGCCCTGCGGGAACACCAAACGCTCGGTGTGTGGAAACGCTCGGCCGTTGATGACCATCACGTCTTCGAACTTCTGGCGCCTGGTCTCGTACGGAAAAAACCACTCGCCGAGCACCATGATGTGATCGCGCGTGGACACACCCGGCGCATCAACCACCACGGCGCCGTTAAGCTGCGAGTCAAGCCAAAGACGATCGCTGCTCGTGGTGCCCTTGAAGGCACCCCAGTAGAACCACGTGCCAGTCTTCGTCAGGCGATAGCGCACTTCCCTGGTGGCGCCGGCAGCAACGTTCACCGTGTCGTCGGTGGCCTTGGGGCCGCGTCGCAATCCGCCGATCACCAGTGACGAGTCAGTGCGGTTGTGCAGTGTGAGGCGCACCTCGGTGCCGACGGGCACGCGGACCAACGGACCGGGCGTTTGCGGCGCGGCGCCCGGCTCCGCGAACGCGAAAATCGGCACTTCGGGTTCACTATCACTCTCGGCGCGCCACTTGGCCGTCACGATGTCGAGTGTGAGCGTGAGCACGCCGTCCTTGAGCACGCCGGCCGCCGAGCGATTCTGGTTGGCAACCGCGCGCACCGCATTGGGCGCGGGCTTTGGCAACGGGATCCGGGGATACGCTCCGCGGAGCGGAACCACTTCCTGACTACGGGCCGTGGCGGCGAAGAGAAGAACAAGTGCGGCGGTGACTGCGTCGATCAGCGTCGATCGGATCTTCATGTGGCCTCAGGAGTGTTGAATCGGGCGGGCCCTGCTCGTGAATGAAAGTCATTTGATTCCAGCAGCGGCCATGAGCCGCTTCACCTCTTCCGCCCAGTTCAGCACAACGATTGGCTCCACGCTCGCGCCGCGAACAGACGGCTTCACGAAGATGAACGTCTCGCCGTCGCGCGACACGTCATAACTGCGCCACGCCGACGTGCCCGGTTGATACGGACGGCGATCAATCAAGGCTTTGCGCGTGACCTTGATGGATGCACCGAACTCGAGACGCGCGACAACCAGACTGTCGGTCTCCGTATCCACGTACGCCAGCTCGTTGTTGGATGTCCATGCGGGCTCCTGAGCAGCGCCGGCAGAGACCAAGGTGCGTCCACCGGGCACCATGAAGGGCTGGATGTAGACCTGCATGCGGTTTGCGTCGTTGGAGACGTAGGCGATCCACTTGCCATCGGGTGACACTTCGCCCACCTGTTCCGCATACGGCGTCGCAATCACGGGCCGCGCCGTGCGTGGCGTGTCCACCACCGGGATCGCGTAGATATCGTCGCCGCCCTTCGACGGCACGCCTTGCAGTAATCCGTCCCACACGATCCACTTGCCATCGCGAGTCCAGTGGACGGCGGCAGTGCCCACCAGGGGTGGGCCCTGGCTGATGGATTCACCGGGGCCGGAGCCGTCGCCCGGCGCCGCCCAGATGTTCCCCTTGTTCGCCCGCCGCGAAGAAAACGCGATACGCTTGCCGTCCGGCGACCATGATGACCGCTCGCTCTCTCCCTCGAACGTGAGCTGTCGGGTGGTCGCGGACGACCGATCATGAATCCAGATCTGGAGTGATTGCCTTGCGTCCGGCATGGTGAGCGCAAACCGCTGGCCATCCGGCGACACTCGCGGCTGGAGGTACGGCCCCGGCTTCGAAATAACTACCGTCTCCCGGCCCGTGCGATCCACCTGGACCACGGTCGCGTTGGCAGATCCCACGGCAGGCAGGTATGCCATGCTGCCCGATGCGGAGATCGCAACGTAGGCCATTGCGTTGCGGCCGAAGTTGATGCCGTCGAGTACGGCGACCGGAGCGCTGGTCACGCTGAGCGACTTGAGGTCGAACTTCACGGCAAACAACGCGCCCTCGCGCGTGCTGTAGATCAGGTGCCCGCCGGACAGGTACCAACCGCGCGCTGCGTTTGGTACGAGCACTTTCACCTTGCCGCTGGTCAAGTCGAGCACGACAAGGTCGACCGAGCAGTCCGACCCAAGCGACCCTTGGCACATCGAAAACAGGGTCGCGCGTCCCCCGGGCAACACATGTGCCGCGGCCGCCTGACTGCCGGTCGAGTCGAGCAGCCTGGTGAACGGTCCGCCGCCAGCAAGCACTCGGCTCGGGCCGTCCGTATTGTGCACGAACACAATCGAATGATCGTCGCCCCACGAGGCAGCACCCCGGCTGAAGGTGAGCTCGGTGGTCACTGTACTGACCGGTCCGCCGTTGGACGCAACCTTTTTCAGCGTACGGTCGCTACTCGTGAAACCGATCCATACGCCGTCCGGCGAGAAGAACGGCGAGAACGCGCCAGACGTGGCGGGAAAGCTCGTCGTTGTGAACTGATCCAACGAGCGAACGTGCAGCGTGCGCTCCCCGGCGCCGGAGTCGATAGCGATGTACGCGATGCGCGTACCGTCCGGTGACAACGCGAACGGCACGTCAAAGCCTGGATCAACAAGCAGGCGCTGCGAGCGCATTGGCACGGTGAAGCGCACCACCTGCGGCGCCACGGGCGCGGGCCTCGTGATCACACTACCCACCGCGGCGCCAACGATGAGCATGGCGATACCTGTCACTGCCAACACGATCCTGCTTCGGCCGCTGGGCGCCGCGCTCCGGCGGGCAACCGCTGTGGTGCCGCCAGTGAACGCCGAGTTGCTCAGGGCCGCCGCGAATGCGGCCGCGCTTTCAAAACGATCGGCCGGCAGTTTCTCGAGCGCCCTGGCCAGTGCCGCCGCGACGTTTGGCGGCACCGCTTTGCGCAGTGACGTCACCGGCGCCGCCTGCTCGGTGATGATCTTCATGATGATCTGCTGGGCACTGGCGCCCATATGTGGCGGCGCGCCGGCGAGCATCTCGTACATCACGCTGGCCAGCGAGTAGATGTCGCTGCGGCCCGTGATCTCTTTCTCCGCCGTGGCCTGCTCCGGCGACATGTAGTGCGGCGTGCCCAGCGAGAGGCCGGTCTCGGTCATGCGTCCGCCGGCCGCGGCGGAGACGGCGAGCGCGATTCCGAAGTCGGCCACCATCGGCCGGCCGTCGTGCAGCAGAATGTTTTCGGGCTTGATGTCCCGATGGATCACGCCGTGCCGGTGGGCGTAGTCCAGTGCGTCGGCCACTTGGGTTGTGATGCGCACCGCTTCGTCAACACTGAACTGCGTCTCGCGATCAAGTTTTCCGCGCAGCGTCTCCCCTTCTATATATGGCATCACGTAGTACAGGAACCCGTCCGCGGTGCCGGAGTCGAACAGCGGCAGGATGTGCGGGTGTTGGAGCGCCGCCGTGGTTTTGATCTCCACCACGAACCGCTCGGCGCCGAGCACCGCGGCGAGTTCGGGCTTGAGGACTTTGACCGCGACCATGCGGTCGTGCTTGATGTCCTTGGCCAGGTAGACGGTCGCCATGCCGCCCTGACCGAGTTGCTTCTCGATCTTGTAGCGGCCAGCGAGGGCGGCGTTGAGGCGCTCGGTGCCGCTCATGCCCGAGCCGCGACAGCAAAAGCAAGGAAGTAGCGCCTCAGGCCATCGGCTGAGCCGCTCGACACCGACGGATCAAAGATCAAGCGACAGAACTCCTCGCGGGCCCGCAGGATTTCCCGGCGCCGATGCCCACGCCAGCGATCGTCGGTTGCCGTGAGGTCGAAAAGCTCCAGGGCCCTCGCGAGCGCGCCGTCGAATCGCGCGTGATTGCCAGACTCGTGAGCGCGAATGGCCCGCTCCACCTCACTGCCGACGTTGCCGAGTTGCTCCATGAGCGTGAGCGTGTGCCAGCGCTGCGACGAGTGGGCTGGGGCGTGAACGCTGGTCATGCGTCCTTCACGAGCGCCGCGACCACGCGCCGAATCGCGGCGAGACCGGTGACCCGGAACGACGTCGCCGGCGAAGTGGGCGCTGGTGAAGGTGCGGTTCAGCAACGCTTCGGCGAACAGCTTCGCGGTTTCGAAGCGGTCGGCGGGCAGTTTCTCCAGCGCCTGCGCCACCGCGGCCGCGACGTTGGGCGGTACGGACTTCCGGTATTTCGTCACCGCCTCCACCGGCTCGGCGATGATCTTCATGATGATCTGCTGCGCCGAAGAGCCGACGTGCGGCGGATTGCCGGTGAGCATCTCGTACGTCACGCTGGCGAGCGAGTAGATGTCGCTGCGGCCGGTGATCTCCTTCTCCGCCGTCGCCTGCTCCGGCGACATGTAGTGCGGCGTGCCGAGCGAGAGGCCGGTCTCCGTCATGCGTCCACCGGCGGCCGCGCTCACGGCGAGCGCGATGCCGAAGTCCGCCACCATCGGGCGCCCGTCGTGCAGCAGAATGTTCTCGGGCTTGATGTCGCGGTGGATGACGCCGTGGCGATGGGCGTAGTCCAGCGCGTCGGCCACCTGTGTCGTGATGCGAACCGCCTCGTCCACGGAGAACTGGGTCTCGCGATTCAGTTTTCCGCGCAGGGTTTCCCCTTCTATATAAGGCATCACGTAGTAGAGAAATGCAGATCCCTCGCTACGCTCGGGATGACTACTGACTGAACCCGAGTCGAAGAGCGGCAGGAAGTGCGGGTGCTGGAGCGCGGCGGTGGTCTTGATCTCCACCACGAACCGTTCAGCGCCGAGCACGGCGGCGAGTTCGGGCTTGAGAACTTTGACCGCGACCATACGGTCGTGCTTGATGTCCTTGGCCAGATAAACAGTGGCCATACCGCCCTGACCGAGTTGCTTCTCGATCTTGTAGCGGCCGTCGAGCGCGGCGTTGAGGCGTTCGGTGCCGCTCACGACAGCGGCCCTCGGCCCTCAGCTCCCGGCTTCATCCACGGAAAGGCGACCGGCGACCCGGCGTCGGGGCGTCTCAAGGTGAGTTGCACAGAGCGAAGTTACGGCGAGCATTCGCGTGCCGCGAACCGGCCGTACGCCCCTCGTACAGTGACAGCGTCAGCCAGCGGTGATGTGGTTCTTCACCCAAGTCGCGAACGCAGATTCGGTGAGCTTGCCCGACGCGAGGCGGTTCATGACGTCCACGACTTCGGGTTCGTCGGCGACGAGATCGTGGCCGTTGAGGCCAAGGAACACGCCAGTCGCAACAAACGCGGTGCGCTTGTTGCCGTCGACGAACCCGTGGTTCTTGGCGATTCCAAACGCGTACGCCGCCGCCAGAATGGATATGTCGGTCTCGCCGTAGGCGAACTTGTTGCGAGGGCGAGCGAGGGCGGACTCGAGCAATCCCTCGTCACGCGCGCCTGCCGAACCGCCGTGTTCACTGATCTGCGCCTGATGAATCGCGTCGAGCTGGGCGCGCGTGACCCACAGCGGCTCGGCACGCCCCTCGCGGACGCGCCTGGCCTTGGCACGCGGCGACTGCTTTCGCGCCACAGTCAGCGCGCCAGTTCTCGGAGCGCATTGCGGTACCTCTTTGCCATGCGCGCGTAGATCTCCATCGCTTTCTCGAAATCGGCATCGAACGGCGTGACGAGCAGCCCCTTGTCGGTCTCGACGACGAGGACTTCGTCGCCCGCGTCGAGGTTGAGGCGCTCGAGCATGCTTTTGGGCAGAATGGTCGCCACGGACCCGCCGATCTTCTTGAGCTTCTGTCGTCTGCTGGCCATGCGCTCAAGGTAGCTACTTATGTTGAACGTATCTATGGCCAAGGCACTCGGTATTACCACTCGTTTTGGGCACACCCGAGCCACTGGCCCTGCTTGCGCTGTCGCACGGTCGCCGTATGGTGATGCGGTGATGAATGGTACGCTCGTGTCCGCGCTGTCGGCGGCGCTTATGCTCGGCTGCGCGAAGCCATCGGCGCCCCGCGACAACACGACCCCGCCCTGCGCAGATCAGACCCTTGGAGTCTGCAAGATTGCGGACGCGGGCATTCGCCACATCGCGCTGTCACGCGCGGGAGCCAACGGCCTCGCGCTGGATGCCGCCAGCGGCCGGGTGTACGTGGTGATCAACGGCGCTACCAGTCCGTGGTGCGGCGACGTGGGACAGTTCCAGAGCGGGCTCAGCATCGTGGACCCGGCTGCCAACCAGGAGCTGGCTATCGTCGCTACTGGCGTGGCTCCGGTATGGCCGCTAGTGGACGCACAGCGCGGCAAGGTCTACGTCGCCGGTTCGGGTGCGAGCGGCACGGTCGCCGTGCATCATCCCGTCACCGGCACGCTCGAAAGGTCGTTCGTGCTCGGCGGACGTCCGCACGATCTGGGGCTCGATCCCGCCGGGAACCTCATGCTCGTTTCCAACACGTTTGATCTGTCGCAGACGTGGATCTCGCTGGTGAACGTGGTCAGCGGCGCGATCGCGGCGACCATCCAGGTTCCCTCGTTGCCGCACAAGGTTGTTGTGGACGCCACCGCGCGACGCGCGTATGCCGTGAGCCTCGGCGCCGGCCAAATCACGGAAGTGGATCTCGCGACGGGCGCCAAGCTGCGCGAGTTCACGTCCGGTCCCATTCCGCAGACGTCGGCGATGTCGTATTCGCCAAGCACCAAGCGGCTGTACGTGGGCAAGACCGCCGGGTCCACGCCGTCGGGCGGTCACACCGTTGTCGCCGTGGACGTGGCGTCGGGGGCAGTCGTCGGCTCTGTCGGCACGTTCACACCGGCATCGCCGGTGGGCCGGCGCGCATGGGGCGGCTTCGGCCTCGACGACGCGAACGGCCTGCTCTATGCCGCGGTAGCCAACAGCAACATGGTCGCGGTGGTTGACATGGTCGCCATGAAACCCGTGGCAGTATTCGATGTGGACGCGTGCCCGTGGGCCGTGACGCTGGATGTGGCCCGCGGGTTCGGCTACGTGTCCAGCAATCAGTCCGCCGCGCTCACGGTGTTCGATCTCAAGAAGGTGATGCAGGCGATCGGCCGGTAGTCGCCAGGGCAAGCGTCGCGAACTGAGACCCTCGAGGTGATGCGCTTGACAGGAATGCCGCGCGGTCTCCAATTGCCGCACCCGTTCGCCACCCTACGATTCACCTGAGAACATTCCCGCCATGCGCTTCGCCACTCTCCTGGCTACTGCCTTCGCTCCTGTATCCATCGCGCTTGGACAGGCGCCTGCGCCACAGCCCTTGCATCCGCTGGACGGGCTGTCTGCTCGCGAACACTGGACGGTATACGACGCCTTGGTCGCCTCCGGGAAGACCGACTCCACGACGCGCTACCTGTACGTCGCCCTGCGCGAACCGGCGAAAGCCGAAGTGCTGGGTTGGCGCTCGGGCCAGCCGTTTTCGCGGACGGCGTTCGTCCATCTGATACAGAACAAGCGGGGCTACGAGGCGCTGGTCGACATCACTGGGAAGAAGGTCGTCTCGTGGAACGAAGTGCCGGCGCGGCAATTCATGACGAGCGGCGCCGAGGCTGAGGAGGCGAGTGAACTCGCGCTCAAGGACGCGCGCGTCATCGCGGCCATCAAGAAGCGCGGCATCACCGACTTCACCCACGTCGGGTGCTCACCCTCCAACCACGGGTACTACGACCTGCCCGAAGAGCGCGACCGCCGCGTGGTGCACATGCAGTGCGGTGACGACCGGAATCGCTTCTCGGGCTACGGCGAAACGTTCGAGGGCCTTGTCATCGTCGCGGTTGATATTTTAAACCCCGTTCAATGGTCTGCTGGCAACCATAGCTACACCGAATGGAAAGATAAATGTCGTTATAGAATCTCTTTGTGGGGTGGTGGTGTCAACACCCAAACAACCTTACCCTTTGGCTCATTAGAAGATGTCAGAAATGAAGTTAGTGCCGTCAGTGATTATTTAAGCGAAGATGCTGGTTATGTCTTTTGCGCCATTCACAATTTGCTATCAGAGGTTGACCCAGAAAAAGTAATCGAAATGTACAAAATCGTGCATGGCAAAACGAATAAAAATTAGGCACGCTAGCGT
>JANNRQ010000016.1:0-1913 GCA_031401495.1 Gemmatimonadota bacterium
GGCCTTGATGCCGGCCTTGTCGGAGATCAGCAGCACCTTTCCGCCGCGCGCGGCCACTTCCTGCAGGTTGGACAACGCCTTCTCGAACAGCGCGTCGTGCGGTGCGATCATCACGACAGGTGTATGCTCGTCGATCAGCGCGATGGGGCCGTGTTTCAGTTCGCCGGATGCAAAACCCTCTGCGTGTATGTAGCTGATCTCCTTGAGCTTGAGTGCAGCCTCCAGCGCCAGCGGGAAAAACGCATCGCGCCCGAGGTAGATGGCGCTGCGCGCTTCGGAAATCTGCTGCGCGAGGCGGATGATCACATCCTCGCTCTTCATCGCTTCGGCGATGAGGCGGGGCACTTCGAGCATCGCGTGGGTGAGTTCGATTTCGAGATCGCGTGAGACGTGCCCCCGTTGGCGCCCGGCCAGTACGGCGAGCGCGGCGAGGGTGGTGAGCTGCGCGGTGAATGCTTTGGTCGACGCGACACCGATTTCCGGCCCGGCCAGCGTCGGCGTGTTGATCGTACATTCGCGCGCCATCGAGGAAGACGCTACGTTGATGACGCCGATCGTCTTCATGCCGTGCTCGGCGCACAGGCGCAGCGCCGCCAGTGTGTCGGCGGTTTCGCCCGACTGGGAAATCACCAGCGCGGCGTCGCCGTTCTCCATCGTCGGTTCGCGATAGCGGAACTCCGACGCCACCTCGCATTCCACGGGAAGTTTCGCGATGCGTTCAAACCAGTATTTCGCGATGCGGCCGGCATAATGCGCGGTGCCGCAGGCCACGATGTGCAAGCGGCGCATGCTTTTGAAGTCGATCTCCTTGCCTTCCGGCAGCTCGACAGCCTGGCTCAGCGGATTGACGTAGAGCGCCACGGTGCGGCCGATGGAGTCCGGTTGCTCGAAGATTTCCTTTTGCATGAAGTGGCGATAATTGCCCTTCTCGACGGCGCCGGAAATCGCTGGCACATCGCGCACGGTGCGCTCGACGTTTTTGCCCTGCGCGTCGGTCACCTGCGCGCTGCGGCGATGCAGGACGATCACGTCGCCTTCCTCCAGATACATGATCCGGCTGGTGAACGGCGCCACCGCGATCGCGTCGGACCCGAGGAACGCCTCGTCCTCGCTGAAGCCGGCCACCAGCGGGCTGCCGCGCCGCGCGCCAACGAGCAGATCTTCCTCACCTTCAAACAACGCCGCGATGGCATACGCGCCGCGCATGCGCGCCACTGCCGCCGTCACGGCGTCACCAGGTTTGCGCCCCTGACGGATACTTTCTGCAATCAGTGCGGCGATGACCTCGCTGTCGGTTTCGGAATCAAACACGTGACCCGCGGCCTGCAATTCGGTGCGGAGATCGCGGAAGTTCTCGATGATGCCGTTGTGCACGATCGCGACCGGCCCGGACTTGTGCGGGTGCGCGTTGCGCTCGTTCGGCGCGCCGTGCGTGGCCCACCGCGTGTGGCCGATACCGCTGAAACCGGAGAGCGACGCGCCGGCGAGCACGGCTTCCAGATTGCGGATCTTGCCTGGCGCGCGTCGCCGCTCGATGTGGCCGGTCTCGAGGGTCGCCACGCCGGCGGAGTCATAGCCGCGATATTCAAGCCGCTTCAGCGCTTCCACGAGGCGCGGCGCGGCCGGCTCGCTGCCAAGGATACCGATGATGCCGCACATGCGCGCTTTCCCATGACTGAGTATTGGTCAAGTAACCGGCCGTCACTTTTTGTGAAGGAGCTATGCCAACGCCCGTGCTGTATGGCGAATGAAATGATCTTACTGTCTTCTACAATCAAGGCGCCCAAGTTCACCGGGCGCAGCCCATGGATTTGGCTCCCGCGAGCCGCTAGAAGTCAGGGTCAGTGCAAGGACAAAGTTGGGCCATGACGCGCGGCTATTTCGGGACGGACGGCATTCGCGGCACCGCCAAC
>JANNRQ010000017.1:0-2478 GCA_031401495.1 Gemmatimonadota bacterium
GGCGGACAGTTGAGCGAGTTCCAGATGGCACGCCTTGCGCAATCCGCGGCCCGTATCGCGAAGTGGCGGCTTGGCATCGACGACGCGTGTGGTGCGAGCATCGGTGAGATGCGATCACGAGCACGGCGCGCGAACCCATCGGGCAAGGAACCGATCGGACTGATCATCGCCGACTACCTGCAGCTCGTGAGCGCCCAGGCGGAGAACCGGGTGAACGAGGTGTCAGCCGTCTCGCGCGGTCTCAAGGGGCTCGCCAAGGAGCTCCGCGTGCCCGTCGTCGCCCTGTCGCAGCTGTCCCGCGGCGTCGAGATGCGTGGGAAGGATGCTGAGCCGCAGCTCAGCGATCTGCGCGACTCTGGCGCCATCGAGCAGGACGCGGACAACGTGATTTTCCTCCACCGACCGAAGAAGGGCCAGCCGGACGACGAAGGGCACGCCCTCGCCATCCTCGCCAAGCAGCGGCAAGGACCGCTCGGTCGCCTGCCGCTGCAGTTCCGTTCCAGTATCGCGGCCTTCGACACCGGGGTGCCACCCGAAGGCTACGGGAGGGTCGCGTGATGATCCCCGCCGACCAACTGGCCGCGCTCGAACGCATGGGCGTGCCCGCCGACAAGGCCCGCGCGGCGGTAGCATTGAACATGCCCGTGGAACGCGTGGAACAGACCAGCCAAGCCGCTGAGACCGGGGTGCTGCGGTCCCACTATAGGCGGGCACCTGAGAAGGCCGCAGAATGGCAGGAAATTGCAGGGCTCGCTGCGCGGCCAATCAGCGAAAAGGAAGAGCAGCGCCGCATCCGACGGACCGCCATCGAACACGGCGCCAAGGTCTACTGGCTGAGCCAAAAGCGGAAAACCCAGCAGACTGCCGGCATCCCGGACCTGTGGCTGGCGTTCCAGAGCTTCGGCATGTGGTGGGAGACCAAGACGGCGGAAGAGGCCGCATCGAAGGACGGCGGGCTGTCGCCGTTCCAGCAGGATTTCCGAGACGAGTGCCTCCGCAACGGCACCCCGTGGGGCTCTGGCACGCACGCCGAGTTCTGCGCGTGGCTGGAACGGGCGGTGGCGCCGTGACCCGCATCCAGCCACCGATTCCGGAGGGCGCCGCGTGATGCCACTGCTCGCCACGATTGCCCGCAACCGGCGCGCTCCACGCGCCGCGCTCCCCGTCCTCGTCCTGCTCGTCCACGAGGGCCTGTTGACCGCCGACTGGCAACGCGTCAAGCTGCTGACCGTGGCCACGCTGACCGGCCGGCACACCAGCCAGTGCCACCACGTCCTCGGCTGGCTGACCGAGCAGCGCTACCTTGAACGGCGAGACGAACCGTTCGTCGGACCACTGTACCGCGTCAGGCAGGAGGCGGCATGAGCGCGAAGAAGAAGCCGGCAAAAACTGCCGGGAAGTCAGCGCAGAAGTCAGTGGTGGGCCGCCCCCTGACGGCTGATGATCCGCGCCGTGGTCGCGGCCCTGCCAAGGGCGCGCCCAACGCAGGACGGCCGCCGGACGCGTTCAAGGCGCTTATGCGTGAGCTCGCTTCACGTGACGAGTCGCTCGTTCGTCTCGCTGGCATCCTGAAGGGCACGCTCAAGTACACGGACGGTGACGGCAAAAAGGTCGTGATCCCGGTCGACTCAGACACCTACCTGAAGGCGCTGGCGTTCGCGTCTGACCGCGGCTACGGCAAGGCGCAGCAGTCGATCGACGTGACCAGTGGGGGCAAGCCGATTGCCGACGTGCTGAAGAAGGCGCGGGAACGGGTGGCGCAACGGAGTGACGCGTGAAGATCATCCTGACGTCCGCCGAGCACGCGGATCTCCAGACACTCCTCGCTGCGTACGACGCCGCTGACGAGGTCTGCGATGCGAATCCTTCGCCTGAGCCGTGGACTCAGGCGAGAAAGGACGCCGTTGCCGCATGGGACATCGCACGCGATGCGCTCGACAAGTACGTGTCAGCGACTTTCCCGTTCCTCGGCTATTTATGGAATGGGGTTGACGCTGGCGCAGGCATGCGCGCCATCCTCGCGCACGCGGAGGTGGAGCCGCGTTTCATGTTGCCGAAACCGGTGACGTACTCGTACGGCGACGGCCCGGCCGAATGACCACCCCCGCCACCGACGATGAGGCCATTGCGGAGTTCGTCGGTGGTTTCGCGGACGATCCGTACGGATTCGTGCTCGCCTGCTACCCGTGGGGTGAGCCCGGCACGCCGCTCGAACACGAGACGGGCCCGGACGACTGGCAGCGTGATGAGCTGATTGCGATCGGCAACGACGTGAAGGCGCGCGGCTTCAACGGCCGCGATCCGGTCGACCCGATCCGCGCCGCTGTGGCGTCAGGGCACGGGATTGGCAAGTCCGCCATGGTGGCGTGGATCACCGACTGGATCATGTCGACGCGGCCCAACTGCAAGGGCACGATTACGGCCGGCACCGCGCCGCAGCTGGAGACCAAGACGTGGCCTGAGCTGGCGAAGTGGACC
>JANNRQ010000018.1:0-47695 GCA_031401495.1 Gemmatimonadota bacterium
TAGATTCCTACAACGTCGAACGACCCCATCGGTCGCTCGGCCGCGTTCCACCGCTCCTCCACTTCCTGATGCGGCGTGAACAACCTCTTTAGATCCGACAGCTAGGGCGCCGCGTTGTCGTGAAGGTGCTCCCGCCGGACATGGCAGCAGCGGTGTCCATCGAGCGGTTTCAGCGAGAAATCAGCCTCGCGGCGCGGCTGCAGCATCCGCACGTCGTGCCGTTGTTGAGCGCCGGTCGGTCGGGCGACCTGTCATACTTCACGATGCCGCTGGTCGATGGGGAGTCGCTCCGGGCAAGGCTGGCGCACGACCGCGAGCTACCGGTTGCCGAGGGAGTACGGATCCTCCGGGAGATCGCGTCGGCGCTCGACTACGCGCACGACAAGGGTGTCGTGCACCGCGACATCAAGCCGGACAACGTGCTGCTGTCGCGCGGCAGCGCGATGGTCACGGACTTTGGTGTTGCCAAGGCTCTCTCGGCGTCGACCAACTCCGAAGGGAGCGGGATGACATCGCTGGGTGTCGCTGTGGGCACGCCCGCGTACATGTCGCCCGAGCAGGCCTCGGCGTCGGAAGCAATCGACGGGCGCGCCGACATCTATGCGTTGGGCGTAGTTGCCTTCGAACTCTTCTCGGGACGGCCCCCGTTCGCCGGGCGTTCGCCACAGGCGACGCTCGCAGCGCACGTCACCGAGACTCCGGAGAACATCGGCGCACTGCGTCCCACATTGCCGCCGGCTTTGGTGCAACTGGTCATGCGGTGTCTGGAGAAGCGGCCCGCAGACCGGCCTCAAACGGCGGCCGAGGTCATGCACACGCTCGATGGACTCACAACGCCAGGCGCAGGCTCGCAGCCGTCAGGAATGCTTGGAGTGGTCGCCCCGGCGAGACCAGGGACGTCCAAGGTGGGGCTCTGGGCGGGGCTTGGCGTCGTTGCGATCGTCGCTGCCGGAGCCGTGATCATGTCCTCGAACCGGCCTGGCGGTGGATCGACGGCGGCCGACCTTCGGTCGATCGCGGTGCTGCCGTTCGAGAATGTCGGGGGCGATCCCGCGAACGACTATTTCGGCGCAGGAATGGCAGATGCCATCACCAGCGCACTCTCGAAAGTACCCGACCTCACTGTGCGGGCGCCCCGAAGCGCTCCGGGCGCGAAAGGGCAACCAATCGACTTGTCAGAAGTTGGCCGAGCCCTGTCCGTCTTCGCCGTCCTGGATGGCAAGGCACAGCGTATCGGTGACCGCCTCCGTCTCACGGCTTCGCTGACACGCGTCAACGATGGCACTGTGCTCTGGAGTGACACGTACACGAAGGAAATCAAGGACGTGTTCGCCGTGCAGGATGAAGTCGCCCGCGCGGTCGCCAGTGCGCTCCAGGCAAAATTCGCCAGTCCCTCGGGCCCGGTCGTGACGGCGCCGACAACAGACCTTGCAGCGTACGATGACTACTTGAAGGGTCGGTTCTTGTGGAATCAGCGCACCAAGGCATCGATTACCGCCGCGATCGAACACTTCAAGGCCGCAGTCAAGCGCGACCCGAAGTTCGCACTCGGATACGCAGGCCTGGCCGATGCCTATACCGTCTACCCGCAATACGCCGAGGCCAAGCAGTCCGAGACGCACGGCTTGGCGATGGCCGCAGCACAAAGGGCCTTGGAGCTCGACAGCCAGAACGCTGAAGCTTACGCCGTGCTCGGATTGCTGAATTCCCAAGTCTACCGCTGGGAGCGTGCCGACTCGGCGTTCCGGAACGCGATTGCCATTCGTCCGCAGTATGCCACGGCTCACCATTGGTACGGCCTGTCACTTTCTTGGCGCGGCAACGTGGGGGCATCGCTGGCCGAACTCACGAAGGCAGTCGAGCTGGATCCGACCTCGAGAATCATCGCGACCGCCGCTGCGATCCCGGCTGGGGCTTTGAACATCGACCGGGGAATCGAGCGGCTTGAAAAGGTGCTTTTGCTTGATCCCGGTTTTCCGGAAGCCCGCCGTCGATTGGCCCGCCTCTATTCAGTCAAAGGCGACTTCACGCGCGCCGAGTCGGAGGTGAGGCGTGTCATCTCCGTGTCGGGCCTGCCCGAGAGCGGTGACCTTGGCTACGTGCTCGGCATCTCAGGGAGGCGCGCAGAAGCCCAACGCATCGCGGACGACCTCATCGCGAAAGGCGCCAGCCACTACGTCGTGGCTGGCACGATTGCCATGATATATCTGGGTCTCGGCGACAAGGACAAGACCTTCCACTGGCTCGAGAAGTCGGTCAGCGATTTCGACACGCCAGTGAAGTACGTGGCTATCGACCCGATCTGGCAGCCGATTCGTAGTGACCCCCGGTATGCCGCGCTCGTCGCGAAAATGAACGTCCGGTGAGATCGCGTCGGCCGCTATGCGGCTGATCGTTTACAACCCGGCAGGCGGCGCGGCGATCAAGCAACCGCGGCTGCGCGCCGCCCTCCGTGAACTTCAGGCACTGCCTGGACCAAGCACCCTCGTCGCCACCGAAGCGACGGACATGGTCGGCCCAGTGCGCCGGGCGCTGGCTGCCAATCCTGGTGCAACGCAAATCGTCGCCTGCGGCGGCGACGGCACGGTTGGCGCGTGCGCCGCGGCGCTCGACGGGAAGGACATCCCAATCGCAGTCATCCCGACGGGTACCACGAACGTCCTCACGTTCGAGCTTGGCCTGCCCAACCATCCGGTACGCGCGGCGCGCGTGCTCGCAGGAAAAACGCGGCGATACTCCTTTCGCACGTGGAGCGTGAACGGTCGAACGATGCTGCTCCAGCTGGGCGTCGGCTTTGACGGTCTGCTCATGTGGCGAACGTCCCGCCGCCTCAAACGTGCGGCTGGTTTCCTCGGGGTCGTTGCCAACGCGCTGCGCGTCGGCGTGACGTTCGACTATCCACCGATGACTGTGGAAGGCGAGCTCGAGAACGGCGAGCACTTCAGCGCCGAGGTCACTTCAGTGATGATCGCGAACGCGAAACGGTGGGCAGGTCCCGAGCTTGTGATCCCAACCGCCGACCCGTCGGACGATCTCGTGGACGCGTTGCTGCTCAACTACAAGAACCTCTTTCAGCTCACAAAGTTCTGGCTCGGCATCCTGTTTCCCGGCTCGCCGCATCTCAACCTGCCGTTTGTGCGTCATGCGCGATTTCGGCGACTGACCGTCACCTCGCGCGGCCGGCCAGTGGAGGCTCACATCGACGGTGAACCGGACCTGAAAACGCCGCTCACGGTCGAGCCGCTGGGACGCGTGACCCTGCTCGGACTGTAGATTCGGCTCGTGAGAAAGATCCGCGTCGCCATCGCGCAGGCCGAGGTTGCCCCCGACCTCGCAGCGGGTTTGGACAAGACCCGCTTGCTGACCAGACAGGCTGCCGGAAGCGGCGCCAAGCTTGTGGTTTTTCCTGAAACGTGGCTCCCGGGGTATCCAGCCTGGCTGGATCACTGTCGCGATGCTGCGCTCTGGGACCATCCGCCCGTGAAAGAGGTCTACGCGCGGATGTTTTCGCAGTCTGTCGTCGTGAGCGGCGAAAGCGGCAAGGTGCTCGCCGGCATCGCCCGTGAGGCGAGTGTCGCGATGGTGGTGGGGGTCATCGAGCGCGTGGAAGCCGGTCCGGGGCGCGGCACGCTGTACAACTCACTGCTGACGTTTTCGCCGGACGGCGTGCTGGTCAACCACCACCGAAAGCTCATGCCGACGTACACCGAACGCATGGTGTGGGGCACGGGCGACGCCAACGGATTGCAGGCGGTGGACACCCCGGCCGGCCGCGTGGGCGGACTGATCTGTTGGGAGCACTGGATGCCGCTCACCCGCCAGGCGATGCACGACGCGGGCGAGGACATTCACGTCGCCGTGTGGCCAACCGTGCACGAAATGCACCAGCTGGCCAGCCGGCACTACGCGTTCGAAGGCCGCTGCTTCGTGCTCGCCGCCGGTGCAATCATGAAGATGTCGGCGCTGCCCAAGGAGCTCGAAGTGCATCCGGGTCGCGGCGAATGGGCGTTGAGCGGCGGCAGCATGGTCGTCGGTCCGGACGGCAAAATCATCGCTGGGCCGATCATGGAACGCGAGAAAGTGCTGCTGACCGAAATCGATCTCGACTTGGTGCGACAGGAGGGCATGACGCTGGATGTGAGCGGGCATTACTCGCGTCCCGACGCGTTCGAGTTCCGCACCATCAAGCACCCGAGACCCAAGTGAGCGGCACGCCGGCCGACCCGAACTTCGAAGCCCGCGTTCGGGCCAGCTTCGCCAAGCAGCAGTACATGGCGACCATCGGCGCGGAAGTCGCCGAGGTGTCTGTCGGTCGCGTGACCCTCAAAATGAAGGTGCGCGACAACCTGCTTCAGCAGCACGGCTTCGTGCACGCGGGCGCGCTCGCGTCCCTGGCGGACAGCGCGTGTGGTTACGCGGCGCTGTCCTTGATGCCGGCGGACGCCGCGGTGCTTTCGGTCGAGTTCAAGACCAACATGCTGTCTCCAGCCAAAGGAGACGCGGTGATCGCGCGCGCTGAGGTGATCCGCTCCGGCAAGACGATCATGGTCTGCCGCGCCGACGTATTCTCAGTGAACGGAACCGAGGAAAAGCTCGTCGCGGCAATGCAGGGCACTATGATGGTCGTTCGTGACAAGGGTCTGTCGGACTAGATCCTCCGCGCAGTTCACACGAACTGCAGATTCCTCGCTGCGCTCGGAATGACACTCAGGATGACAAAGTGAAATACGATGCTGCGATAGTCGGCCTGGGGGCGATGGGAAGCGCTGCGGCGTATTCGCTCGCGAAGGGCGGCGCCAAGGTCGTTGCGTTCGACCGCCTCGCGCCGCCGCACCACATGGGTTCGACGCACGGCCATACGCGCATCATCCGCGAGGCCTACTACGAGCACCCGCTGTACGTGCCGCTGGTGCGTCGCTCCTACGAGCTGTGGGCCGATCTTGAGCAGGCGTGCGGGGAGAGACTCTTCACGCAAACCGGCGGCCTGTGGGTCGGTCCCGAAAATGGCGAACTCATCAAAGGCGCCGTCGATAGCGTGAAGCAACACGGTATCGCCCACGACATGCTCACCGCGGCCGGGATCAGCGAGCGATTCCCGGCCTACGCTGCGCGCAAGGAATGGGTGGGTCTACTGGAGCACCGCGCCGGCATGCTGGCGCCGGAGAAGTGCGTCCAGGCGTTCCACGTCGGTGCCATCCAGCACGGCGCCGAAATCCACACCGGGCGGGAAGTGACGGGCTGGACCACCTCCGCGAAAGGCGTCCGCGTCACCACGACCAGCGGTCACTACGACGCCGAGCGTATCGTCGTCGCCGCGGGTGCCTGGCTGCCGGGTCTCGCAAAGAAGATGGGTCTCAAGATCCCGCTCGAGATCGAACGCCAGGTGTCGCACTGGTTCGCCCCAAGCGCTGCCGACGTGAAATACTCGGCTGCGAACATTCCTGTCGCGCTCTTCGAGCTGCCCGGCGACATGTTCCTCACCATGGGCGACGAAGGCCACGGCGTGAAGTGCGGCAAGCACCACTCGGGCAAGCCGACGTCGCCGGAGTCGGTGAACCGCATCGTGTCCGACGCCGAGAATGAGGCGTCACGAGCCATCCTCGACGAGGTGATGCCAGGCGCGGGCGGCAGGCTGCTCGACGCCCGGGTCTGCCTCTACACCAACACACCGGACCACCACTTCATCATCGACTGGATCGAGCGGGGCAGGGCTCTCCTCTTGAGCCCGTGCTCGGGCCACGGCTTCAAGTTCGCTAGCGGCATCGGCGAGATCGCCGCGCAGTTGGTCACCGAGGGAAAAACGGCGATGGATATCACTCCGTTCTCCCTGTCCCGCTTTCAATAGCGTAGTTTTACTGCACAACTCGAATGGCAAACAACAAGAAACAGCCGGTGCCGCACTACCACGCACCGCGCGTCTATCAGAAGCCCGAAGACATGTTCCGGGCAGAAAAGGACCGCTCACACAGCGCGGCCCGTGCGCATCACGCCAAACTCCTGGCGGAAGCCAAGGCCGCGTTCGACAAGCTCATGGCCGAGGGTCAGGCAGCCCGGAAGAGCGGGCGTCCTCGCAAACATCCGTTGCCGCCGCTCAAGATGGGTAGCGCCGCCGTGATGGGCGCCAATCGGCCAATCCAGCCGTTCGCGTTCGTGCGTCCGTCGGACTTTGCGGCCGGTGTCGCGTCGCCACCGATGTCCGAGGACGACCCGCTCTACAAGCCCAAGCCAAAGTCGCCGCCGACAGCGGCGCCCAAAGCCAAGGCGAAGGGAAAGACGAAAGCCAAGGCGAAGGCAAAGCCGAAAGCAAAGGCGAAGGCAAAGCCGAAAGCAAAGGCCAAGAAGCGGAAGTGAGCGGGAAAGCGGGCGGGCCGCCGTCGCTGGATCTCGATCTGGCGACGATGCGCCGCATCGGTCACCAGGTGACCGACCTCATCGCTGAGCATCTCGCGACTCTTCGCGACCAGCCGGCGTTCAATACGCTGGACAGGAAGTCTGCGCGCGCGTTGTTCGATGGCACTCCGCCGGAAGCACCAACGCCGTTCGACACGATCCTGGACCGGTTCCGGGCGAACGTCGCAACGCATCATGCGCGTGAGCCGCACCCGCGCTTCCTCGGCTACATCCCGAGTTGTCCCACGTTTCCCGCGGTGGCGGGTGACTGGCTGGCCACCGGCTTCAATTTCTTCGCTGGCGTGTGGCCAGTGGCCGCAGGACCGAACGAAGTGGAGCTCACGGTGCTGGAGTGGTTCCGGCGCTGGATGGGCATGCCTGAGGGCAGTCAGGGCTTGCTGACCAGTGGCGGCTCGGCCGCGACGGTGACGGCCGTCGTCGCCGCGCGGCATGATGCGGTGGGCGACGATCCGGCGCTGCTGCCCAGGCTCACGGCGTACTGCTCGGACCAGGCGCACTCATCGTTCATGAAAGCCGCGTGGATCGCCGGCATCTCGCGCGATCACGTGCGCGCGGTCCCGAGCGACGACGACTTTCGCATGCGCGTGGACACGTTGCGCGAAATGGTTGCAGCGGACCGGAAGGCCGGCCTCAAGCCGTTCCTCGTATGCGCCACCGCCGGCGCCACGAACACCGGCGCCGTGGATCCCCTGCACGCGCTGGCGGACGTTGCCCGCGACGAAAAACTCTGGCTTCACACGGACTCGGCGTACGCCGGCTTCAGCGTCCTCACCACGCAGGGCCGCGAAATGCTCGACGGACTCGGCCGCGCCGACACGCTCACCTTGGACCCGCACAAGTGGCTATACGTGCCGTTCGAGTGCGGCTGCCTTCTGGCGCGCGACGCCTCCAAGCTCGAGGCCGCCTTCAGCGTGCACCCCGAGTACCTGCACGACGTACGGGCCAAGGACGCGCAGGTGAACTTCTCCGACTACGGCGAGCAGCTCACCCGCTACTCGCGCGCGATGAAGGTGTGGGTGTCCGTGCAGTACTTCGGTACCGCCGCGATCGCCGCGGCGCAGGATCAGGCGATGGGTTTGGCCAAGCTCGCGGAGCAGATGGTTCGCGAAGCGCCCGAGATGGAGGTGCTGAGCGCCGCCAAGTTTGGCATCGTGTGTTTCCGCCTGCATCCCAAAGGCATGGACGACCCGAAGGAGCTCAACGCATTCAACGAGCGCGTGAACGACGCGGTCAACAAGACCGGCTTCGTGCTCATGTCGTCAACGCAGTTGCGCGGTGTGTTCTCGCTGCGGCTGTGCATTCCCGGGTACCGGACGCGCGAAGAAGACGTGCGCGCCGTGATCGGGCTGGTTCGGACTACCGCGGGAAGGCTGTCATCCTGAGCGGAGCGAAGGATCTGCAGTTCTCACCTGCAGATTCCTCGCTACGCTCGGAATGACGGCAATCAGCCCTGCGTGCAGGTCGGCGCCGACTTCGTAGGACCGAGCTGGAAGACGCAGGTGCGCGTGTGACCGTTCATCGTCGTCACCACCGTGAGCCTGCCCGCTGCGAAGGTGTGTACCTCGCGCGACGTGTAGCTCCTGGCGGCTGCATCGCCGACCGTCACGGTGGATGACACGTTGCGCGTGATCCTGCCGGACACCGGGTACGGCGCCAACGGGTTATGCGGCGATGTGAACGTCATGTTCGTCGTCGTGTCCGCAAAGGTCCGGGCGACCGCGATCGTCCCGCGGGAATCGGTTCCCGTCGAGTTCTCGCTGCCGCTCGCGGTGCCGTTCACGACTCGCTGCGTGCTGGACCTGGCCAAGCCGGTCACCGTCTCGTCGCTGTTGCGGTTCACAGTCGTAGTAATGGTCGGACTGTTCGTGGCCGGATTCGTGAAGGTGGTTGTTCCAGTGACCGTCGTCTTCGCCCTCATGGAGTTTGTCGTGCTGTCCGGCCGCTGCTGCGGTGTGCCCGCCGGGTTGAGGAACTGCATCTCGCGCGTCACGGTGAGGCCGCGGTTGGTTGACGTGCACGTGGTCCACAGGGTCGTCGCATTCCACGAGCAGGTCACGGAGGGAGCGTCCGCAGTGTGACCGCCGGCCGTCGTAGCGTTCGGGTCAACATCCAGCCCCAACAGCGTCATGGCCAGAGCTTCGTCCGCCTGTTGCTGCGTGCTTGGCGAACCGGGGTCCATGCAAGAGACGAGGGCGAACGTCAGGCTGGCGAGTAGAGCGGGAGCGAAGCGGCGCATAGCGATTCCTTGGTGCTGTTAGGGCGTCCTGGGTCTGACGCCGGCTGGTTAAAGATGTTAACCCGCCAAACGGTTGTCACCCCTACTAAAGACGGAAGGGCGGGCATCCTGGCCCGCCCTTCCAGCCCGCCCCCGACGCCCAACCCGGTTACCTGATCGCCGTCCTTCTGACGATCGTCGGAGTCGAAGGCGCTGATCCGTTTCCGCCCAGCGGGCGCGGAATGTAGATCGGGCTAGTGTGGATCACGCCGCCGCGCCGGCCTCGCGGAATGCAGTGGTCACCGTCCACTCCACCGCCCCGGATGATGACGCCACCCCACACGCCACCACCGCCGCGTCCGTAGTCACCGGTGCCAGTACCACGGGCCGGGATTGCGGGCACGGGCTGCGGACGCGGCGCAACCGCCACCGGCTCGTTGGACTCCTCAGGCACCGGAGCGGGAGCCGGAGCGGTCACCACGGGCTGGCTCTCCTCGACCGGCGCAGGTTCTGGCTCCGGAGTGGCTTCCACGGTGGGCGTCTCGCTCTGAACCGCCAGGCTGGCCTCCGGCGCCTTCTTGACGACCTTGGCGGGAGCGGGCGCTGCGGCAGGCGCCGTCTCCAGGGTCAAAAGGGCAGGGTTCACCTCCGGCGCGGCCAGATCCATCGTGGTCGCGGACGCCAAGTGCAGGTCGCGCTGGAAGTCGGCTTGGGCTGTGTCCTTGGCTGCCGGCGCACATGCGGCGGCGGTCAGGGCCAGAGCTGCGGAAGCGATTCGGAACGTGGCACGCATGGGTTGTCTCCGTTCGGCCAGCCTGACTTGGCCAGCCTGCCCTATTGTATGCACTCGCCGAGCCACCCTTTAAGGGCCCCGGGAGGGCCTCAACGGCGTGTCGTGTCCACACTGGGAGACACCCGTGTCTCGCGCCGGGGAACGAAGTCTCCCCTGGGGACGGACACCGGAATTGCGGGTAGAATTACCCCCATGAATGCTGGGCTCTCGAGTGTCGGCTGCCGGCTCTCGGCTTTGGGTGTGGCCGCGCTGCTGTCGGCGTGTGCTTCTGATGGTCCCAAGATGACCGACGCGCAGGTTGCGGAGGTTCGGACTCAGGTGGAGTCGGCACTTCGCGAGGCCTACGACCTCTCGAAGCCGGGTGTCGGACAGCGGATGCTGGCGCTGTACCCGAAATCCGGCCGCGTCGTGTCCGCGTCCGCCGGCCGCGTCACGATTTCGCGCGACACGCTGGAGATGGGCATCAAGTGGTTCTGGGAGAACGTCGGCAGCAGCATGCAGAACCCGCAATGGATCTGGGACGCGATGTACGTGGACGTCCTGACGCCGACGCGCGCGGTGGTGACGGCGAGCTATCACCTTCCACACAAGACGCCGCGTGGCGAACCGCACACCATTACCGGCGCGATGACCGCAGTGTTCGCGAAGTTCGACGGCAAGTGGGCCATCATCCAGGAACATCTCTCGGACGCGCCGCAGCCGCCCGACGCACCTTCGATGGAACCAGTTTCCCCTGTTGCGCCACCCGCCAACCGCACGAAGACACCATGAAATCCGCAATCGCCGTGAAACGCGCCGCCGTCACCCTCCTCGCACTTGCCACAGCATGCACAATGGGCACTGACTCGAAAACCGCCTCCGCCGCCGAACGACTCGCGCGGTACAAGACGGTCTCGGTTGCGCCGGATCTCGCCGGCCTCGACGCGAGCGATCGCAAGATGATTCCGCACCTCATCGAGGCGGCGAGGGCGATGGACGAAGTGTTCTGGGTGCAGGCGTATGGCGACAAGGCCGCACTGATGGCGCCGATCACGGACAGTGCGACGCGCGCGCTCGCCGAGGTGAACTACGGGCCATGGGACCGTCTCGACGCGAGCCACGCGTTCGTGGAGGGCGCGGGAGAGCGGCCCGAAGGAGCGAACTACTATCCGGCCAACATGACCAAGGCCGAGTTCGAGGCCGAGGTGGCGACCGGCGGAAAGCGGGCAGATTCACTCAAGTCGCTCTACACGATGGTCCGTCGCGACGCCGCGGGGAAACTCGAGGCCATTCCGTTCTCGAAGTTCTTCGCCGCGCAGCACGAGCGCGCGGCCAAGTCGCTCGAGACCGCTGCGGAGCTCTCGACCGACGCCGGATTCAAGCAGTACCTGACGCTCCGCGCCCAGGCGCTGCGTGACGACAACTACCAGCCGAGTGACATGGCCTGGATGGACATGAAGACGAATCCAGTGGATGTCGTCATCGGCCCGATCGAGACGTACGAAGACGAGATGTTCGGCTACAAGGCGGCGCACGAGACGGTGGTATTGCTCAAGGACAAGGAGTGGAGCGCGCGCCTCACGAAGTTCGTGGGCATGCTGCCGGCGCTGCAGCGCGGCATTCCCGTGCCCGCGGCTTACAAGAAGGAATCGCCCGGCGCCAACTCGGACCTCAATGCGTATGACGTGATCTACGTGTCGGGCCAGGCCAACACGGGCGCCAAGACGATCGCGATCAACCTGCCGAACGACGAGGAGGTACAGCTCAAGAAGGGCGCACGCCGTCTGCAGCTCAAGAACGCGATGCGCGCCAAGTTCGACATGATCCTGATGCCGATTGCGAAGGAGCTGATTGCAGACGACCAGCTCGCCAACGTGACGTTCGACGCGTTCTTCGAGAACGTGATGTTCCACGAAGTGGCACACGGGTTGGGCATCAAGAACACGATCAACGGCAAGGGCACCGTGCGCACCGCGCTCAAGGAGCGCTACAGCGCCACCGAGGAAGGCAAGGCGGACATCCTTGGCCTCTATATGGTGAGGCAACTGCGTGACCGCGGCGACCTGAAGGGCGGCACGATGGAGGACAACTTTGTCGCGTTCCTTGGCAGCATCTTCCGTTCAGTGCGGTTCGGGACCGGTGACTCGCACGGTCGCGCCAACATCGCGGCGCTCAACTTTCTGGCAGAGCGGGGAGCGTTCACGCGCGACTCAGCGACGGGGAAGTACCGCGTCGATTTCGCGAAGATGCAGGATGGAGCGAACGCGCTGTCGCAGACGATCCTGACGTTCCAGGGCGACGGCGACTACGACGGACTCGGGGCGTTCAACGCGAAGTACGGCGCGCTGTCCGCACAACTACAGTCGGACCTGGCGCGGCTCGGCGCCAAAGGAATCCCCGTCGACATCCTGTACAACCAGTAGCGCCGGCGGTCAGAGCGTCAGTTCGCCACGAGTGACGAGGACCGCGTTGCCGCCAACGCGGACTCCCGTAATTGCTCCAGCCTTCTTGTCGACTTCGATGTCGAGCAGTGAGGGTCGTCCCATCTCGAATCCCTGCTCGATACGCCATTTGAGCGTGCCGTCAGCGCGTTTGTCGCGCTTGGCGATGTAGCCGCCTAAGCCGGCGGCCGCGCTGCCGGTGGCAGGATCCTCGGCGACGCCGATGCCCGGAGCGTACATGCGCGCGCGAAAGTGCGAGCCCTTCAGCTCCGGCTCGCTGCAGAACAGGAACACCTTGTCGACGAAGCCTCTCATCACCTGTTCGAACACGTCGAGCTTCACGCGCGCGCGGCCGAGCGCGGCACGGTTGCGGATCGGGATCATCATGAACGGCGTGCCGCACGACGCGGATTCGGGAAAGAGCTCGCCTGACAGGACATCTCCAGTGTCGAGACTCAGCGCGCGCGCGAGATCGTCGGCCCGTGGGCCGGGCTGGTACTCGGGTAGCCTGGCGACAGTGAGTTCCGCGAAGTCCGGAGTTCCGTTGTTGGCGCGAATCGTCACTGGGACAGGGCCAACGCCTTCTTCCAGCACGATCTTCGTTTCGGCGCCGGTGAGCGCGATGTCACCAATGCTCGCGAGTACAACCGCGGTGCCCACCGTGGGATGCCCGGCGAACTGCAGCTCGCCGCCGGGCGTCCAGATCTTCACCGCTCTCGTGTGCTTCTTGTCTTTCGGCGGCAGGACGAACGTCGTTTCGGAAAAATTGAATTCGCGCGCGATGTCCTGGTACAGCTTGGGGTCGATACTCGACGCGTCAGGAAACACGGCGAGCTGATTGCCGCCGAAGCGCTTGCTGGTGAAGACGTCGGTCGTGTAGAACTGGATTTGTGGCATTTGTTGTGAAGTCAATGAGTCACAGCAACGGCAACAGCAGAACTACAATCGCGCGAATCACGCGAATACCACGAGCCGCAATCTGCGCGATTGTCGTTCAGCAGTTGTAGTGATGTCTAGGGCAGTTGCCCCGATAGGATCGTCGAGAGGACGGATGCCTCGATGTTGCCGCCGGACACGACGCAAACGAGCGAGCCTTTGTTCGGCGTAAGCTTGGCGCCATGCACCATCGCTGCGGCAACGGGCGCTGCACCAGCGCCCTCCGCAACAGCGCGACCGCGTTGCGCGATGAGCCGCACGGCTTCGGCGACCTGCTCGACTGTGACGGTCAGTACATCCGCGACCAGATCCTGCGACAGTGGCCACATGTCGGTGAACACGCCCTTGCCGCCCATGCCGTCGATGAAGCTGCGCTGGTTGTCGATCATCACGGGCTTGCCGGCCGCGCGTGACGCGGTGAGAGGCGCGGCACCCTCGACTTCCACGGCGTACACGCGTGCGTGCGGCTTCACGGCGCGCAGGGCCGCGGCGATGCCACAGGTAAGCCCGCCGCCGCCCCACGGCACGAGCACCGCCTCCACGTCGGCGCGGTCCTCCGCGATTTCCAGGCCGATTGTGCCGTTGCCCGCCATGACGTCGGTGTCCGCAAACGGATGAACGAACATGCCGCGCTCGCTGTCGCGTCCGCCGGACTGCATGATCTGCCACCACTCGTCGTACGTCACGCGGATTACTTCCCCGCCAAGCCGCTCGACGTTGTCGGTTTTGGTATTTGGAGCTGAGTCCGGCACGAACACACGGGCCGGCACTTTGAGGAATCGCGCAGCGAACGCGACGCCCTGCGCCATGTTGCCGGCGCTGGCCGTGTAGACGCCGTGCGCCAAGGCGCCGGAGTCTGCCGCCATCATCTTGTTCAACGCGCCGCGGATTTTGAACGCGCCGATTGGCTGGAGGTTCTCGAGCTTGAGCCACGTGGGGCCGCCGGCGTCCACCGGATTCAGCGGCGTGCGTGCGACCCGGCCCTTGATGCGCTCCGCGGCGGTGCGGACTTGCTCGACCGTTGGCGCGAGGAGCGCCACTAGAACTCGACCTGCTGCCCCATGCCGCGTGCCCTCGCTTGCTCGTACAGCCACTGCGCGCAGGCGAGATCCTCGACGGCGATGCCGAGTGACTTGAAGAGAGTGATTTCCTTGTCGTCGCGGCGGCCCTTCGCGGCGCCCGTGAGCAACTCACCGACCTCGGCGACGATGTCCGTCGCTTGCAGCTTGCCTTCCTGCATCGGGATCAGGATATCACCGGCTTCGGCGAACGCGCTCTCGCGGCGGTCCACGAAGATGCGTGACTTCACGACTGCGGCGGTGTCGAGCTCGCGCGTGGTCGGAACCGACGCGCCGACGGCGTTGATGTGTGCGCCATCCTTGAGCCAGTTGCCCATGAGCACCGGTTCGCGCGACGCGGTCACTGTGCAGATCACGTCCGCATGTCCGACCGCGGCCGCTGGGTCGCCAGCGACTTCGAACGCGGCATCGTGCTCCTTGGCCGCCGACTCGATAAGCGCGTGGGCGTGCTTCGGATTCCGGCTCCAGACGATCACACGCTTGAACGGGCGCGCGGCCATCATCGCGTCGACGTGTGATTTGCCCTGCACGCCCGAGCCGAGGATCGCGACCGTCGACGCGCCTATTCGGGCCAGAAGCTTCGTCGCGACGCCTGATACCGCTGCGGTGCGTATTGCCGTGATCGACGCGGCATCCATCAAAGACAGCATGGTGCCGCTTGTGCCGTCGAACAGTGCCACCGCGCCCTGATGTGACTCGAGCGCGGTACCGTGATTGTCAGGAAATACCGTGATCAGCTTGGCGCCAATCGCATTGAGCGACGCCGAGTAGGCGGGCATGACGGCGAATGCGTTCTTCGAACTCGGAATCTTGATGACAGGCCGCAGCGGAAGTTGGACCTCTCCGCGCGCGAGTGAAGCGAGCGCAGCCTCCATGAGCTCGATGCATTTCGGCATCGAGAGGAGCTTCTCTACATCGCGTCGGTTGAGAACAAGTAGGGACATGGTGCTTCGTACTATTTCTCGCCCATGAACGGGTACTTGAAGTCTGTCGCCGGTACGAACGTTTCCTTGATCGTCCTGGCGCTGACCCAGCGCATCAGGTTCATCTTCGAGCCCGCTTTGTCATTGGTGCCGGAAGCGCGCGCGCCGCCGAACGGCTGCTGGCCCACCAACGCGCCCGTCGGCTTGTCGTTGATGTAGAAGTTGCCGGCCGCGTTCCGCAGCGCGAGCAAGGCTTCGCGCACCGCACCGCGATCCTGCGAGATCACCGCGCCCGTGAGCGCGTACGGCGAGGTCTGGTCCACCAACTGCAGCGTCTCGCCCCACTTGTTATCGTCGTACACATAGGCGGTCACGACCGGGCCAAAAATTTCCTCACGCAGCAGGCGGTACGACGGGTTCTCCGTCTCCACGAGCGTCGGCGCAATGAAGTAGCCCTGGTCGCCCGTTGCCTTTCCGCCCGAGACGATCTTGGCGTTGGCTTTCGCGTCGTCCAGGTAGGAGCTGATCCTCGAGAACGACTTCTTGTCGATCACCGCGCCCATGAAGTTCCGGAAGTCGCGCACATCGCCGACCTTGATCTCGCTCATCATCCCCACCGTCGCGTCCCGCACCTTCTTCCACAGCGATCTGGGGATGTACACGCGGCTCGCGGCCGAACATTTCTGGCCCTGATACTCGAAGCTGCCGCGCGCGATGGCCGTGGCGACCACAATTGCGTCGGCCGACGGATGCACCATGATGAAGTCCTTGCCGCCCGTTTCACCGACGATGCGCGGGTACGTCGCGTACTTGCTCATGTTGTCGCCGATGGTCTTCCACATGCTGTTGAAGACGCTCGTGCTACCGGTGAAGTGAACGCCGGCCAGGTCGCGATGGTTCAGCACGACCTCGCTGATCTCGGCTGCGTCGCCCGGCACCATGTTGATGACGCCCGGCGGCAGGCCCGCGGTTTCCAGCAGCTTCATGATGTAGTACGCCGAGAGCATCGCGGTGGATGCCGGCTTCCACACAACGGTGTTGCCCATGAGCGCGGGCGCGGTTGGCAGGTTGCCGTTGATGGCCGTGAAGTTGAACGGTGACACCGCGTATACGAATCCTTCCAGCGCGCGATAGTCCAGCTGGTTCCACACGCCAGGGCCCGAAACGGGCTGCTCGCTGTACAGCTCCTGCGCGTACTGCACGTTGAAGCGCCAGAAGTCGGTGAGCTCGCAGGCGGCGTCGATTTCCGATTGAAACACAGTCTTCGACTGCCCGAGCATCGTCGACGAGTTGAGCGTCGAGCGCCACGTGGTCGCGAGCAGTTCGGCTGCGCGAAGAAACACGGCCGCGCGATCTTCCCACGCCCAGTTGGCCCACTCCTTCCGCGCCGCGGCAGCGGCCTTGATGGCCTGCGACACGTGCTTCGACTCGGCGCGATGCCAGTCGGCCAACACGTGACCGTGGTGGTGCGGCATCACGACCTTCGACGTGTTGCCCGTGCGGATTTCCTTGCCGCCGATGATGATCGGGATGTCGGGGCGTTCCGCGGCCATGCGATCGAGCCGCGCCTTGAGCTCGGCACGTTCCGGCGATCCCGGCGCGTACGCGCGGATCGGCTCGTTCACCGCGGTGGGAACGCGGCGGACGCCGCTGACCGCGGAGAGGATCGCGCCGGACGGGGACGGGAGGTTGGCTGCGGACATTGCCGGCATCGATGCTGGTGCAGGCGCGGCCTTGCCGTTGGATTGCCTGCCGTTCGAAGACTTCACGACCGCTTTGGCGGCGGCGGATTTGCGGGCGGGAGACTTCACGAGACGCTTGGCCATAAACCGGGAGGAGAGAGGAGGGAGGAGGGAGGAGAAGCCCCACCTTGCGCTTGAAACATACGAAGCGGGGCGGCGCGGTCGTTAGTCTCAAGGCGTGCACACCTTGAAGAGAATTCTGCGACTCGCGCCGCTGCTCGCCCTCGGCTGTGTGTCCGGTCCGATTGCCTGGGATGACGCGAAAGAGGTCCCGGGGCAGCCGATGAGTCGAGCGTCGATGGCGGTCGATCTTACCACCGGTCGCACGTTCAGAGACAGTTCGCGCCTGACCCCGCCAGTTCATCCCAACCAATGTCCGGGCTCCGTCACGCTGTGGCGGGATCATGCCATCGCGTACGCCGCGTGGTGGTCCGTTCGACCTGACAGTGGCGCGGATATCGTCGCGGTGTCCACGACCTACGATGGCGTTTGGAGCAAGCCCGTCCGGCTCGACACGCTGGACGTGAGCAAGGTCGGGTGCAAGAGGCCGCCTCCGGCAATCGCGGGCGACGACCAAAACAACTTCCATGTCGTGTACGGAATGCAGGCACCCGAGGGACCCGGCCTCTTCCTGTCGCACTCGATGGACGGCGCGCGCACGTTCCACTCGCCGGTGCCGGTCGTGTACGGCGAGAAGCTGGGCCGCGCGTCCGTCTCTGCGGACAGCTTGCTCGTCGTCGTCGCCTACGAAGATCCCAACACAACGCCGACGCGTATCTCCATCGCACTCTCAGTCACCATGGGACACCTGTTCGAATTTCGCGAAGTCGTGTCGCCCGAGGACGTGGCCGCGTCCGAGCCGCGGGTGATGATCCTCGGCAGGCAGGTGATGCTGCAGTGGCGCCGAGCTGGCCAGGACACCACCAAGCGCATCGAGCGACGGGGGACGGTGCGATGAGCCGGCACATCATCGGCGCGCACCCGAGCGACAATGGCGGGATGGACATGGCCATCCGCCGCGCGGCGAAAGCCAAGCAGGACACGCTGCAACTCTTTACCGCGATCCCGAAGTTCTACGGCGACAAGTCGGGCATTTCCGAGTCACGCGTCGAGCGTTTTCGGACGGCAATCGCGGACACGAAGATGGACCCGGCGCTCTTCATTACCCACGGCGCGTACGTGCTCAACTGCGCCGCGCCGGACACCGAGAAGTGGACCAAGGCGCGCGATGGCCTCAGGAAGGAACTGGAGCGCTCGTCGCTGCTGGGCATCGGCACCGTCTGCTTCCACCCGGGGGCCGCGACGGACGGCGACCGGGAGGCCGCCAGTGAGCGCATTGCCGCCGCCATGACGTTCGCCCTTCAGGCCGTGGATTCGCCGACGCGCCTCCTCATCGAGAACACGGCGGGCGCCGGCACCACCATGGCGCGGACCGCCGAGGAGGTGGCGTCGATGCTCAGGAGGATCCCCAAGAAGCTGAGGGCACGCACGGGGTACGGACTCGATACGTGCCACCTGTACGCGTCGGGCTACGACATCGCCAAGTCCAAGGGCGAGTTGACGAAGACTCTGGACGCCTTCGAGGAGGCGACGGGTGAGGCGCCGGGCTTCTTCCACCTGAACGACAGTGAGGGGGCTCTGGGGTCGAACAAGGACCGTCACGCGCTCTTGGGCGAGGGCGCCATCGGGAGGGAACCCTTCGGTTGGCTGCTGGCCGACCCCCGCTCCCGGGGCGTGCCGCTCGTGCTGGAAACCCCCCAGGAGAACGCCGAAATCGCCCCGGATGACGACACGCCGGACCCGTACGACGTCCGGATGCTCAAAATTCTCCGCAGTTTCGCCGGCTAAGGGCCGATTCCCGAGGGAGACGGTCCCCGTTTCAGAGGGGAAAACGGTCGGGACCGGGGCAGAAAGCCGGTTTTTCGCAGGGGGAAACGCGTTTCTCAGAGGGGAAAACGACAATTTCCCTATTGCGCCCTTTAGAGCACCGTGTACTATTCGGCCGACGGAGCGAAAAAACGCTGATTCCCAGAGGGAAAACAGCCTCTCCGTTCACCACTCCATAGGAGAAACCATGGCGGCCAAGAAGAAGAAGGCGGCAAAGAAGCGCAAGCCGAACGCAGCGTTCATGAAGCCGGTTACTCCGGATGCGGCGCTGGCGGCTGTTGTCGGCGCGAAGGCTGGTCCGCGCACCGAGATGACGAAGCGTCTCTGGAATTACATCAAGAAGCACAAGCTCCAGGATTCCAAGGAGCGTCGCATGATCAACGCCGATGCCGCCCTCAAGGTCGTCTTCGGTGGAAAGGGCCGCGTCAACATGTTCGAGATGACCAAGCTCGTTTCCAAGCACATGAAGTAACTGACGCGAAAGCGTCGGTACTCGGGGGGCGCGCGGCGTAAGCGGCGCGCCCTTCGTATTTTCACCAATTGCGAATGGCAAAAAAGAAAACCAGGGTATCCGGCAACGTCGTGGCGCAGGCGCGCAAGGGCAGCGCGCCCTCCGCATCCATGGGCAGGCACATCTGGGAGAACGTCAAATCGTTCGCCGGCGCGGTGCTCATCTACCTCGTCATCAAGACGCTCCTGCTCGAGGCGTTCCGGATTCCGTCGGGCAGCATGATTCCCTCGATGCTCATCGGCGACTGGCTCTTCGTGAACAAGGTCGCGTACGGGCCGCATGTGCCGTTCACGCGCTATAGTCTGCCGGGCTACACGTCACCGGGCCGCGGCGACATCGTCGTGTTCATCTCGCCGTTCCAGCCGGACGAAGCCGAAAAGGGCAACGATGCCACGCCAACGCTGGTGAAGCGGCTCATCGGGGTGCCGGGCGACACCATGTTCATGCGCGAAGGCCTGGTCTTCATCAACGGCGTCGCACAGCGGCAGGGGTACGCGGCAGCCCAGAATCCGAAAGGGGACGGGTCGCATCACGATCCGCTCATGGAGTGGCAGCACAAGATCGAGCTCACCGGCACACGCTTCGGCGCACCGCCCGCCAAGCCGACGCTCGACAACTGGGGCCCGCTGTTGATCCCGCCGGATCACTTCTTCATGATGGGCGACAACCGGTACGGGTCGAAGGACAGCCGGTACTGGGGTGTCGTCCCGCGCGGGAACGTCCGCGGAAAGCCGATGTTTGTGTACTACTCATACGTCGGTGGCGGCGAAAGCGACCGACCGGTTCCGTTCATTACCGACATTCGCTGGGGCAGGCTGGGACACTGGATCCGGTAACGCAGGGGCGGCACGCGCGTCTGTAACCGGCAGGTGTCGGTGAAGCGGGACTCACCAAGGTTCGCCGCCGCAGGCGAGATTGGTGAGGGATACGCAGTGCACGCGGCGAGGACCATGAGCTCGTTCTTCCCGAAGGAGACGGTGCATTGGCACATCGAGGAACCGACGGCCATTCGCCGGTTCTCGATCTCGCTGTGGGAGATGGCGCTCATGACCGGCGTCGTCCTGCGCCTGTATCGCGCGGTAGTGCTGAACTACGGCGCGACGACGTGGATCTGGCTGGCGGCGGTCGGCTTTGGAGTCCTGCTGTACTGCGCCATGGCCACTATGCATCTCGCGAACTTCCCGGTGCGCCGCTGGCTGTGGCGTGCGCCGCTCTTCGCTCTGCTGGAAGTGTCCGCGGAATCCGCCACGAGCCTCGCGCTCATCCTCCTCGGCCGGGAGCCGCATGGGAGCGCGCGCGCGGAAAGGAGTGACTGGTTGGCCATGACGTTCGACACACTGTGGACGCGCGAGCTCGTCGTGATCTTGTGGGCGATTCTGCTCGCCATCGTCGTCGGCATCGTGCGCCGCGTCGTCCTGCGCGAAAAAGTGGAAGTCGAGGCCGGGGCCGAGGAGTAGTTCGGCGTCTATTGGTTGAACGACAATCACGCGGATTTCGCCGATTGCGCGGATCACTCAGCCCTCACCCCTGAACAAGGAAGTTGCCATTAATAAGCGCAATCCGCGCAATTGTAGTTCGTCAGTTGTTGTTGTTGTTGACTCTCTGCAAGTTTGGAGCATGAGACTCGCCAAACTGCTCCTCCCGATGGCCGCGCTTGCCTCCAGCGCGCTGGCCCAAGACGTCAAACTCAACCGCCCGTTCGGCACGCTTCGTGAGCAGGCCGACATGCAGCAGCGCTGGCTCCAGCGCCGCATGGAGACTGTGCTTCCGGCGATGATGCGCAAATACGGCGTCGACTTCTGGGTCGTGCCGATGCGCGAGTACAACGAAGACCCGGTCTTCACGTCCATCGTCTCGCCGACGACGTTCGCCGCCCGGCGCCGCACGATCTACGTGTTCCATGACAAGTGCGCCGCCGCGCCGGCGCCCGCCAACTGCAGCGTGGACCGCATCGCACTCGGCGGCACATCTCAGGGCGGGGTATTTCAGGCCGTGCGCTCCACACAGACGGCTGCTGGTCCCGCCGGCAGCACCGCCGCGCGCAACGCCGAGCTGTGGGGTGATGAGCAATGGCAGGTGCTCAAGAATCTCGTGGACGAGCGGAAGCCCAAGGCGATCGCCGTGAATTCGTCCACCATCTTCGCGTTCGCGGACGGCCTGAGTTCGGGCGAGATGGACGGCATGAAGAAGGCGCTCGGAGCCGAGTGGGTCTCGAAGCTGAAGTCCATAGACGGGCTCGCGGTGGACTTCATCGCAGCGCGCTTGCCCGAAGAGGAAGTCATCTTCAAGAAGATGACCGACGTGGTGTGGGGCATCATCGACACCGCGTTCTCGAACATGGTCATCACGCCCGGCGTCACCCGCACCGAAGACGTGGTGTGGTGGATGCGGCAGCGCGTCAATGATCTCGGGCTGGGCACATGGTTCCAGCCGTCGGTGTCGGTGCAGCGCATGGGAGCCACAGATGCGGATCTCGGTGCCAACCCGATCATTCAGCGCGGCGATGTGCTGCACTGCGACTTCGGCATCGTCGCGCACCGGCTCAACACGGACACGCAGCACATGGGCTACGTCCTGCGCGTCGGTGAGACTGATGTGCCAGCGGGCATCAAGAAGGCGCTCGAGAATTCCAACAAGCTCCAGGATATCGTCATGAGCGAGATCCGTCCGGGTCGGAGCGGCAACGAGATCCTCAAGTCATCGCGCGACGCGATGAAAGCACAGGGCATCGACGGGACGGTCTACACACACCCCATCGGCGCGCACGGACACGGCGCCGGTCCGTTGATCGGTCTATGGGATTATCAGGACGGAGTGCCCGGACGCGGTGACCACAAGGTGATTCCGGGCATGTGGTTCTCGATCGAATTGCAGGCCACGACGCCGGTGCCGGAGTGGAACGGCCAGGGCGTGCGTTCGGCCCAGGAAGAAGACGCCATCGTGGCCGCAGACGGCAAGATTCGCTGGGGGTCGAGGCGTCAGACGCAGTACTGGCTTGTGCGACCATTGGTTCCTTGATCTCTCGCGCAACGAGTCAGGGTGTAGGGTCCAGGGTTAGGGTACAGGGTCCAGGGTCGTATATTCCTCCTATGAAGAAGAAGGCGTCGAACAAGGATCTGATCGTCGTTGGCGACCGCGTCCTCGTGAAGGTGGAAGAGGGCGAGGAGCGCACCAACGTCGGGTTGTACCTGCCGCCGACCGCGGTCGACAATCAGGCGGTGCAGAGCGGAACGATCGTGGCGACCGGTCCCGGGCTTCCGTTGCCGGCGCACGACGCCAATAACGACGAACCGTGGCGCCAGGGCATGCGTGAAACACGCTTTGTGCCGATGCAGGCCCGGATCGGCGATCACGCGCTCTTCTTCCGGAAAGCCGCGGTGGAAATCACGTTCGAGAACCAGCGATACCTTGTCGTGCCACAAGCAGCGATTCTCGCACTCGTGCGCGACGAGGACTTTGACATCGACTCGCTATGAATCTGCCTCTGTCTCAGGGGAATTATCCCGAAGAGTTCATCGCGCCGATGCGCGCCGAGCTGACTGTGCTCGGGTTTGAGCAGCTGATGACGCCGGACGACGTGGACGCGAAGCTCAAGGAGAAGGGCACCACGATGGTGGTGGTGAACTCGATGTGCGGCTGCGCCGCACGCATGGCGCGCCCCGGCATCAAGCAGGCGCTGTCCGAGTCGCCCATCAAGCCCACGCGTCTCATGACGGTGTTCGCGGGCCAGGAGAAGGAAGCCACGGAGAAAGCCCGCGACTACTTCACGGGCTATCCGCCGTCGTCACCGTCCATCGGCCTGCTGCGCGACGGCAAGCTGGTGTACATGATGGAGCGCTGGCAGATCGAAGGTCGTCCCGCGACCGAAATCGCCGCCGATCTCGTCGACGCACTCAAACAGCACTGCTAGCAGGACTGAGAACCCAGTCTTGGGTTTCCGACAGCAGTAAGCTGGGAGGGCCGTAGGTTCGCAGCGGGTACCTCAGTACCAACTGAGGTACTCAGCCGTCACGAGTCAGTTGCCGAGGTACCCGCCCAGTACGTACAGCCCTCCCAGCCTTCTGCTGGTGTTGCGGTGCCATTAGAGGGCGCCGCTTGCCCTAGCGGGCGTTGGAATCTCGGACTTCGGAGATTCCGCCACGGGGATAAAGTCTTCGCCCGGGTTGGTGTAGATGTCGCTCTCGATTCCGTACTGGCGGTCGTGTAGCTGCTTGTAGCGCTTGCCCAGCTTCATGAGTTCGGCGTGCGTGCCTGACTCCACGATCTCGCCCTTTTCGAGCACGAGAATCTGATCGGCGCTCTCGATGGTGGAGAGCCGATGTGCGATGACGAACGTCGTGCGGCCCGTGCGCAGCCGCTTGAGGCCGTCGCGGATGAGCGCTTCGCTCTCGCTGTCGAGCGACGATGTGGCTTCGTCGAGAATCAGGATGCGCGGGTCGGCGATGATCGCGCGCGCAATGGCAACGCGCTGACGCTGGCCGCCCGACAACTTCACGCCGCGTTCGCCGACGATGGTGTCGTACTTGTCCGGGAAGCCGTCCACGAAATCATCCACGTGAGCGATCTTCGCGGCCGCGATGATCTCCTCGCTCGTCGCGCCGGGCCGCGAGTAACCGATGTTCTCCTTGATCGTGCCGTCGAACAGGAAGTTGTCCTGCAGCACCACGCCAACGTGCTCGCGGAACTCGTGCAGCTTGAGCTGATCGAGATCCTTGCCGTCGATGAGCACGCGTCCGCTCTTGGGACGCGCGAACGCCATCACCAGGCTCACCAGCGTGCTCTTGCCGCCGCCGCTGGAGCCCACGAGCGCCGTCGTCGTTCCTGCCTTGGCGCGGAAGTTCACGTTCTTGAGCACCGGGACGTCCGGGTTGTACTCGAAGATCACGTTCTGGAACTCGACCTCGCCCTTGACGTCGGGCACGCCGGCCTTGGCGGCGTCGGTTTGGTCTTCCGTCGCCATGTCGCGGATCTCGCGGATGCGATCCAGGCCGGCGAACGCTTCGGTGATCTGCGTTCCGATCGACGCGATGCCCACGAGCGGGGCCGCGACCATGCCGATGAAGAAGATGTACATGAACATGTCGCCGACGGTCATTCGTCCTTCCAGCACGTCGCGCCCGCCCACCAGGATCATCAGCACGCCGATGAGTCCGCTGATCACTGCGACGCCCGACCCGACGGCCGACGTGCCCGTGATGCTCTTGGCGACGTTCCTGAACAACTTGTGCGCGCCCTTGGCGAACGTGCTCTCCTCCCGACGTTCGGCCGTGTAGACCTTCACGATCCGGATGCCGCCGACGGTCTCGGCGAGGCGCCCCGTCACCTCGGCATTGATGGCACCGCGCTCACGGAACAACGGGCGCAGACGCTTGAACGCCACCGCCATCATGCCACCGAACGCGCCAAGGATCAGCAGCGTGATTGCCGTCAGCTTCCAGTTGAGCCAGACGAGAACGCCGAGCGCGAGGGCCGCGGTGAGAAACCCGCCCACCAGCTGGATGATGCCGGTGCCAACGAGGTTCCGCACACCCTCAGCGTCCGTCATGATGCGCGAGATCAGGATGCCGGTCTTCGTCGAGTCAAAATAGGAAACAGGCAGTCGCAGGACGTGCCCTTGCACGGCCTTTCGCATTTCGGTGATGGCGCGCTGCGCCGCGATCGACACCACCTGCGCCAGCGCGAAACCGGTTGCGGCCTGCACGACCATCGCGCCCAGTGCGACGAGCGCGAGGGGCATCAGCAGGTCGGCGCCGCTCTTGTTCTGAAACAACGCGAGTGGCTGCTGCCCAATGACGTTGTCAATCAGAAATTTGGAACTGGCCGGCAGCACGAACCCGACGATCCGGTTCAGGAGCATCAGCGAAAAGCCGATCGCGAGCGAGCGCTTGTGCCGCACCATGAGTGCGCGCGTTTCTGCCCACGCGCGCTTGCTGTCGACCTTCTTTTTCGGCGGCTTTGCCGGTTCGGCTACGGCTGGTGCGGTCATGGAGTTGGGAATCTACCGAAGGGCGTTTTAGGTAATACGCGGCGCGCCTTTGGCGCGCCGACTGTCGGACTCACGAGCCTAGGTTGCAGTCGGTACTCCGTACCGGCGGTAACAAACGAGGGAATCCGCCAGTCGGCGGCGAAGCCGCCGCTTGGGACCTAGTACGCCGTTATTGGTACTGGATGTACAGCGGCCGCGGATACAGCTGGAGCAACTCCATCGGCGTAATCAGCTTGTCGCCTCTTTGCGTGTCGTGGCGATAAAACAGCTTGAACCCCGCGAACTGCAGCGGCTCATCCACGACGAAGTTCTTGTACGAACCGTATTTCACGGCGGGAATGCCCCAGCCGTCCATGTGCATTACGAGTTGCACGCGATGGTCGAGCCTGATGTCCTTCACGCTTCGCACCATCGGTCCGCGAAATCGGTGGATCACCAGCACCTTGGGCGGAATCTTCTTCTCATCCACCAGCTTCGCGAGAAACGCGACCGTCTCGTTGATCTCGGCCGCCTTCACGTACCCGATCATCTTGCCCGGTGCGATGGTGTCCGACACGTACCGCATGTTGAACTCGGGGTCGACGCCAAGGTGGACGTCGGGCCGCTCCAGGAACTTCGCCAGGCGCGGCAGCTCGTCGACGATCGTGCTGTGCCCGGCCTGGATGTCGAGGAAGAGGACTGCGCCGCGTTCGCGCGCCCATCCGTAGACCTTCTCGATGAGCGAAGAGTCCATCCGCAGCCGGTACCTGCCGTCCTTGCCCGGTGCCGCCTGCGCGACGACCGCGATGAAGTGCAGCGCCTGCTGCACCGGAGTCGTCGGATCCGCCGCGTTCCACTCCGCCGTGACCGAGTCGAGTTTCGCGAGCATTTGCGCCTGTGGGTACTGGCCCAGGATGCCCATGCGCCTGGAGAGCGGAGTCCCGTAGAACGCGACGATGCGCTTGGCCGGCAGGAGCGAGCCGGGCAACGGTGAAGGGGTCTTCACCGGCCACCCGCGGTTCGCGAGACCCGCCCGCGTCGCACGCACCAATTCGAGGGAATCTTTGAGTGTGCGACCGGACGCGAGCCGTACATTGACGCGCGGTACCACGCGCGGCGGTCCCGAATCCACGGTTGTGGCGGCCGTGTCGCGAGTAGTCACCGAGTCGCGCGCCGGCGTGGAATCACTGACTGCTCCAGTCGAGTCACGGACCGTGGAATCCTGAACGACGGTCGAGTCGCGAACGGCGGTGTCGGCAACGAACGCCGAGTCGCGCCGCGCTATGGTGTCGCGCCCGGTCGCGGAATCCCTCGCGGCGGATGAATCCCGGCGCGTCAGAGAATCGCGCTTGGCCCGTTCCGCCGTCGCAGCGGAGTCTCGGCGGGCGCGAGCCGCCTGGGACGAGTCACGGCGCACACTGTCCGGCACTGCCTGCGCACCGGCCTGCGCGGCGGCAACGACCAGCGCACTCCACAAGAGAATCGATCGCGATCGCACTGAGTCTGCGTGAGCGGTGATCCGCGAAAGTTAGCCGCAAGCGTCCTCGCCACGCGGCGAATGGCTCGCAAGGCAATCGACACCTGAAAAACTGGCTGAGTCCCTGCGGTCCTGAGGCCATTTTTCTGCTGACACACGTTGGCGGAGACCGCAAGACCCACCAAAAACAGCCTGACTAGTGGCCCTCGCCGAGGAGGGGTAGGTTCTGCGCGTCCCAACCGCATCCACAATGGCCAAGAAGAAGAAGCGTCCAGCGAAGAAACGTCCGGCGGCTCCCAAAAAGGCCGCGAAAAAAGCCAAAAAGGCGACGAAACCGGCAGTGCGAGGGGTCGCCAGGGCGGCCAGTCAGCGCGCGCCGGCAGCCGCGCCTCCGCAGCCCCCTTCGGCACCCAAAACGACGCCGCTGGAAGAGGTCGAGAAGTTCATGGCAGACGTGGTCCGGCGGAACGCCGGCGAGCCCGAGTTCCATCAGGCGGTGCGCGAAGTGGCCGAGAGCGTCATGCCTCTCATCCTGGCGGACAAGCGCTATCGCGATGCCCGGATTCTGGAGCGCATGGTTGAGCCGGACCGCGTGATTTCGTTTCGGGTGGCCTGGGAAGACGACACGGGCAACGTGCAGATCAACCGCGCGTGGCGCGTCCAGTTCAATGGCGCCATCGGACCGTACAAGGGCGGCATGCGCTTCCACCCCAGCGTGACGGTGGGGACGCTCAAGTTCCTGGGCTTCGAGCAGACGTTCAAGAACTCGCTCACCGGATTGCCGATGGGCGGCGGCAAGGGCGGCTCGAACTTCGATCCGCACGGGAAGAGCGATCGTGAGGTCATGCGGTTCTGCCACATGCTCATGACGGAGTTGTATCGCCACATTGGCGAACGGACGGACGTGCCGGCGGGCGACATCGGCGTGGGCGCGCGCGAAGTGGGCTACATGTTCGGCGCGTACCGCAAGCTGGAGAACCGCTTTACCGGCGTCTTCACGGGCAAGGGACGCGCTTTCGGTGGCAGCGCGATTCGCCCGGAAGCGACCGGCTACGGGCTCGTGTACTTCACCGAACAGATGCTCCAGGCCGCCAAGAAGCACACCAAGGGCCGCATCGCGACGGTGTCCGGCTCAGGCAACGTGGCGTTGTACGCAATCGAGAAGCTCGGCGAGCTCGGCGCCAAGGTCGTGACCGCGTCGGATTCGAGCGGTTTCATATTCGATCCCGACGGCATCACCGGCGAAAAGGTGGAGTACCTCAAGGATCTGAAGGAGGTGCGTCGCGGGCGCATCTCCGAGTACGCCACCAAGTACCCCAAGGCGAAGTTCTTCGTCGGCAAGCGGCCGTGGAGCGTGCGTTGCGAACTGGCGTTCCCGTGCGCGACGCAAAACGAACTGTCGCTGGCCGACGCAAAGCTGCTCGTGAGCAACGGCGTGATCGCAGTGGCCGAAGGCGCCAACATGCCGACCGATGCGGACGCCGTGCACTACCTGTTGCACAAGAAGGTGTTGTTCGGCCCCGCGAAGGCCGCGAATGCCGGCGGCGTCGCGGTGTCGGGCCTGGAGCAGACGCAGAACACGATGCGCCTGAGCTGGACGGCCAAGGAAGTGGACGAGCGCTTGCAGCAGATCATGAACGACATCCACGCGACGTGCGTGAAGCACGGCAAGGATTCGACCGGATTCGTGAACTACGTCAAGGGCGCGAACATCGGCGGGTTCCTGAAGGTCGCTGAAGCGATGCTCGCCTACGGAATCATGTGAGCACGTCGCTTGTGGGTGGCGCGAAAATGCTGCTGCCCACGAGCGGTTCGAAGCGCGCCTGGAAGAAGCGCAGGTGTGCTGGTTCGTAGGTGAACCGGAGTCCGCGCACACGTTCGCGCACCTCGAACACCGCCTCCACGCTTTCGGCCACCACGTCCATGTGCGCCTGTGTGTAGACCCGGCGCGGGATGGTCAGGCGCACAAGCTCCAGGGATGGATGGCGGTTCTCGCCTGATTCAGTTCGGCCGGCAGACACAGCGCCACGCTCCATGCTCCGGATGCCGGACTCCACGTACAGCGCGCACGCGAGTGCCTGCGCCGGGAACTCGTCCCGCGCGAGATGGGGCAGGATGGCGGCAGCGTCGAGAAATACCGCGTGTCCGCCGATCGGTTTCACCACCGGAATGCCGGCGGCCATCAGCTTTTCGCCGAGGTATAGCACCTGGCCGATACGGGCGCGGATGTAGTCCTCCTGCACCGATTCACCAATGCCGACGGCCATCGCTTCCATGTCGCGGCCGGCGAGGCCGCCGTACGTGTGCAGGCCTTCGAAGAGGACGACGAGGTTTTTGGCCTCCTGCGCCAGCGCTTCGTCGCGCAGTCCCAGCCAGCCGCCGATGTTCACGAGGCTGTCTTTCTTGCCGCTCATCGTCATGGCGTCCGCGTATGAGCACGTCTCCAGCAGGATCTCGGCGATGGTACGGTCGCGGTGACCGGGTTCGCGTTGCTGGATGAGCCACGCATTCTCAACCGCGCGCGTGGCGTCGAGCACGACCTTGATACGGTGCAGGCGGGCGAGAGCCGCCACGTCGCGCAGGTTGGCGAGACTGATCGGTTGCCCGCCGGCCATGTTCACGGTGGCGGCGACCGAGATATACGGGACGGACTTCGCGCCAACCATGTGGATCAGCGCGTCGAGTTTGGTGAGGTCGACGTTGCCCTTGAACGGAAACTCGGACGCCGGATCGTGCGCCTCGCCTATCACCACGTCGTGGAACGTGCCGCCGGCCAGTTCCTGATGCGCGCGCGTTGTGGTGAAGTACATGTTGCCCGGGATGTGGTCGCCGGGCTTGATGAGCAAACGCGACAGGATGTGCTCGGCACCGCGGCCCTGGTGGGTGGGGATGACATGCGGCATGCCGTAGTGCTTCTGCACGGCGGCTTCGAGCGAGTAGAAGTTGCGGGATCCGGCGTAGGCCTCGTCGCCCAGCATCATGGCGGCCCACTGCCGGTCCGACATGGCGCTCGTCCCCGAGTCCGTCAGGAGGTCGATGTAGATGTCGTCTGACCGCAGCAGAAAGGTGTTGAAGCCGGCCTCAGCGATCGCGCGCTCGCGCTGGGGTCGCGAGGTCATCGTGAGGGGCTCGACCATCTTGATGCGCCACGGTTCGGCCCAGCTGCGGCGTGTCATGTGCGAACGAGTGAGGGGCGCGGTGAAGCCCGCGCCCGCAACATTCTAGGACGCGCCTTGCAATGATCAGTCGGGGGAATTGCCCGCCGGCGTCGGGTGAAACCCTTTCCCCCTCGGTCAGCTCCCCGTACGTTCTCCACCGTGACGACCAGTTCGCGCAATGAGCTCGTAGGGCTGTCCGTGGTCGGCGCCGCCGCCTTTGTGTGGTCGGGCATCAGGCCCTACGACTTCGCCACGTGGGTGATGGAGATCTTTCCCATCGTGTTGGCGCTGCCGGTGCTGGTGCTCACGCGCAAGCGGTTTCCGCTGACGCGCCTTGTGTACTGGCTGATCCTGGTTCACGCGCTGATCCTGATCCTCGGCGGGCACTATACCTACGCCCGGGTGCCGCTGGGCTTCTGGGTGCAGGAGTGGTTCGGGTTTGCGCGGAACCACTACGACCGGCTGGGCCACTTGGCGCAGGGGTTCATCCCGGCGTTGATCGCACGCGAGATCCTGATCCGCAATTCGCCGCTCAAACCGGGCAAGTGGCTGTTCTTCCTGGTGACGACCACGTGCATGTCGGTGAGTGTCATGTACGAATTCATCGAGTGGTGGGCAGCGCTCATCGCGGGGGAAGGGGCCACGGAGTTCCTGGGCACGCAGGGCGACGTGTGGGATACGCAGTGGGACATGTTGCTCGCGACCATCGGCGCGATTCTCGCGCAGATGACTCTCGCGCGGGTGCAGGATCGCCAGTTGAAGCCGAGCGCCTGAGTGGAACTGCGCGATCGGATTAGAGGACGCGAAACCGGCTCAGGCTGCGTCCGATGCGAGGCCGGTACGTCGCGAAGTCCTTGCGGTCGAGCGTGAAGATCGTTGTGATGCGCAGCGACTCGGCGGCTGCGACGAGGGACGCGTCGGCGAAGTCCATGCCGTTGTCCTCGTACTGTTCCATGACATCGAGGGAGCGCAGCAAGCGCTTGTCGTCCATCGTCCAGAGCGAAAGTCCCGAGTCTCTGATGAACTGCTGGAGAAGGCTCGCCCCGCGTGTGCCAGGTTCGAGCAGGTGAAACGCCTCAGTCAGGACCGGCTCGGTTGAGATGAGCCGGTCCGTGAGGCCGCGCAGCGTGGTCGCACAGGGCTGGTGATGGGCATCGCGCGCGTCAAAAATTGCCACCAGCGGGCCGGTGTCGACGAGAATCACCGTCCGTGCTTCTTGCGCAGAATCTCGCGCACCGTCTCCCGGACCTTGTCAGACGGCCCACGGGCATAGCCGCCGGGACCGAGGTCCAATTTTTCGTAGACGGCATAGGGTCGCGCCGCCAGAGTGGCATGCAGCTCGCGCTCGGCCGCTTGCAGGCCACGCTTGAACGCTTCAGAAATGGTGTCACCCGTCCGGCGCTGAATCTCGGCAAGCGCACGCTCCGCCTCGTTGTCGAGGCGCACAGAGCGCGTCCGGGTGCTGTTATTGGCGGCCGGCATAGGTAATACAAACATAATACGCATCCTGTCATAGTCAACGTCCCATAGGGTAGCTGTCCGCGACTGGCGCGCGTCACCATACTATTGCGACCCGTACCCCAATCTTCTCGTGACCATGCAACGCACTCTTGTCTTGCTCGTGGGGCTTGCGGCCACCGCTGTCGCGCAGCGCGGCCAGCCGGCTGTGCCCAACGTCCCGGGCCCGCAGTGGGAACGCCGGACGCCGGAGCAACTCGGACTCGATGCAGCCAAGCTCCAGGAGGCGATCGCGTTCGCCAAGGAACGCGAGGTCAAGAGCCCGCGTGACCTCGAGGAGAACCACTACCAGACGTTCGGTCGCGAACCATTCGGCGCCGCCATTGGGCCGTTGAAATCACGGGGCGATGCCACCGGACTCATCATCAAGAACGGCTACATCGTGGCCGAGTGGGGCGACCCGAGCCGAGTGGACATCACCAACAGCGTCACCAAGAGCTTCGTGTCCACCATGGTGGGGCTGGCCGTGGAGCGCGGCCTGATTCGCAGCATTGACGACACTGTGCGGCCGTACATGGCGCCGGTGCTGCATGCGGTGGCGCCCGCACTCATGAGTGAAGGCGGCCGGGGCAAGTTCGACGCGCGGCTGCCCATCGCGCCGTTCGATTCGCCGCACAACCGCAAGATCACATGGAAGTCGCTGCTCCAGCAGACCAGCGACTGGGAGGGCACCCTGTGGGGCAAGCCGGAATGGGCGGACCGCCCCAGCAACACGCCGGCCACCTGGTGGACGCGTGATCGTGTGGAGCCGGGCGCCGTGCACGAGTACAACGACACGCGCGTGAACGTGCTGTCGCTCGCCGCGCTCAACGTGTGGCGCCGGCCGTTGCCGGAAGTGTTGCGCGAGTTGGTGATGGACCCAATCGGGGCGTCGCCCACGTGGCGCTGGTACGGCTATGACAACTCGTGGATCGTACTCGACGGCCGGATGGTGCAATCGGTGTCCGGCGGCGGCCACTGGGGCGGCGGGATGTTCATCAGCGCGTACGACCAGGCGCGCTTTGGCCTGCTCACGATGCGCGGCGGCAAGTGGGGCACCAAGCAGCTCATTCCCGAGTCATGGATCAAGTTGTCGCGCACGCCCACGGCGGTGCAGCCGGACTACGGCTTCATGAATTACTATCTCAACACGGACCGCAAGCGCTGGCCCAGCGGGCCCGCGACGTTGTTCACCCACGTGGGCGCTGGCACCAATGCGGTCATCTGCGATCCCGACAACGACATCGTGATCGTGGCGCGCTGGATCGAGGGCAATGCGCTGGACGGGTTGATTCAGCGCGTCCTCGCCGCAAGAAGGCCCTAGAGTGGCCGACTGGCCGATCTCGCAGCGTCTCAAGGACTACCTCGAAGTTCAGTACGAACTTCGACGTGTGCTCGGCGAAGGCGGCATGGGCGTCGTGCTTCTGGCGACCGAACGCGTGCTGGACCGGCCTGTGGCCATCAAGGTGCTTCATCGTCACGCCGCCGAGCAGCCGGAAATGCGCGAACGGTTTCGCCGCGAGGCACGCGTTGCGGCGCGATTGACGCATGCGAACATTGTCCCATTGCACACGTTCGGCGACATCGACGGCGAACTCTTCTTCGTGATGGGGTTCGTCGAGGGCGAGACGCTCGCCGAACGACTGCGTCGCGAGGGGCAGATTCCACAGGACGACGCGCTTCGCATCCTGCGCGAAGTGTGCGACGCGCTCGCGCTGGCGCACGCGAACGGCGTGATACACCGCGACATCAAGCCGGAGAATGTGCTGCTCGAAGCGCGCACGGGACGCGCGCTCCTGGCGGATTTCGGTATCGCTCGCGAGGGAACGGCCTCGGCGGCGCTAACGGGCACCGGGATCGCGATCGGCACGCCGCACTACATGTCCCCCGAGCAGGCCGCGTCTGACGGGGCGGTTGACCACCGTGCTGACATTTACGCCGTGGGCGTACTCGGCTATCGGATGCTGTCGGGCCGGCTGCCCTTCGATGGCGCCAACGTGCGGGAGATACTCGCGCAACAGATGGTGGCCACACCTCGAGACTTCGCGCGAGAGCACCCAGAAGTATCGCCACAGGTTGCGGCAGCGATCATGCGATGCCTCGAGAAGAACCCTGCCTTGCGCTGGCCAGACGTGGCATCGGTGCGCGACGCGATGGCCCAGCCCAACGATGCAGAAGAGGTACTGCCACGGCGCCTCGCAGAGTATGAGGGCGGGCTTCCCTGGACCGTGTTCGGCTGCGGCGTCTTCGCGTGGCTGCTCACCCTCAACCGGTTCTGGTGGCACAACGATCGGCTCGTCAGCTGGACGCCGCTCGTATTCACGGTCGTTGCCGGCGGATTAGCTCTCTCAATCTCCATCGGTGTGCGCCACGGCTGGATGCGCACGTTGTCAGTGCTGTGTCGGCCGCCCAAGTGGTGGACCCTTTGGTGGCCGCGGTTCGCGCGCCGCCCCGGGGACGTGTGGGATCGTCTCCCTCGCCTGATTCGGTGGGGTCGCGCTATTGCGCTCGGTTCCATCTATGGCGCAAGTCCTTTCCTCGCCACCTTCATGCTGATGCAGTGGACGCTCACGCCCGATCAGCTTGGGGCGTTTAGTTCAAGCGGGGTGACGCGCTTCTTCTTGCCCGGCGCGCTTGTGGCTGGCGCTATCGGCGGCCTCTCCGGAGTGATCCTGCTGAACAAGTGGTGGCGTACCGAGGCCAAGCGTGCGGTGGTCGAAGGTCGAGCGCCATGGGGCATGGAACCGGTGGCGAGCCCGCGCTGGAAGCGGCCTGAATTCGCGCGCTTCCTTCTCCCGCAGCCCTCGGCTAACCGGTCCGCGCCGGAGACCGCCGACCACCTCGGGAGCGCCATCAGTCAACAGGTGCAGGCTCTTCTCAAGGACGGCGTCGTTCAGTCGGGAGCGCCTGCCGACGTCGCTCGCGACGTAGTGCACGCCATCGCTGCGATTGACCGCGAACTGACCATGCTGGAGAAGGGTGGCGACGCCGCCGAAATGAAGCGGCTCAACGACCGAATCGAAGCGGCCGCGCCTGGCGGGATGGCGAAAGACATCGTCGAAATGTTGAGCCGCCAGCGCGACGCGGTACGCGAAATCCTGCATCGGCAGGGCGAACAGCGTCATCGGCGCGAGCGCCTCATGGCGCGGCTCCGCGAACTCTTCTTGGTCCTCGACGAAGTGCGCCAGCGCGCCAACGTGTCGCAAGGCGACGATATCACGGGCCGCATCGATCTCGTGTGCAGCGATCTGCGGCGGCTTGCGGCTGGCTATGACGACCTGCGCGACTTCGCGACGACGCCCTTCACGTCGCAGGGCTAACCGAAGGACGCGATATTCTCTCGCGCCGAAGTGTCCGACCGAACTGGCTCGCCCGGTGACGAGACCGTAGCTTCGCTCAAGTATCCGGAGGCCCCGTCGACGTGGACGTCCTACAACAACTCTCCACCGCGCTGAAAGAGCGCTATGCGCTCGATCGCGAGATCGGTCGCGGTGGCATGGCGACGGTGTACCTCGCCCGCGACGTGCGTCACAACCGCAAGGTCGCGCTCAAGGTCCTGAACCCGGAACTCGGCGCGGTGCTCGGTGTCGAGCGTTTTCTCTCGGAGATTCAGGTCACGGCGAATCTCCAGCACCCCAACCTGCTGCCGCTGTTCGACTCCGGGGAAGCAGGTGGGCTGCTCTTCTATGTGATGCCGTACATCGAGGGCGAGTCGCTGCGCGCGCAACTCCAGCGCGAGAAGCAGCTGCCCATCGACGAAGCCGTCCACATTGCGTTGTCGGTCGCCTCAGCGCTGGACTACGCGCACAGGCACGGCGTGATCCATCGCGATCTCAAGCCCGAGAACATCCTGATGCACGACGGCCAGCCACTGGTGGCCGACTTCGGCATCGCGCTCGCCGTCAGCAACGCCGGCGGCAACCGCATTACGCAAACGGGCCTGTCGCTCGGCACACCGCACTACATGTCGCCCGAGCAGGCCACCGGCGACCGCGAGATCGATGGGCGCACAGACGTGTACTCACTGGGTGCCGTGACGTACGAGATGCTTGTGGGCGAGCCGCCGCACGACGGCAAGACGTCGCAGGCGATTATTGCCAAGGTGCTGACCGACAAACCGCGCAGCATCCGCCTTGCTCGCGACACCGTGCCGCATCATGTCGAAGCCGCCGTCGAGCGCGCGCTCGCGAAGCTGCCGGCAGATCGCTACCACACGGCGCACGAATTCGCGGACGCGCTGGGTGGAAAGCATGCGGCGCTCGGCGCGCTGAAACCGACGACAGCCGAGTTCCGCGCTGTCGGTCGGCGCCCGTCACGAATTCGAGCGGTGGCGCCGTGGGCCGTGACGGTCGTGGCACTCGCGGCTGCCGGTGCCGGTTGGGGCGTCGCGCTACGCGCCAAGCCAAGCGCGAGCGTGCTGAGATACGAGGTTCCCGTTCCGGCCAACACGACTATGCCATTGGGCCGTGGCAATACCGTCGCTATTTCGCCCGATGGGCGCTTCGTTGCGTTTGCAGCGCAGTCCGCCAACGGCAGCCAGCGGTTGTACCTCCGTGGCGCCGACGAGCTCCAGCCGCGTGAGGTGCCGGGGAGCGAACGCGCCACGTTTCCGTTCTTCTCCCCCGAGGGCGGTTGGCTGGGATTCTGGGCCGGTGGTCAATTCATGAAAGCGCCGCTGAGCGGTGGAGCCCCTGTCGTTGTTGCCGATGCGCCAACTGCGGGCGCCGTTACTTGGACACCGAGCGGCTGGATTGTTGGTTCGAGTGGAGGCAGGCTGGGCAAGTCGCCGGCGACCGGCGGTACGCCTGTCTCGTTCACGCAACCCGATACAGCGAGAGGTGAGATTTCCCAGTCGAACCCTGTTGCGCTGGGGGATGGCGAGACCGTGCTGTACTCCAGTATTGGCAGGGGCGGATCTCCGACGACGCGCATTGGCGTTGCCTCATTGACGGACGGATCAAGTGCGATCCTGGATCTCGTGGGAATGTTTCCGCTCGGCGTGCTGGACGGCTATCTCCTGTATACAACCGCGGCTGGCACCGTGATGGCCGCGCCGTTTGATCAGGACGCTCGCCGTGTCGGCACTCCCATAGCGCTGGTGGATCAAGTCGCCGTGAACGCCGCCAACAACGCGAGTTTCGCCCAGATGTCACTGGATGGCTCGCTGGTGTACGTGAGCGGCGTGGCGCGGCGCCAGCTTGCAATCGTGGGCGCCGATGGCGCCAGCAGGCTCGTCGGCGAAGCGGGCCCGATCAGCTGGCCGAGGTTCTCGCCGGATGGCAAGCGCATCGCTGTGTCCGTCGGCTCTCTATCGCAGCGCGACGTATGGATCGTTGATCCGACGGCGGCCTCATCGATGCGCCTTACCCCGGGAGCCGGAATCAGCGATCGCCCGGAGTGGTCACCAGACGGGAAAAGCGTTGTCTTTCGATCCAATCGAAACCAACTCAACACTCTGTGGAGTCAGCCACTCGATGGGAACCCTGCGACCTACCTGTTCGGTATGCCGGCGGCACATATCGATGAAGGGGTCCTGTCGCCGGACGGACGTCATTTGTTGCTGCAGCGCGACAGCACGGGCAATGGGGAGGTGTGGTATCGCGCCATGCAGGGAGATACCACGCCGAAGTTGATCGAGGTGGGCGGCGGCTCGTACGGGGCACGATTCTCCCCTGACGGCCGTCGGCTGGCCTACGCGTCCGCCGACGGCGCGGCGACGCAGGTGTACGTTCGCGCGTTCCCGAATCTCACGACGCGCTATCAGGTTTCGCTTAGCGGTGGCACCACGCCCGTGTGGTCTGCGGACAGCAAACGCATCTACTTCGTGAACGGCGGCCAGCTGTTCGTCGCCACCATCGGGTCCACCGAGCCGTTCACGATTTCGTCGCGCACCGTGGTGCTGGCCCGCGGCTACACGTTCAACACCGTGCACGCCGACTACGACGTCGCCCGCGACGGCCGCATCGTGGCGCTGCAGTCGCCAAGCCTCGACCAGCAGCTGGTCGTCGTCCGCAACCTCGGCGCCGAACTGCGCGCGCGTCTGGGCGGTATGCCGCGCTAGGGCTTTTTCGGCAGCGGCGCGCGGGCCGCGACGATCGTGATGTTGTCGTGCCCACCACGCTCCAACGCCAGGTCCAGCAGCGAACGGCACAGCTGCGCAGACGATGTCATGTTGCGCACGTGTTCCTCGATTTCAGCGTCGGTCACGTGGCGGGTAAGGCCGTCGCTGCAGGTGATCACGGTACCGCTGCGGCGCAGGTCAAAGCGCGACACGGCCGGCGACGCCTCCTCGCCTCCGATCGCGCTCGAGAGGACGTGCTTGTACGGCGACTGCTCGAGTCGATCCTTGGGCAGTGCGCCGGAGTCCACGAGCGACTGGGCAATGGTCTGATCGCGCGTGATCTGGTGCAGCGTCTTGCCGTCAAAATTGTAGCAGCGGCTGTCGCCGACTTGTACCACGTAGCACCACGGCCACACTCCGATGGTGAGCGTCATCGTCGTCGCCATCGGCTTGGGATCGTTGCGCGTGGCCGCCTCCGCTCTCACCGCGTCGTGCGCCTGAAGCACCGCGTCCGTGAGCGCCTTCATGAACACGTCTTCTTCCGCCGTGCCGGCCGCGTGGTAGCTCCGCAGCGATGAGGCGACATACCGGATGACTGTCGCCGTCGCGAGGCGTGCAGCGTCACGGCCACCATCACTGCCACCAACTCCGTCTGCCACCATGCCGATAGTCGCGAGTCGCTGACCCCGCAAGTCCGTGAGCTCTTCCTCGGGCAGGCTGGTGAAGTCGACGTCCACCTGCGGGCGCACCGTGCACAGCAGGAAGTGATCCTGATTCTCCTTGCGCACTTTGCCCGGGTGCGTGATGCCGAACATGTCGCGCTCTTCGTCACGTGGCCGCCGGATCTCGGCGGTGGAGTTCATCGAGTTCACGTCAGTGGCCGTCATCGGGTGATATCTCGCGTGGAGGCTCAATCGCAAACATGGGACACGCTGGATTGAAGCACCAGCGGGTCCGCTGGCCCGACAACAGGCCATTCGGTACTTTCGCGTTTCACACCTTGCGGAGCGCACGACCGATGTTGCAGCGAACGGTGTTGGCGATAGGGTTGTTGGCAGGCGCGGTAGGCGCACAGGCGCCCACGATCAGGCGGATCGCACCGGACACGTTCTGGAACACGCTGGACCGCAAGCATCCGGTCGTCGCGCGGCTCAAACCGGGCGAGGTGGCATTCACGCGACTGCTTGACGCGGGTGCGCGCGACTACTTGAACGTCCAGCGTGCGCAGCCGAGCAATCCGATGGTGGGGCCCATCTATATAGAAGGGGCCGAACCCGGCGACGCGATCGCCGTCACGTTTCGCAAGATCAGGCCCAGCCGCGGCACTGCCTGGTCCTTCTATCGGCTGGGATATTTCTCGCTGACGCCTGCGACGGTCGAGGGTTTGTATCCCAACATCTACAAGCCGGATCTCGTTCGGCCGGGCCGGTCAGACCTGCTCATCTGGGACGTCGACACGGTACGTGGTGTTGTGAGGCTCCGAGAGCCGATGAGCGCGCGGCACAAGCTGGAATTTCCCATGGAGCCGATGCTCGGCGTCGTCGGCGTCGCGCCCGCCGGCGATTTCGCGCCGACGTCGGGTCCGTCCCGCGAATACGGCGGCAACATGGATTTCAACGAGGTGCGCGAGGGGTCCACGGTGATCCTGCCCGTGTACCATCCGGGCGCGCTGCTGTTCCTCGCGGACGGGCACGCGTTGATGGCAGACGGCGAACCGACCGGCGCTGGCATCGAGACCAGCATGGACGTGGAGTTCAGTGTCGAAGTCAGGAAGGCGGCGCGCCTCTCCGGCCCGCGCGTCGTGACGAACGACTACATCATCTCGGTTGGTAGCCAGGCCGAGTTCATCAGTACGCTGGATCGCGCGATACAGCTCGCGACGTCCGACATGGTTCGCTGGCTCACCGACGAGTACAAAATGGAGCCGTGGGCGGCGCACATGCTGATCAGTGCCAAGGCCGAGTACGAGGTCGTGACGCTGATGGGTTCGGCGGCGATCAAGATTGCGAAGCGTTGGCTTCCTTAGCCCGCAACGATCTCGAGCAAGCCCTCGACGACGAGGTTCAGCTCGTCGTCCGATGCGCGTGCGACGCGACGTCCGATGCGTTCGGTCGCGAGCGTTCGCACCTGGCTGATCTTGATCCATAATCGCTTCGGCAACCCGGGCGCGTCACATGCCAGAGTGAGCGGAAAGCCGGCACGCGGCTCTTGGCTGGTCAAGGCGACCGCGATCACGGTCCCCGACCGTTCATTGAATACGTCGTGGCTCAGAATGAGGACGGGTCGCTGTCCGGCTTGCTCACGGCCGCGCGTTGGTTCGAGGTTCGCCCAACGAATCTCGCCCCTCAGTATGCGGGCCATTCGTCCGCGTCGCCCAAACCCTCGTCGGCCAAGCGCTTCTCCTCTCGGGGGTCCAGCCGCGCGCACTCGCGCGCGAGTCGCGACCGGCTCATGCGCTCGAGCTTCTCGGCGAGCGCGAGCTCCATGGCTTGGCTGCGATTCGGGAATTGCCGTCGTGCAATCATGGTGTCCAGTGATTCAAGCAGCTTGCCGTCGATTGTGACGGCGACCTTGGTCTTTGCCATGCGCACTCCGGTATGACATAATATCATACCGACCCAAACCGGCAAGTGCGGCATCGGCTTGCTGGTCGTAAACTGTGTGGCGGCGCGCCCATATTCTCATCAATCCAACGTGGATCGGACCATGCTCTTGCCTCCCCTCACCACGGCAGCCATCGCGCTGGTGGTGCTTTCGACCACCGCCGGCAGCCAGGCGGTGCGTCAGACCCAGTCGGACGACTACACGCGCTACGAGCTGCTGGCGCCGGGTTCGGCGAAGTTCCGCATCCTGTACGAAGTGACCGCGACGACGCCCGGTGCAACGCACTTCTTCAACGCCATCCGCCGCGGCAGCGTCGCGACGGACGAGCGCGTGCACGACGTTGCGACCGGGAAGCCCCTGGTGTTCGAGAACGTGAACGGACGGGTGGCGCGTGATGGCGGTGTCCGCGGCGCGGACTCCACCGGGGAGTACATCCGGGTGACCTTGGCGCGTCCGGTGCCCAAGGACGGCGAGACGCGCATCCTCATCGACAAGACGTACTACGACACCGCGTCCTACAGGGTCATGGGCGACACGATCGTGTTCGACCGTCCGCTGGGCATCAAGCGCAATTCCATTGTGCTGCCGGTTGGATACGAGTTGGTGTCCTCCAACTTTCCGTCGCAGGTGCTCCAGGAAGCTGACGGTCGCATCAAGATCTCATTCTGGAACAACACGCCGCCGCAGGCGCCGGTCGTGCTACGCGCACGACGTGTTACCGCCAGCGCTGCAGCTGCGTTCCCAAACGAGATTCGTCGGAGGCTGGACGAACGCGCGCACCAGTCGCGCGAGATCGTCTACTACATGCAGCAGCCCGAGACGCACTCGTTCGACCTGTTTCACGACTACACCGAGACGCGGCCCGGCGTGGGCGAGTATCGCAACGTGGTTCGGGCGGGTAGCACCGTCTCGAATCCGCGCGCCGTCAATCTCGACACCGGCGAAGAACTGAAGTACTCGATCGAAAAGGTCGCCGACACTGTGACGGTGCTGTTCAAGTTCACGCCGCCGAAGGCCGGTGAAACTGCCCGCATTCGGATGTACGAGACGTATACCGACACGGCGCGCTACAAGCTCGTCGGCGACCAACTCGTGTGGGACCGCGCGTTTGGCCGTCCGTCCAACACAGTCGTGCTGCCCGCGGGCTGGGTGCTCACCAATTCATCGATTCCCGCGGCTGTGAGCGAGATGCCGGACGGACGCATCCGGCTCGAATTCATCAACCCGCGTCCCGACGAGATCGCGGTGCTCATCACTGCGCGGAGGCGGGGCAGGTAGACTTCCCGCATGTCGTCCGCTGCGCCGTCTCGCCCGTACGCGTGGTATGTCGTCGGCGTCCTCACGCTCGCGAACGTGTCGAGCTTCGTCGACCGCCAAATCCTGTCGTTGCTCATTGAACCGATCCAGCGCGACCTCGGTATTTCAATGACCCAGATGGGCGCGCTCATCGGCGTGCCGTTCGCCCTGTTCTTCAGCATCATGGGTCTGCCACTGGCCCGGCTAGCCGACGCGTGGAGCCGTCGCGGCGTGATCGGCATTGGCATCGCCGTATGGAGCGTCATGACCGCGGCGTGCGGATTCGCGGGCACCTACGGGCGTCTCCTGCTTGCACGCGTTGGTGTTGGCATCGGCGAGGGTTCGCTGCAGGCGCCCGCGATCTCGCTCATCAGCAACTACTTCCCGTCGGAACGACGCGCCACGGCGCAGGGCGTTTACGCCACGGGAATCTTTCTCGGATCCGGCCTCGCGTACTTCATCGGCGGATGGATCGTCGGCTTGGTCTCCGCGCAGGAGATGTGGAGCCTTCCAATCGTCGGAGCGATCCGTCCGTGGCAGACTGTGTTTCTCATGGTCGGCCTGCCGGGGCTCCTCGTGGCCGCGCTGATGTGGACTGTGCGAGAACCGGAGCGCATCGACCACTCGCGCGGAACGGCGCCTCTTTCGGAACTGTGGGCCTGGGCGCGCGCCAATTTTCGGGTTTCTTCGCTCTACGCAGCGGGTTTCGTCGCCAGCGCTACCGTCAACTTCGGCATCGCCACGTGGATGAATCGCTGGATGACAGCGTCGCTCGAGTGGTCCGTGCCCCGCGCCGGCATGGTGCAGGGGATCCTCACCATGACCCTCGGCACGATCGGCGTCATGGGCGGCGGACGACTCAGTGACTGGTTCCTCAAGCGCGGTCATCGAGACGCTCCGCTACGCGTCGGCATGATCGGCTCCGCCGGGCTCTTTATCTCAGCCATCGCCGCGTTCGGCTCGACTGGCGACACGGCCGTCATTCTTTGGCTTGGTGTCGTCAACGTGTTCGCTGCCCTGCCGTGGGGCGCCGCGCAGGCTGGCGCGGCGCATCTCGTGCCGGCGCGCCTCAAGGCTCAGGGTGTGGCGCTCTTCATCCTCACGCTCAACCTCATCGCGTTCTCGCTCGGCCCGCTGGCAGTCGGCTTCGTCACCGACCGCTTCTTTGACCGCGATGTCTTGCGTCTGGGGAATTCGCTACAGGTCATTACGGCGCTAGGCCTGATCGTCGCGCTCGCATTCATGTTCGCAGCGCGGAAGAGCTACTCGCTGGCGTCGTCGTCCTTGGCCAACGACAAATCCGGCGCGTAGCGCCGGCCGAGAACTGCCATTAGGCCATCCGAATCCAGCGCGACAGCTCCCTGAGCGTGGGTCGCTTGCCGTACATCAGGAGGCCGACGCGATAGATCCGCGCGGAGAGCCAGATCGCGGCCCAGCAGCCCAGGCCGACGCTCACCAGCGATCCGACGATCTCGTACCACGGCACGGCCACCAGGGCCATGCGCATCGGCATCATGATTGGCGCCGAGAAGGGCAGGAGCGAAATCACGACGGCGAGCGTGCTCGAAGGATTGAGCATCACTGCCTGCATGAAGATGATGGACGAGACGAGCATCATCATCACCGGCGTCGCCGCTCCCTGCACGTCTTCCTGGTTGCTCACCATCGCGCCAACAGCCGCGAAGAGCGACGCGTAGAAGACGAAGCCGAGAATGAACAGGAGTACCAGCGCCACGCCGACATGCGGCGCGATTGATGGCAGGTTGATCGCTCCGCCCACCATCGCAGGCGCAGCGCCAAAGGCCTTGAGGATCGGGATCCGAACGAAATACATCGCGAGCGCCATGACCAGCCACGCGAGCACCTGGGTGACCGCGACGAGGCCCGAGCCAAGAATCTTGCCGGCCAGCAGCACGTCGGGCTTCACGCTCGCGATCACGACCTCGGCCACGCGGTTGGTCTTTTCCTCCAGCACGCCGCGCATGATGCTCTGGCCGTAAATCGCGATCATGATGTACAGCAGGAACGACACGGCGTAGCCGAAGAAGAGGCTGGTGAGGCCGCTGGCCTTCTCCCGACCGCGGTCGTCGATCTTCTCGGTCTTGGCTTCCAGGCGCACACTGGTCAGCATCGTGACACGCTGCGCATTCAGGCCCTCGTTCTCGAGGCGCATGGTCAGCAGCGACGTGCGCACGGCTGACGTGATGCTCTGGACATCGACCAAGCTCGTGGCATTGCGGCCCGCGTAGCGCATTTCCTTGCCCGCGATCGTGTTGGCGTCGAGCAACACGTAGCCGATCGCCTGACGGCCGATGACGTCAGCAGTCGCCGTCGTCTCGGCCTGCGCAATCTGCTCGGCCTTGATCGCGCGAACGCGCGGAGCCGGTGAGGTCGGATTGTTGCTTGCGAGCGACTTGGCCACGCGATTGCCGAGCTCGGTGCCGGTGGCGTCGAGGATGAGGACGTTGGCCAGCTGCGACGAGGTCTTGGTTTTCGCAGCCATCACGATTGGAACGACCATGATGAACCCGAAGAACACGGGGCCGAGGAAGGTCGCGATCAGGAACCACTTCGAGCGCACGCGCTCGAGGTACTCGCGCTTGAAGACAACCCAAGTCTTACCCATGGCCGGACATGCCCTCCTCGACGCCGGTGGCGCCGACGCGTTCCAGGAAGATCTGGTGCAGTGACGGCGAAATCATTTCGAAGCGACGTACGGCGGCTCCCGCTGCGAGCACTTTCTTCAGCAGCTCCTGCGGATCCGCCTTCTCGGCCAGCTCGATCTCGAAGTAGCGGTTCTGGTCATCCATCCGCCTCACCAGGCGAGTGTCCGTGAGCACGGCGCGGACGGCGCCGTTGGCGTCACCGTCGATCGCGAGCGCCACGTTGCGCGTGCCGCGCTCGGCTTTCACCGCCTTCACCTCGCCGTCAAGCACCTTCTCGCCGCGCGCCACGATGCACACCGAGTCGCACAGGCGTTCGGCGTTGTCCATCAGATGCGTGCTGAAGATGACCGTCTTGCCGTCGCGCTTGAGCTCGACGATTGCGTCCTTGAGCGCTTGCGAGTTGATCGGGTCCAGGCCGGAGAACGGCTCGTCGAGAATGACGAGCTCCGGTTCGTGGAGCAGCGTACCGATGAACTGCACCTTTTGCTGCATGCCGCGCGACAATTCGTCGACCTTGGCATTGCCCCAGTCCTTTTCCGGCGTCTTGAGGCTCAACCGTTCGAGCCACGTCGTGATGCGCTTGTCCGCGGTCTTGGCGTCCACGCCCTTGAGCTCCGCGAGGAACTTCAGCACTCGCCGCACCTGCATCTTCTTGTACAGGCCGCGCTCTTCCGGCAGGTAGCCGACCCTGTTGCTGACGCCCTTCGCGAGATGCGGCTGACCGAGCACCTCGATCGTACCGCTGTCCGGGACGATGATATCGAGGATCATCCGGATCGTCGTGGTTTTGCCGGCGCCATTGGGGCCGAGCAATCCGTACACGGATCCACGCGGGACCGTCAGCGACAGGTTGTTGACGGCGAGTTTGTCGCTGAACTGCTTCGTGACGCCTTGAATGCGGACGGCGGTGTCAGCCATAGGCGCGTATTATACACGCCCTGTCAGACCCACGCGTAACGACGGATCATGAGCGCAGAAACGACAATCCTGCTTGCACTTGCCGTCGCGGCTGTCGCGTTTCTCTACTCGACGGTTGGGCACGCAGGCGCGTCAGGCTACATCGCAGTGATGTCGCTGTTCGGGCTCACCGCTGCGGTGATCCGCCCCACGGCTCTGACGCTGAACATTCTGGTATCGCTGCTGACGACCTGGCAGTTCGCGCGCGCGGGGCACTTTCATTGGCGACTGCTGTGGCCGTTTGCGGTGCTTGCAGTGCCGATGGCGTTCCTGGGCGGCTTGGTCACGCTGCCGACTCAGGTGTTCAAGATTCTGGTGGGCGTGGTGCTGCTGTTGTCCGCCGCGCGACTCCTCGCAAAGCCAAGCGAGGATGTTGTTGCGCGCGAAGTGACGAAGCCGATTGCGATCGGTGTTGGTGGCGTGCTCGGCCTTTTCGCCGGACTTACAGGCACCGGGGGCGGGATCTTCCTGACGCCGGTGCTGCTGTTCATGAAGTGGGCAAGGACCAAGAACGCGGCCGCGACGTCCGCGGCCTTTATCCTGCTCAACTCAGTTGCAGGGCTCGCGGGAAACTTCAGTGCGACACGCTCCATACCCAGCGTCGCGCTTCCACTCGCGGGCGCCGCGCTCATCGGTGGCGCGGCGGGGTCGTACCTTGGGGCCAGGCGGTTCGATCACACGGTTATCAAGCGCATGCTCGCCGTTGTGCTGGTGATCGCCGGTGTCAAACTCATCCTCGCAACGTGAGGTCGCGTTTCGCAAGTTCGGCTCACGCGGATGACACGGAAGGGAGCGGAAAGGGCAGAGGGGCCGGCGTGGCGTACATACCTCCGCAAGCATGGGGTGGGCTGTTTTGTTGTTAACAAAAGAAACATTCTCTCGGAGTGCGCGACTAATGTCCGTGCTCGCAGAGCCTTCTGAAGCTTCCGTGTCAATCAGCGTCATCCGCGTGAAACGAACTTCCCAACCCTGCCCGAGATGCCTGCCATTATGAAGAAGACGTTCCTTGCTGTCGCTCTCGCGATCCTTGCGCCACGCGCGGAGGCTCAGGGCATCGACGCGATCCTGGCCACCGTTAAAGCCGACAACGCCTGGACTCTCCAGCAACAAAGAACGATCTGCGAAATCCCCGCGCCGCCGTTCAAGGAGACGGAGCGCGGACTCGAGTACAAGCGGCGCTTCGAGGCGCTCGGGCTCGCCACACGCATCGACGCCATCGGGAACGTGATCGCCGAGAGGCCGGGCACGGGGCGCGGGCCGACGATCGTGCTCGCCGGACACCTCGACACCGTGTTTCCCGAGGGAACCGACGTGAAGGTGAAGGATCAGGGCGGCCGCATGAGCGGCCCCGGCATCGGTGACGATTGTCGCGGGCTCGCTGTGGTCCTCGCGGTCGCGCGCGCGTATCAGCGCGCCGATCCGCGCCACGATGCCCGAATCATTTTCGTCGGCAACGTCGGTGAGGAAGGGCCGGGCAATCTGCGCGGTGTACGCCACCTCTTCGACGTCGAGCTCAAGGGCAAGATCGACTACTTCATCTCGGTCGATGGCCAGGGCACGGACTTCGTTTCACGCGCGGTCGGCAGCAATCGCTACAAGGTCACGTACAAGGGTCCAGGTGGACACAGCTACGGCGCGTTCGGCATTCCCAACCCGATCCACGCACTCGGTCGCGCGATCGATGGCATCGCCGACGTTCAAGTCAACGCGAACCCGAAGACGACGTTCAACGTCGGAGTGATTGCCGGCGGCACGTCCGTGAACTCAATCGCGTTCGAGGCCTCGATGGAAATCGACATGCGCTCGGAGAGCGTCGCGAACCTCGCCGCCGTCGATGCCCAGATCCGCGCAGCGCTCACCGCTGCGCTCACCGCGGAAAATGCGCGCTGGCCCGGCGAACGCGCCTCGCGCGCCAAGATCTCCTTGGTGATCGACACGATCGGCATCCGACCCACCGGCGCGCAGAGCGATTCGGCGCGCATCGTGCAGGTCGCATTCCAGACTGCCAAGGCGCTGGGCTTCAACACAACGGCGACCGCCTCAAGCACCGACGCCAACTTGCCGATCTCACGCGGCGTTGCGGGCATCGCGATTGACGGCGGCGGCGAGGGTGGCGGCGGCCACTCACTGGCCGAATGGTACGAGGACGGGCCGAGCGGCTGGCTTGGTCCGCAATGGGCGGCGTTGATTGTTGCTCGCCTTGCCGGGATGGATCTGCCAAAGCCGTAACTGTTCTCGGCGGCCTTGAACTGTTCTCGGCGGCGCCGCGAAGCGGCGCCGATTCATGTGCTCGGCCGCGCCTCCGGCGCGGATCACAGTCGGTTCATGCGCACGAAACCACTGCAAATCCGGCACGAAGTGCCGGCCGAGAACAGCATCGGCGCGGCAACGCCGCGCCGCCGAGAACTATTTGTTCGGCTGCATCACCGCCGACGCGGTCTCCTTGTTCCACACAAAGCGCTTCAGGAACGCGGTGGTGCGGTCGAACGTCATGATCCAGTTGCGGTGGTAGAACGACTCGTGCAGGTCGTCCGGGACCACCATGAGTTCGTAGTAGATGTTTCGCGCGCGCAGAAGTGACACGAGCCCCACTGTCTGCGCGAAGTCCACGTTGCGGTCGTCGTCGCCGTGCACCAGCAGCACCGGTGACTTCCATCCGTCGATTGCGCCGATGGCGGACGACTTGAAGCCGACGTTCTCGGGATCCAGCGAATTGCCGTACATGTGCACGCCGGCGTAGTCCACGCCCGCGATGAACAAATCAGAATTGCGCGCCAGCGCCTGCGCGGTGAGCAGGCCGCCATACGACAGGCCCCAGATGCCGATGCGCGCCGGGTCCACATCGTCACGCGTCTGGAGATACTTGCCGGCCGCGAGCACGTCCTGATACTCCGAGTTTCCGCGCGCGTTGGTGTTGGCTGCCTGGCGGAACGAGCGGCCATAGCCGATGCCGCTGCGGTAGTTCACCGAAATGACGATGTAGCCTTGGTCCGCGAGGTACTGGTTGTACGCGTAGAACCAGTGATAGAACTGCATGTAGTGGTAGCCTGGCAGCATCTGACGCGCCGGTCCGCCATGCACGAACACCAACGCAGGG
>JANNRQ010000019.1:0-5581 GCA_031401495.1 Gemmatimonadota bacterium
AGAAGGTTCGCGCCAGCGTGCCGGAGTTGCCCGCCGCGCGCAGGGCCCGACTGGAAAAGGAGTACCACCTGCCGGCGTACGACGCCGCAGTGCTCACGTCCTCAGCGGCGTTGTCCGACTACTTCGAGTCCGTCGCAAAGGCCGCGTCCGATGGAAAGGCAGCGGCCAACTGGGTCATGACCGAAGTGCTTGGTGCCCTCAAGACCGCCAATGGCTCGATCGCGGCCTTCAGCATCCGTCCGGACCGGCTCGGCGCGCTACTGAAGCTTGTGGGCGGCGGCACAGTAAGTCACACCGCGGCCAAGCAGATCTTCTCGTCGATGCTGGCGTCGCCGGACGCACCGGATGCGATCGCCAAGCGCGATGGATTGCTCAAGGTCTCCGACGACGCCGCGCTCCGCGGTTGGCTGGAAGAAGTGATCGCCGCGATGCCGAAGGAAGCGGAGCGCTACAAGGCTGGCGAAACCAAGCTTCAGGGAGTGCTCATCGGCGCCGTCATGAAGAAATCAAAAGGCAGCGCCGATCCCAAACGTCTGGCTCAGCTGCTGGCAGAGCGGTTCGGGATATAGAGCGGATCGGCCAGCTGGCCGGCGAACTCCAGCTGGCTTGATGGCATACTGAAGTGCGCATCGGCGGCGGAGCGCAGTGCATCGGGCCCGCGTTGGCGCATGGTGTCACGCCGAATTTGCTTGGCCAGTCGCAGCGGCGCATCACCCGACGGATCCAGGGAGCACGGCTCGGCGGAGTCCGAGCGCGACAGGATGTCGATCACGAAGTCGAACGAGCGGGCCAGATACACGCCGACTTCGACGTCCGTCAAATCCCAGCGGCTGTGCTACAGCATCATCTGGAAGATCCGCTGCCACGACTCGGCGTCCGCTGTGTGTACCATGCCGCGGAAAATCCGGCGGTTGGTGGACGTGCTGAAGATCGTGGGGCTCAGGATCCGGTCGAGCAGCGCGTCCGCGCGACCGTGATCCCGTCGGATCAGGTCGCTCGCGCGCACGCCGGAACGTTCTCCCAGATGCGTTTCGAACCGGCTCTCCCAATAGCTGTGCCCGATCCCGCTCGTGCTCGACGTGATCGCGAGCTGCCGTGGCACGAAGTAGTTGTGCGCCACCGCGTCGGCGGCGAGGTGCGAGAGATAGCCCAGCCCGAAGCTGCGCAGCGGCTCATCGCGCGCCGCATCGTGAATCTCGAACCCCACGTTCCACGAGTGGCAATGTCGTCCGGCCGGCGCGTACTTCTTCGCGATGCTCGTATCCGCCGCGATGGACCCGTAGAGAAACTCGTGTGGGAAGGCGCGCAACAAGTCGCCGATGGCAGGTGGCAGCAACGAGAGCGAACGCAGCACTGCGTCGCCAAGGAACACGTGCGTGCCCGGCGTCCACGCCCACGCGGTGTCTGGCAGCAGCATGAGCAGCGCCAACGCGGCGCCAATCAGCGACAGCGCTCGCACTAGCCGGCGCGCTTGCGCCGCGAGCGCACCTGTGGACGGGAGCTGCGTCGTTGCGGCGAATCGCCGTCAAGCAGATCCTCGCCGTCATCGTCGCCCAATGCGGACGACGCACTGGCGCGGACGCTGTGTGCCGCCGCCGCCGTGCCCAGGACGATGCGCTCAGCCTCGCCCTGCGCCACGTCCATCAGCGCACCCAAGTCGCGCAGCCGTCGCTCCGTGCTCTCAACCGCATTGTGCAGTCCCCGCGTGGCCTGACCAACCGTCTCCTTCACTTGCAGCACCTCGTCCTTGACCGATTCCGAGATCTCCTCGACGTTCGCCGCAATCCGGTTGGCGCTCGCGGTGAGCGGGCCAAGGTCGGAATACGCGCGGTCCAGGAGGTCGCGCAGTTGCTTGAGGTTCCGGGTGATCGCCACGACCGCGGGCACCATCACCACCAGAAGCGACGTGAGCACCAGCGTGTTGAACACGCTCGCCACGCCGACGAGCGTGTCGAACCAGTCGCGGTCTGCTGGGGGCATTTGGCATCCTACGGAAGCGGCACTGGATGGTCAAGTTCGCATCACGCTTGACGCACGCGAAGCACCCGGTCAACCTTCGCGGGCCATGGGCGCTCTCCAGTACATCGTTGAAGGAGGCCGGCCGCTCAAGAGCGGCGCATCGATCCATCCGTCCGGCAACAAGAACGCGGCGCTCCCGATCATCTGCGCGGCGCTGCTCACGGACCAGCCAGTCACGCTGACCAACGTCCCTCGCATCCGCGATGTGGAAGTGCTCGTGGAATTGGTCCAGTCCCTCGGCGTTCGCGTGGACTGGATCGACCGGAACACGCTCGAGATCCACGCCAGGACGGTCACCGCCGGCAAGCTGGATCCTGACCTGTGCCGCCGGATTCGCGCGTCGATTCTCCTCGTAGCACCGGTGCTCGCTCGCTGCGGAGAGATTCGCCTTCCGCCGCCCGGGGGCGACGTCATCGGTCGTCGCAGGCTCGATACGCACTTCCTGGCGCTCGAAGCGCTGGGCGTCGCCGTCCAGTTCACGGACACGCTTCAGTTGAGTTCGCAGGGTCTCACGGGCGCCGATGTGTTCCTCGACGAGCCCAGCGTCACCGCGACCGAGAACGCCGTGACTGCGGCGGCCGCAGCGAAGGGCACCACAGTACTCCGCAACGCCGCGAGCGAACCGCACGTGCAGGACCTGTGCCGCTTCCTCGTCACGCTCGGCGCGAAGATCGATGGCATCGGCACCAATCAGCTCACCATCGAAGGTGGCCGCCCGCTCAAGGGCGGTACGCATCGCATCGGGCCCGATCACATCGAAGTCGGCTCGTTCATCGCCGTCGCGGCCGTCACGAAATCGGAGCTGCGCATCAAGGACGCAGGGGTCGAGCATCTCCGCTCGACGCTCCTTGGCTTCGAGAGGCTCGGCATTTGTTGCAAGAAGGAGGGCAATGACCTCCTCGTGCCGGCAATGCAGACCCGCGAGATCGAGCCGGACCTCGGCGGCCACGTGCCGAAGATCGAGGATCAGCCCTGGCCCGCGTTTCCCGCCGACACCATGTCCGCGGCCATCGTCACCGCGACGCAGTGCTCAGGTCTCGTAATGATGCACGAGAAGATGTTCGAGTCGCGGCTCTTCTTTGTCGACAAGCTCACCGCGATGGGCGCGCGCATCGTGTTGTGCGATCCGCACCGCGCGCTCGTGTCGGGGCCGAGCAAGCTGCGAGGCGCGACGGTGGAGTCGCCCGACATCCGCGCCGGCATGGCCATGCTCATCGCCGCGCTGTGCGCGGAAGGGACGAGCACCATTCGCAACATTGGGCAAATCGAGCGCGGCTACGAGCGCATCGACGAACGCCTCAACGCGCTCGGCGCGAAGATCACCCGCGAGGAGGATCGCGGCGCCCGATGATCGGGCCGGAATACGCGGAAGTCGTTCACGACTTCGCGGAGTTCGGCGTCACCGCATTCACGACCACCCGGGCGTTCGGCACTGTCAGCTCCGCGTCCACCGAGCCGGCCAACGTGGTTGCCAGTCGTTGGGACGCTATTCGAGACGCGGCCAAAGTCGTGGGCGTGGACCGGCTGGCGACGTCGCACCAGGTGCACGGTGCAACGGTCATCGAGCACAGCGTCCGGTGGCACGGATGGCTGCGCAGTGGCGACGCGGATGGACACCATTCGGCGACTCGCGGGACCGCCCTGGGCGTCACGATCGCCGACTGCGTTCCCATCTTCATCGCGCATCCCTCGGGCGCCGTGGCGCTGTTGCACTCCGGTTGGCGCGGTACGGTGGCGCGGATCGTGGAGCGGGGCATCTCCTCGTTCGTTTCGCGCGGCGCGCGCGCGTCGGACCTGCGCGTCCACCTGGGCCCCGCGATTTGCGGCACGTGTTACGAGGTGAGCGCGGACGTCGCGACGCAGCTCATCGGGGCTCCGCAGAGCGCTTCCCGCACCGTTGATGTGCGCGAATTGATCGCCAGTCATGCGCGCGCAGCGGGCATCGCGCACGTCACGACGTCGCTGTTGTGCACCAAACACGACAACGCGCGCTTCTTCTCGCACCGCGCCGGCGACTCCGGCCGCCAACTCGCCGTCATCTTCGCACAGGTGTCATCCCGCGCGTAGCGCCCGCCTGTGAGCGAAGAGAAGGGAGGGATCTGGCGATGTCATCCTGATCCCAGCGAGGGATCTGCGTGCTCGTCCTCCAAACGCTCTGGACTAACAGCGCCGAGGGGTTGCCGGTCCCCATGGGGCCGGATACCTTATTTGTGTTGCGCGGGTGAAAGCCCCGCGAACGGAATGTGGGGGAGGTTCCCCACATTTTTTTGTTCTCTGGAAATACCTAGACGCGGTGTGAGCCAAACGCTGGAAGTCGTTGTAACAAATGAGCTTGGTGCTGCCGGATTCGATCTCGTTGAGCTTCGAACCGCTGGTTCCAGGAGTCAGCCGCTATTCGAGATTCGGATCGAACGGCGCGACGGTGAAAAGGTGTCGGTGGATGACTGTGCGAGGGTGTCTCGAATGCTCGAGGCACGGCTCGACGACAGCGGGTTGGTGCCCGAGCGCTACGTGTTGCAGGTGTCTTCACCGGGCGATCGACCGCTGCGGACACCCGCCGAGTGGAGGCGGTTCGTGGGACGGTGGGTTTCGGTGCTGGCGCCGGAGCATGGCGGCAGGTTCGAGGCCCGATTGGTCAGTGTGGACGGCGAAGCTGGGTCAGAATCGGTGACGCTGGAAGAGAACAAGAAAACTCGCGTAGTGCCGATCGCGGCGGTCAAGCAAGCGCGATTGGCGTTCAGAATCTGATAGCCAACGAGGACTGATTGATGGTTAGCCCTGCAGAGATCCTGGCCGCATTCCGAGAGGTAACGAACGTCAAGCAAATTGAACGTTCGGAGCTTTACGGTTTGCTGCAGGACGGAATCATGGCGGCGCTCGCCAAGAAGTACGGTCCCAACGTCCAGGCCGAAGTCACCATCGACGACGTCAAGGGCGGCATCAAGATCGTGCTGCTCCGTACCGTCGTGGATGTGGTCGAGGATCCTTCAAAGGAAGTCTCGCTCGCGGACGCGCAGGGCCTTGACGAAGGCTTCGAAGTCGGCGACGTGCTCGAGGAGCCCGTGGACTTCGCGATTTTCGGTCGCGCCGCGGTGCAGGCCGCCAAGCAGCGCATCATTCAGCGCGTCCGAGAGGGCGAGCGTTCCAAGATCCGCGACGAGTTTTCAACGAAGCTCGGGGAATTGCTGTCGGGAGAAATCCAGCAGATTGAACGCGGCAAGCTCGTCGTCATGCTCAACAAGTTCCGCGAGGCGGAAGCCATTATTCCGTACCGCGACCAGAATCACCGCGAGCATTTCCATCAGGGCGAGACGATCCGTGCGGTGCTCAAGCGCGTCGAAGAGACGCCCAAGGGCCCGCGCCTCATCCTCAGCCGTGGCGACCCGCTCTTTGTGCAGGCGCTCTTCAAGCTCGAAGTGCCAGAGATTCAACAGGGCATCGTCGAGATCAAGGCGTCCGCCCGTGAAGTCGGCAGCCGCACCAAGATCGCGGTGTTCTCCAAGGACGAGTCCATCGATCCGGTGGGCGCGTGCGTCGGCCTCAAGGGCTCGCGCGTGCAGGC
>JANNRQ010000020.1:0-1641 GCA_031401495.1 Gemmatimonadota bacterium
CGCAGGGCCGCCTGTTGTGGCTCAACCTGGGCGGCGCCGCGTTCTTGAGCGTCATCATCTTCTCGAGCTTGCTCAACGTGGTGAAGGACTACCGGCAACGGATCCTCAACACGAAGGTGATGCTGTCGCTGCGGCGCGCGCTGTTCACCCGGATGCTGCACCTGCCGCTGCCCAAGCTCTGGGACATGAAGACCGGCGGAATCCTGTCGCGGCTCACGGGCGATATCGACACCACGACCGGCCTGCTCCAGATGGCGATCGTGTCGCCGTCGCTGTCGGTGATCCGTTTGATCGTCGCGATCACGATTCTGATGACGCTCAACTGGCGGCTGGCGCTTACGGCCATGGCGATCATCCCGGGCGCCATGCTGATGAGCTTCATCTCGGCCGGTCGCATCCGGCCGATTTACCGCGCCGTCCGCAAAGACGTGGAGCTGATCGACGGGCGCGTCGGCGAGACGTTCATGGGCATTCGCGTCGTCCGTGCTTTTGGTCGCGAGGTGCGCGAACTGCTGGACTACATGCAGGGACGGCACACGGTGCTGCGCAAGGAATTGTTCGCGCATCGTCGGGAGCTGATTCTGTGGACGTCGTGGGGCTTGCTCGTCTCCGGCGTCAACGTCGTGATCGTGTGGTATGGCGGCTATCTCAACGTCATGGGACGCGCCACCATCGGCGACATCATGGCGTTCCAGTGGTACACGTTCCTGTTGCTGAATCCGGTGTGGAACATCGTGAATTCGTTCTCCGAGTTGCAGCGGTCGCTGGCGGCGATGGAGCGCGTGTTCGAAGTGATGCAGATGGAGGACGACAAGCCGGACAAACCCGGCGCGGTGGATGCGCCGCGCATTGTGAATGAGATCACGCTCGAGGGTGTGGAGTTCGAGTACCGCGAGAACCTGCCCGTGGTGCGCGACTTCAACGTGACGGTGAAGGGCGGCTCCGTGATCGCGCTCGTGGGTCGCAGTGGGGCAGGCAAGACCACGGTCACGGATATCGTCGCCCGCTTCCACGACCCCAACAAGGGCCGAGTGCTGGTGAACGGCATGGACATCCGCGACTTCAAGCTGCGCACGTATCGCGACCTGTTGGCCATTGTGCAGCAGGATGTCTTCTTGTTCGACGGATCGGTGCGCGACAACATTGCGTACGGCCGGCACAACGCCAGCTTCGAGGATGTGGAGGACGCTGCCAGGCGAGCCAACGCGCACGAGTTCATCGTCAAGCTGCCGGAAGGCTACGAGACTTTCGTGGGCGAACGCGGCGTGAAGCTGTCAGGCGGCCAGCAGCAGCGGCTCGCCATCGCGCGCGCGATCCTCAAGAACCCGCAGATCCTCATCCTAGACGAGGCCACGTCCAACCTGGACACCGAGAGCGAGCAGCTGATCCAAGCGTCGATGTCCGCGCTGCTGGCGGATCGTACGACGTTCGTCGTGGCGCACCGCCTGTCCACGATTCAACGTGCCGACCTGATCCTGCTGATGGAGGACGGCCGGATTGCGGAACGCGGCACCCATGAAGAGTTGATGGCCGCGCGCGGGACGTACTACGAGATGGTGAAGCGGCAGATGGAGTCCCACAGCACGAGCTTCGAACAGCTCGTCCAGTAAGGCCCTGTCGTCCTGAGCGAAGCGAAGGACC